>PLKU01000278.1:2025-13116 GCA_003140705.1 Acidobacteriaceae bacterium
ATGACCAACGCGCCGTATCTGCTCCCCGAGGCTCGATCCGGCTATCGCATGGGCAACGCCGAACTCGTCGATTCCATGATCTTCGACGGCTTATGGGAGGCATACAACGGCTTTCACATGGGCGTCGGCGCAGAGATGATTGCCGCAAAATACGGCATCACCCGCAATGAGCAGGACGCCTTTGCAGCCGAGTCCCACCGCCGCGCCGCCGCCGCCNNGCCGCCGCCGCCGCCGCCGCTGGTTTCTTCCGCGACGAAATCCTTCCCGTTGAAATTCCGTCCACCAACAAAACTGCTGTCCCCACCCTGTTCGAGAAGGACGAAACCATCCGTCCCAACACAACCGTAGAAATCTTGGCCGCTCTCAAACCCGCCTTCAAGACCGACGGCACCGTCACCGCCGGCAATGCCCCCAGTGTCAGCGACGGCGCAGCCGCTCTCGCCGTCACCAGCGCGGAGCGCGCACAAGCACTTGGCCTCAAGCCCATCGCCATCATTCGCGCCCAGTCCACAAGCGGTGTCGCTCCAGAGTGGTTCGGTCTGGCCCCCATCGAGGCCGTTCGCAAAGCAGCCGCCGGCGCCGGTTGGTCCCTCAATGACGTCGACCTCTTCGAATTGAATGAGGCCTTCAGCGTCCAGGCCCTCGCCGTCAATCGCNNCCCATCGGCGCCAGCGGCGCCCGCGTCCTCGTCACCCTGCTCTACACTCTCCAAAACCAAAACAAAACCAGGGGCATCGCCTCGTTATGCCTCGGCGGCGGCAACGCCGTAGCCCTCGCCGTCGAACGTTGCTGACCGGAAGCAGGATCAGCGCCCGTCTTCCCAACGCCAAATCGACAAAACACCCCTGTCACCCCTCCATTTCCCAATGTCCGATATCGAACACCCTCACGTCGGAAGCGGTCACTACTTTCGCTCCAGATCCCTTCAATGCGATCGCAAGCCTTTTGTTTTCAGTGCGAACATCCGGCGGCTCTTTGGCACCGCAAGTGCTATAGCAACGTGTGATGGATATCGCACGCCCAGACTTATTGCAAAAACGGAAGCGCCGGCTCTGGATCATCGCCGGTGCCACAGTGGTGGCGTTGGCAGCCGCGTTGTTTGGGGTATCGCGGCTCAAACCTGCCGCGACTCCCGTGGACCGCTCCACTATCTGGCCAGACACGGTTCGGCGCGGGGACCTGACCATTCAGGTGCGCGCCTCCACCGGCTCGCTGGTCCCTCGCGAGGACTCGATCGAGCTGATTCCCGCCCAGACCGACTCCACTGTCGTGCGCATCCGCGTCTTGCCCGGCGCCAAGGTCACTCCGGATACCATCCTGATGGACCTGGCCGACCCGCAGCTTCAGCAGGAGTTGCTCAACGCCCAACTGGCGCTCAAGGCCGCACAGGCTGATTACAAGAGCCTTCAGGCGTCGCTGCAGAGCACCATGATGGACAAGAAGACCTCGGCCGCCCAGGTCAACTCTGATTACACGCAGGACCAGTTGCAGGCGCAGTCTGACAAGGCCCTCTACGATCTTGGCGTCATCTCCGGCCTCGCTTACAGCAAGTCGAAGAACACCGCCGACCAGCTGACCACACAGCATCAACTCAGCCAGCAGCAGCTCGATGTCAACCAGAGAGCGATTGAGGTCCAGCTTGCGTCGTCGCAGACCAAGATCGACCAGGCCAAGGCGCTGCTCGATCTCTATCAAAAGCAGTCCGCGGCACTGCAGGTCAGGGCCGGCATCTCGGGTTCGGTCGCTGCCCTTGCGATTCCATTGCAAGTGGGCCAGCACGTCACCGCAGGAACCTCGGTGGCCGAGGTCATCCAGCTCGACAAGCTCAAGGCCGCCCTCCAGATTGCGGAAACCCAGGCTCGCGACATCCAGCTCGGTCAGCCCGCATCCATCGATACCCACAACGGCGTCATACCCGGCCACGTCACCAGAATTGATCCAACGGTCGTGAACGGAACGGTTACCGTTGACGTATCACTCGATGGACCCTTACCGCCAGGAGCGCGACCGCAACTCAGCGTCGAGGGCACCATTGATTTGGCGCGATTGACCGATGTGCTTCAGGTAGGCAGGCCGGCTTTGGGAAATGAGAACTCGACCCTGAGCCTCTTCAAAGAGGACGCCGATGGCAAAGGCGCTGTGCGCGTACCTGTTAAAGTTGGTCGCGCCTCCGTCAACGCAATTCAGGTGCTCGAAGGGCTCAAGGAAGGTGACACCGTGATCCTCTCTGATATGTCGCGCGAAGATAGCGTCGACCGCATCCGGCTGGAATAAGAACAGTGACCAGTCACCACTGACCACTGACAACTGATCACCGTCATTGACAACTGGCAACTTACGAAGGGGGACAGTATGGCATCGAACGACAAGCTCATTGAAATTGAGGATCTTACCAAGGTCTTCTACACCGACGAAGTCGAGACGCACGCGCTCTCTGGCATTCACCTCACCATCTCGCGCGGCGAGTACGTTGCCATGTCCGGCCCTTCAGGCTGCGGCAAGTCCACGCTGCTCTCCATCCTCGGCCTCCTCGATACGCCCACCGGCGGCCGCTACCTGCTTAACAACAATCCCGTCGAGAACCTCAGCTTCGGCGACCGTTCCCGCATCCGCAACCAGGAGATCGGCTTTATCTTCCAGAGCTTCAATCTCATCGGCGACCTTACCGTCGAAGAGAATGTCGAACTCCCCCTCACCTATCGTGCCGGCATGCCCTCGGCCGAGCGCAAGACCCGCGTCAAAGACGCTCTCGAGCGGGTCAATATGGCCCATCGCATGCGTCACTATCCCGCCCAGCTTTCAGGTGGTCAGCAGCAGCGTGTGGCCGTAGCCCGTGCGCTGGCCGGTTCGCCCTCCATCCTGCTCGCCGACGAGCCCACCGGCAACCTCGATTCAAAGAACGGCGAGGCCGTCATGCACCTGCTCGCCGATCTCCATCGAGAGGGTTCCACCATCTGCATGGTCACCCACGATCCACGCTTTGCCAAGCACGCCCAGCGCGAAGTGCACCTCTTCGACGGAAAGGTGGTCTCGGAAGACGAGCTCAAAAAGCTCACAGAGGAAGTGGAGGCATAGTCATGCTCCTGCAGGACCTGCGTTATGCATTACGTCAGTTGCGCAAGGCGCCTGGGTTTACGCTCACCGCGGTGCTCACACTCGCCCTGGGGATCGGTGCATGCAGCACCATCGGAACCTGGATTCGGTCCACGCTCTTCGACCCGATCCCTGGTGTCTCGCAAACCGGCAAGATGATCACCATCATGCGCGGCGACCGGAGCGAGCACCCCACTCCGCCGTTTTCCTATCCGGATTACGTCGATATTCGCGACCACGTGCAAAGCCTCTCCGGCCTGCTCGCTTACCACGACGACTTCATGGCTATCACCGGAACCGCCAAGCCGGAGCGCATCTACGGAGCTCTCACCTCGGCCAATTACTTTGAGGTCCTCGGTGTGCGCCCCATCCTCGGTCAAACCTTGCTCTCGTCGCAGCAGAATGAAGCGGCGGGCAAAGCTGAAGCGGTGCTCAGCTACAGTCTCTGGCAGAACCGGTTCGCGGCGGATCCGGCCATCGTCGGCAAAACAATTGAGATCAACCTCCACCCCTACACCGTTGTCGGTGTCGCTCCCAAAGGCTTTCAGGGAGGCAAGTCCGGATTGCGCGCCGACATCTTCATGCCCCTCGGCATGGCTCACCAGGTCTGGGGTTGGGGCTTTAATCCGACTGGGGATCGCGGCGTCTCCTGGCTCCAGGTTCTGGGTGTCATGAATCCGGACGTCGATCGACGCCAGGCTGACGATGAGCTGAACCTGCTTATGCAGCGCATCGTCGATCAGTACCCCACATCGCACCAGGGCGCCAATCAAATCTCCTCTGACCCGCTCTGGCGCTCTCCCTTCGGCGCCAACGTCTACCTCGCCGGAACGCTGCCCATTCTGCTGGCGCTGGCTGCGGTGCTGTTGTTGCTGGCCTGTGCCAACGTCGCCAATCTTCTGCTCGTGCGCTCCGTGACTCGACGCCGCGAATTCGCCATTCGACTCTCCATGGGGGCAAGCCGCTGGCGGCTCATACGCCAACTCCTGATTGAGAGTCTTGTGATTGCCCTCGCCGGCGGCAGTGTCGCGCTCATCGTGACTACGTGGACAGCTAATGGCCTCACCGCGTTCCTGCCTCCCACCACGCTGCCGCTTTCCGTCAACGCAAGCCTGGACGGTAAAGTGCTGCTGGCAACTATTCTCGTTTCCATGTTGACGGCCATCCTCTCCGGCGTCGTTCCCGCGCTGCGCGCTTCCGCGCTCGCCCCCGTCGACGCCCTCAAAGACGAAGCGCTCAGTACCTCTGGCGGGCTCCAGAAATCGCGCCTTGCCTCCGGTCTTGTCATTGCGCAGGTCGCCTTGTCATTGCTCCTGCTCACCTGTGCCGGATTATTTGTTCGCAGCCTTGATAATGCACAGAAGTCCGACCTCGGCTTCAATCCGAACCACGTGCTGGTCGCCTCGTTCGACCTCAGCCCCATGGGCTACTCCCAAGAGACGGGAATTGAGTTTCACCGGCAACTGCTTGCCCGGCTCAATGCGCTCCCCGGAGTGGTGTCCGCCACGTTGGCCGATTTTTCACCGCTCAGCTTCACCATGCACTCCGATGGCGTCCTGCCTGAAGGCTACGTCCCGCACCTCCATGAAACCATCGAGGTCGACCGCGGTGCCGTTGCCCCGAACTACCTGACCACTTTGAAGACCCCCTTGCTCGCAGGCAGGGAATTCACTGATCAGGACAAGGCCAACACACTGCCCGTAGCCATCGTCAACGAGGCCCTGGTTGACCGCTACTGGCCCGGGCAGAATCCGCTCGGCAAGCGCATTCAACTCTATGGCCAGTGGATGTCTGTGGTTGGCGTGGCGGCCAACGGCAAATACCGCCGCATGGTCTACGACCCATCCCCCCTCGTCCTCATTCCCATGGCGCAGAGCTATAGGAGCGAGGCCATTCTGCAGATCCGCACCACGGGCGAACCCCTGGCGCTCACCTCGGCGGTCGAGCGCACCGTTGCGGATCTCAACCCGAATCTGCCCCTCTTTAACGTCTCCACGCTGAAGGAATCCATGCAGATGGGCAACGTCTTTGAGCGCATCGCTGCTGTATTTGCAGGCGCATTCGGTGTGCTTGCCTTGATTCTGGCAGTCGTCGGCATCTACGCGGTTGTTGCCTACACAACCCGGCAGCGCACCCACGAGATCGGCATTCGCATGGCGCTCGGCGCAAGCAAGGCAGCCATCTTCCGCCATGTCTTGAGCCAGGGGTTGCGTCTTACACTTGTCGGGCTCGTGGTCGGCGTCGCTGCTTCGCTCTATCTCACTCGATTCCTGCGCGGTCTTCTGTTTGGCGTTGGCTCCGCCGATTGGTTCACGTTTCTAACCGTGGCAGTCGTGCTTTGCCTGGTCGCGCTGGCCGCTTGTTTCATTCCCGCGCGACGTGCGGCCTCTGTCAATCCCATGCAAGCACTCAGAACCGAATAGCATTCACCATCAGGTACGAGAATCCCGCAAGACTGGATTACAAAGCAGAACGGAGAACAAACGCCATGAATCAACTCCTTCAGGACGTTCGCTACGCGCTTCGCCAGTTGCGCAAGTCGCCGGGATTCTCGGCCACCGCGGTCATCACCCTCGCCCTCGGCATCGGTGCAAACACCGCCATCTTTACGCTCGTCCATGGTATTCTGCTTCGCTCCCTGCCCGTCACTGATCCCGCCACTCTTTATCGCATCGGCGACCACGACGATTGCTGCGTCGATGGAGGATTCCCCGGCGACGCCGGCGACACCGGCGACTTCTCCATCTTCTCTACCGACCTTTATCGGTATCTCAAGAACGCTGCGCCGGAGTTCGAGCAACTGGCCGCGGTTCAAGCCGGCGGCGGCATGTGGGCCGTCCGCCGCGGCAATGCTTTGCCCAAGTCGCTTCACGGCGAATTCGTGTCCGGCAACTACTTCTCCACCCTCGGCCTCGGTGCCTACGTGGGCCGCACGTTCTCCGACAAGGACGATATGCCGGCCGCTCCACCCGCGACGGTCATCAGCTACAAGGCTTGGCAAGGCGAGTATGCGGGCGATCCCGCCATTGTCGGTTCAACCATCTTTATTCAAACTCTGCCCTTCACGGTCATTGGCATCGCGCCCCCAGGATTCTTCGGCGACCGGGTTACGGATTCTCCGCCCGATTTCTGGATGCCCATCCAGACTGAGCCCTATCTTCGCGGAGCCAGCGCCATCATCAATCATCCGGAATCCCATTGGCTCTACCCGATTGGCAGAGTCCGCCCCGGAACCAACATAGTCGCGTTGCAGACCAAGCTTACCGCTTCGCTTCGTCAATGGCTCTATTCCCGCCCGCAGCTCACCGCCAACGGCGGCGCCACCATCATTCCCAAGATGCATGTCGTGCTCTCGCCGGGTGGTGGCGGCATCCAGAACCTGCAGCAGGAGACCGGCAAAGGCTTGACGATGTTGATGATCCTTTCCTCGGTCGTTCTGCTCATTGCCTGTGCCAACATCGCCAACCTCATGTTGGCCCGCGCCACCACGCGCCGCTCCGACGTTGCCGTCCGCATGGCCCTCGGCGCTGGTCGCTCGCGCGTTGTCCGCCAGATTCTTACTGAGAGCGTCATCCTCAGTTGCATCGGCGGACTTGCCGGACTCGCCGTCGCCTACGCCGGATCGCGCACCATTCTCGCCCTCGCCTTTCCCGACGCAACCAACCTGCCTATCGAGGCCAGCCCCTCCCCCCTCATTCTTCTTTTCGCCTTTGCCATCTCGCTTGTCACAGGCATGCTTTTCGGCGCGGGCCCCGCCTGGCTCTCTTCCCATGCGCAGCCGGCTGAAGTGCTTCGCGGCGTCAACCGTTCCACGCGCGACCGCTCGTCCCTCCCCCAGAAATCTCTGGTCGTTTTTCAGGCCGCCTTGTCCCTCGTGCTACTCGCCGGCGCAATTCTCATGACCAGGTCGCTCAACAACCTTGAGCACCAGAAGTTCGGCATCGCCACGTCCAACCGGTACGTGCTCCATTTCGATCCGGCCGGCGCTGGCTACACCATTGACCGCGTGCCCGGCCTCTATCGCCAAATCGAAGATCGCTTTTCCGCGCTCCCCGCTGTAACCAACGTCGGCCTCGCGCTCTACAGCCCGCTTGAAGGCGACAACTGGGGCGAGTGCGTCATCCAGCAGGGTCATCCCGCGCCGCACCCCGGCGACAAATGCGGCGCCACCTGGGATCGCGTCAGCACCCACTTCCTCGACTCGATCGGTGTCTCCATCGTCCGTGGCCGCGGCATCAATGAGCAGGACACTGCCTCATCGCCCCAGGTCGCCATTGTCAATCAGGCATTCGTCAAGCGCTTCTTCCCCAAGCAAGACCCCGTCGGACAACACTTCGGCATCGACTTCGTGCAATACTCCGGCAGTTGGGAAATCGTCGGCGTCTTCAACGACTTCAAGATGAACAACCCCCGCGACGATGTCCGTCCCGTCTATCTGCGCCCGCTCTCACAGCCCTTCAACGGCTACAAGGAAGCGGACATGATTGGCGGCGAAACCCAGTCCATGTTCATCAACGCCATTATCCTCAAATTCAACCAACCGCAGCAGAATGCAGACGCGCTTATCCGCCGCACGCTTGCCGGCGTCGATCCCAACCTCACCGTCATGGATCTCCGCTCACTCGATGCGCAGGTTGCCGGAAACTTCGATCAGGAGCGCCTCACCGCGCGCCTCACCAGTCTCTTCGGCATCCTTGCTCTCATCCTCGCCTCAGTCGGCCTCTATGGCGTCATGTCTTACTTCGTCGCCCGCCGCACAAGTGAGATCGGCATCCGCATGGCTCTTGGGGCTACCCGCTCCAGTGTGGTCTCCATGGTCCTCCGCGGCGCGTTGTGGCAAATTCTTATTGGCCTGGCTCTGGGCATACCCGCCGCACTTTATGCGGGACATCTCATGGAGAGCCTACTCTACGGCGTCGTCAGCTACGATCCGGTGGCCCTGGTTGGCGCACCGCTGGCACTCGTACTCTGCGCCGCGGCGGCGGCCTTCATTCCCGCTCGCCGCGCCGCTTCCATTGAACCCATGCAGGCCTTGCGAACGGAATAGTGCCATGCTCAAGATTTCAAGGAAGGGAGAGAAGATGAACACGCTGCCGCAGGACATCCGCTACGCGCTCCGCCAACTGCGGAAGGCGCCGGGATTCACGCTCACCGTCATCATCACGCTTGCCCTCGGCATCGGCGCCAATACTGCCGTCTTCACCCTCTTTGACCAGGCCCTGCTTCGCATGTTGCCCGTCGAGCGTCCCAAAGAGCTGGTGCGTTTTGAGTGGACCGGCGGCTTCTCCGGTTCGGCCAGCAGTTTCGGGGGCGATACTTCGAACTACTTCTCGTATCCCATGTATAAAGACCTGCGCGATCATAACCAGGTCTTTCAAAGCATGCTTGCTGCGGATAAGGCCAGTGTTGGTGTTTCCTGGCGCAACCAGGCTGAGGACAAAGATGCCGAAGTCGTCTCCGGCAATTACTTTCAGGTGCTCGGACTCAAGCCTGCACTCGGCCGGCTGCTGATGCCGCAGGACGATACTGCCAAGAACGCTAATCCTGTGTTGGTGCTTGGATACGATTATTGGAAGACGCGCTTTGCTGCATCGCGCGACGTAGTCGGCCAGACCGTGCTCATCAACGGTCACCCTTTCACCATCCTCGGCGTCGCGCCTGAGAATTTTAGTTCGGCCATCGGAGGCTACAAGCCCGGCGTGTTCATCCCCATCAGCATGGTGGATATCGCAATGCCGTGGATGAATGCTCGCGACAATCTGACGAACCACCAGTCTATCTGGCTCACACTCGTGGCGCGGCTCAAGCCCGGTGTGTCCGCGTTGCAGGCGGGGGCTAGCCTCGGCCCGCTTTGGCACTCGCTGCGCGCCTATGAACTGACTCTCTACAAGTCGAAGTCCGACCGCTTCAAGAAGCACTTCCTCGATGATTCGCAGCTCAAAGTCCTCGACGATTCAACCGGCTTTTCGCCTGACCGCATGGAGTTGAAAACTCCGCTCGTCATCCTCATGAGCATGGCAGGCTTGCTCATTGCCATGTGCGCCATTAACGTTGCAACCCTCCTGCTGCTGCGCGCTGCCGGCCGCGCTCGGGAAATGTCAATGCGCTACGCTCTCGGCGCAAAACGCAGCCGAATCGTCTCGCAATTGCTTTCAGAAGGCGCTTTGCTTGGAATCGCCGGTGCCGCCGCAGGCCTTGCTCTTGCGCCGCTGGTCGCCATAACACTCGTGCGCATCTTGACCAACGCAGACCCCGGCGAAGAGCCCTACTCGGCAACCATCGATGGACGCGTGCTTCTGTTCACCCTTGCGGTTGGTCTTCTGACCAGCTTGTTCTTCAGCTTTGCGCCGGTCCTTCATTTCCTTCACCCAGATCTTGCCAATGCGCTCCGCCAGAATGCCGGCACCGCATCCAGGGGCTCTCAGCGATTCCGCAAAATGGCCGTGGGCGCGCAGATTGCGCTTACAGTTCTGCTGCTCGGCGGCGCGGGTCTCTTCGTTCGCACCCTAGAAAACCTACGCCACCAACCCGTGGGCTTCGACACTGAGAATCTCGTGACCTTCAACCTTGACCCCACCAGCTCCGGTTACGGCGAAGACCGCACCCCGCAGATTGTCACCAACGCGCTCAATGCAGTGCGCCGCATTCCCGGCGTCACCATCGCCTCCGCCACCGACGATCCCGAGCTTGATGGAAATTCGATGGGCTCAAACTATTCCATCGAGGGATACAAGCCCGCGGATGATGAGAGGATGAACTTTGAGACGCCCAGCATCGTGCCCGACTACTTCGCAACGTTGCGTCAACCTCTCATGGTGGGCAGGGACTTTACCTTGTCTGACGTCAAAGGACAGCCCGGCGTTGCCGTCGTCAACCTTGCCTTTGTCAAACGATTCTTCGGTTCACCCCAAAATGCTCTGGGGCGCCTTATCTCCAGGGGCGACGGCGACGACGTAAAATTCAACGCCACGATCGTCGGAGTAGTTGGCGATGTCAGGCACGTGAACCTGCGCACTCAGATGGGGCCCGCAGTCTATTCCCCTTACCTGCAGGAAAAGCATCCAGGCGGCGTTGAAATCTACGCTCGCACTGTGCAGTCTCCGGAGACAGTCGAAGCAGCCATCCGTCAAACCATGCATCATCTCGATCCAACGCTGGTTGTCGATGGCTTGCGCACCATGCAAGAGGAAGTCGATCGTCGCGCCGCCGACGTCCGTGCCCTAGCCTTTCTCGCCATCGGCTTCTCCGCTCTCGCCATGGTGCTCGCCGCAGTTGGCCTTTATGGCGTGCTTGCCTACTCCACCGAGCAGCGCACCCGCGAGATCGGCGTGCGTCTTGCTCTCGGGTCGCAACGCAGAGGCGTAATTGTCCTCGTCGTACGTGAGATGGCTATCATCGCCGCCATTGCAACGGCCGTCGCCTTACCCTCCGTCGTAGCCCTTGCTCGCCTGTTCAGCAGCCAGCTCTACGACGTCGCCACCTTCGATCCACTTACTCTGACAGTTGCCGTACTCTTGACGGCGATTATGGTCGCAATGGCCGCAGCGATCCCCGCTCGCCGCGCCGCCACCGTTGAACCCATGCAAGCCCTCAGAACCGAGTAGTCTGCGTAGCAAAGAACAGGAGAGTCAATGCGAACGATTTTGCGGAACCTTCAATACGCGCTTCGCCAGTTAAGCAAGTCGCCCGTGTTCGCCCTTACCGCCGTCCTCACGCTTGCCCTGGGCATCGGCGCCAACACCGCCATCTTCACCGTGGTCTACGCCACGCTGCTTGCCCCCATGCCGTATCCGGAACCCGACCAGCTCGTCATGGTCTGGTCGAAGATTCAAACCTTCCACAACAGCATCGCCGCTCAGGACTTTGTTGACTGGAAGCGCGAAAACAAATCCTTTCAGGACCTGAATGCCTGGACCGGCGGCAGCTTCAACCTGGCCACCAAGGATCAGCCGGAATACGTCGAGGGCCAACTCACCACGCCCGGCTTCTACAGGATGA
>PLKU01000053.1 GCA_003140705.1 Acidobacteriaceae bacterium
TCTGCCAAAGGCGGGCAGATGTGGGGCACCCGGTAACAACGTTCAGCGTTCAGCGATCAGCGTTCAGAAAAACTGAGCTCAGGGCACAGGGCACAAATGAGGGCTTCGAGGTTTTTGGGAGAGCGGGTGACGGCGATGAGCTGGTTTGGGCGGATTTTTTCTCGACGGCGGCGGTTTGAGGAGCTCTCGGAGTCGATGCGGGAGCACCTTTCCGAGAAGGTTGAGGAGTTGGTCGACGGGGGGATGGCGCGCCCTGATGCTGAGTTTGCAGCTCGGCGGGAGTTTGGGAACGTGACGCGGATCGAGGAGCGGAGCCGGGAGGTTTGGCAGTGGCCAGGGGTGGAATCGCTGTGGGCCGATGGGCGGCTGGCGATGCGGCGGTTGGGGCGGGCTCCGGGATTTGCGGCGACGGCAATTTTGACGCTGGCAATTGGCATTGGCGCGAACACAGCGGTGTTCAGCGTGTTGAACAGCGTGCTGCTGCGGCCGCTGCCGTATCCGCAGGCGGAGCAGCTGGTGAGCTTGCGGCTGCAGGCGCCAGGGGCTGAGGGGCTGGCGGATTTCCGGGATCAACTGCGGCTGTCAGGGTCGATGTATTTCACGTTTACCGAGCAAAACCGGACGTTTCAGTCGGTGGGCGTCTGGCAGCGCCGGACGGTGAATGTGACGGGGCTGGCGCAACCGGAAGAGGTGTGTGCGGCGCTGATCAGCGATGGGGTGCTGGAGACGCTGGATGTGCCGCCGGCAGTGGGGAGGTGGCTGTCGCATGCGGATCAGGATCCGCACAGCGCGGGGCCGGTGATGCTGAGCTATGGGTATTGGCAGCGGCGGTTCGGCGGAGACCGCGGTGTGATTGGGCGGACCATTCAGGTGGACGCGCAGACGCGGCAGATTGTGGGGGTGATGCCGCGGGGGTTCCGGGTGGTGGATGGGGATTGGGATTTCGATGTGCTGGAGCCGATGGCGCTGAATCGGAACGCGCAGACCCTGGCGGGATTTGGACTTGTGGGCATCGCGCGGATGAAGCCGGGGGTGACGCTGGCCGAGGCAAACGCGGATGTGGCGCGGATGATTCCGGTGTGGATGAATTCGTGGACGAATGGGCCGGGGACGAATCCGCACTGGTATGAGGTATGGAGGATCACGCCGCATCTGGTTTCGCTGAAAGAGGAAGTGATCGGCAACGTGGGTAGCGTGTTGTGGGTGGTGATGGCAACGATAGGGCTGGTGATGCTGATTGCGTGCACGAATGTGGCGAACCTGCTGCTGGTGCGTGCGGAGGCGCGGCAGATGGAGCTGTCGATTCGCGCGGCGCTGGGCGCGGGGCGCGGACGGCTCATGCGGCAGCTGCTTACGGAGAATATCCTGCTGGGATTACTTGGCGGGGCGGGCGGTCTGATATTCGCCGCGATCTACATGCACATTTGCGAGATCTCGATGCCAGAGCGGGTGGCTCGCTTCATGGCAGGCTGGTCAAACATCACGTTGAACGGCCGCGCACTCGTGTTCTCATTGTTGCTTGCAGTTGCGGCGGGCATTGTGTCAGGATTTGCTCCGGCTCTGGAAGCCCTGCGCATCAACCTGGTGGAACAATTGAAAGCAGGCTCGCGCGCTGTGGTTGGCTCGGGGCGGAGCCGGAGGCTCAGAAACGTATTGGCGGTGGCACAGATTTCGCTCGCTGTTGCGCTGGTGATCGGCGCAACTCTGATGTGCAAAGGCATGTTGGCGATGCTGCACATGGCCGACCGTTATCAGCCGACACAGACGCTCACGTTTAACGTCCATCTGCCCGTTGCGCGCTACGATACGCCAGCGAAGCTGGCAGGATGGTACGACCAGAGTCTGGCCAAACTGCGGGCGCTGCCGGGAGCGGCGCGCTCTGACGTGACCAGTGCACTGCCCTATAGCGATTGGGGCTGGATCGACGGTTGCCAGATTGAGAACCGGCCACAAAGAAGCGGCGATTCGCCGAGTGCGCTGCGGTTGCCGGTAAGCGCGGGATACTTTGGCGCGTTTCAAATTCCAATCATTGACGGGCGCGGGTTTGGCCCGGGGGATGACCTTCAAACGAAGAAGGTAGCCGTCGTGAGCCGGGCATTCGTTGCACGCTATTTCCCCGGCCAAAGCCCTCTGGGGCATCGCATTCGCATGGTCACTGGAACGCCTGACGAGACTCCGTGGTTGACGATTGTAGGCGTTGCCGAGGAAGCGAACTATTCGCTGTGGCTGCGGGACCGTCCCCCCGCGGTGTATATGGATGCCGCGCAATTACCGCCGACGGGAATGACCTACGTGATTACGACCAAAGGCGATCCGCTGGCACTAGCTCCGGCGGCAAGAAAGGCGCTCGCTGCCATTGATCCAGGCTTGCCGCTTGATGAAATGCAAACCTATGCCAACTTCCTTCACGAGAAGCTGACCGGCATGTTTTACGTTGCAGCGATGCTGGGCTTTGACGCATTGGTTGCGTTGCTGCTGGCGGCGATCGGCATCTTCGGCGTGATGGCCAACCTGGTGGGCGAGCGGACGCGCGAAATTGGCGTTCGGCTTGCCATGGGCGCACGGCGCGAAGATGTGTTGCGCATGATTCTGCGCCGTGCGGGATGGCTGACCGGGATCGGTGTGTGCGCGGGGCTTCTGCTGGCGTTTGGGCTGGCGCACGGTGTGGCGAACCTGCTCTACGATGTAAGGCCCGACGATCCGGTCGTATTTGGAAGCATTACGGCCGTAATTGCCGGCGTCGCCCTGCTGGCAAGCTGGGTGCCCGCGCGCAAGGCCTCGCGCATCGATCCCATGGTTGCCTTGCGCGACCAGTAGCTCCTCACAGCAGCTGTGCCATGCGTTCCTCTGAGAGGGGGGACGCACCAACAGCAGATGCTTGGAGTATCTTTCCATCAGGGCCAATCCGCTCGCAGTGAAATGTCCCACTCTGAAAGAGGCTCCATGAATCCGGTAAGACCGGAGACGCCACCTCCACCGCACAATGCTGCGCCAGTTGGCCCAGCGGCGGATGGAAGGAGTGCACTCGATTCCGCGTCAGGTGGACATGATGCACGTGATCTGCACGGCTTTCACTGGTTCTTCGTAGGCAACCAGGGCCTGCGGGCCGGCTGGTCCGTACTGATTGCCGTTATCCTGTACAGGCTGTTTACTCCCGTGCTGGGAACAATGGCGGTGGGGTTCTATCCCACTGCTGCCTACCCTGGTTTCTCTCCAGGCACCGCAATCCTGGGTGAGCTGGTGCCGCTGCTGACGATGTTGGTGGTGGGAGTCGTTCTGACACGGATTGAACAGCGGAAGATGCTGGATTACAACCTGAGGGGACCGCGACCGGCTCTGCACTTCATCGCCGGCCTGGCATGCGGGTTTGCCGCGCTCTCCGCGCTTGTGGGCGCGTTGGCCCTGGGCGGGTGGTTGCATTTTGGGCCAATCGCACTTTCGGGGACATCCATCATTCGATTTGGTGCACTATGGGGATGCGCCTTTCTGCTGGTGGGCTGTGTGGAAGAAGGCATGTTCCGCTGCTACCTGCAATTCACTTTCACGCGAGGGATTAACTTCTGGTGGGCAGCAGGCGTCATTGGAGTGGTCTGCCTGGATCTGTTATTGCGAACGAAAGGCTACGCCGGATTTATCACCTATGTCTGGCTCGACTCGCTCCCCGCGATCAGGGGCGACAGTATCTGGGGTGTGTATGCAGTGGCCGCGTTGGGGCTGGTTCCCTGCCTGATGCTGCATGTGAAGAAGGCTGAGAGCTCCGGCTTTTGGCAAGCGGCGTGGGCGACGTCAACCCTATTTGGTTTTGTGCA
>PLKU01000353.1 GCA_003140705.1 Acidobacteriaceae bacterium
GTTGGCTTTTCAGGATCGACTAATGCGCTTCATGGTTAGTTCGATTGATCCTTCATCTGAACAAGCAGCATGCGAAGCGCAGTCTTCGCGGAGATGCCATGCGGCAACATCGGGGGCATGTAGACAAACGAGCCGGGTTGGGCGTTGACCTTGTCCTCGCCCAGTTGAACTTCGGCTTCTCCCTCCAGAAAATATAGAATGGCCGGCGTCGGNNGTTCCTGGCCCGCCGAGAAGCCAAACAATGTAACGTTCACCTTGTCGTCCTTATGCAGGACGCGGCTCAAGACCCCATTTTCTGGCAGTGTGAATTCCTGCAGCAGGTTGGCAAGAAATGTATAGTCCATAAACTCCTCCTTCTTGTGCCTCTACAATGTCTGATGCGGTTGAACGGGGCGAGTTCGACCCTGACCGACCCCTTGAGGGCGTCACATGGTGTTGGCCGACCGATCGGCGGTCCGCATGCGGCGGAATTGCACCGTCTTCTGTCAGTTGCTCGAAGTAGATCAGGCGGCGTCCTGGGGCCAGCAGATTGTGAGAAGGAAAACACTCTCCTCCACTGCCACAACCTCGTGCGTAATGCAGCGATCAAGCGCTAGCACATGGCCAGCCGGAACCTCGATAGTCTGCTCGGGTAACTTCAGTCGCACGTGGCCAACAATGGTCTGGATCGAGATCCTTCCATCTGCCCGGTGCTCTTTCATCTCTGTGGCCGCCTTCATGGCAACCAGGACGATGCGGAAATCCGGCTGCTTCACAAGTGTTCTCGAACTCCGTCCTGTACCTCGCTGCCAGGAATCTTCTCGCTGCAGGTGCTCTATCTCTGCGGCAAGATCAAATTGAAGCAGGGGTTGAGCCAACTCGGGAAGTCTGGTTAAGCTGCTGTTTTCATCTTCGTGTCGATGCATTTTGAGCTCCTTGTTGATTGCGCGGTTTCTGACTTCCCATGGAAACTGTGACGTCAAAGCAGGGATAAGATAAAGCAGCTTCCTTCGTTTTCCTCAAATAACTCTGCAGAATTGCAATCTCTGAATCGGTATAGCGATCGTGGAATCGCGCTAAAAGCCCAGAGATCGCACCGCCCGCTGGATGGTTTCGGCGCTCGAACGCAGCCCGGCTTCCTCCTGCGGATTCATCGGCACTGGCAACAATCCTTCCACTCCTCTGCGGCCCACAATAGACGGTACGGAGAGACATACGTCGCTAATGCCGCGATAGTCCGTCAACAAGGAACTGACCGGCAGCACGCGACCCTCATTCCACAGGATGGCTTCCAAAATCGCAGCCACGGCCAGGCCGATGGCGTAGTTGGTGACGCCCTTGCCCTGGATGATCCTCTCGGCTGAGGTGCGCACGCTTTCGAATATCTCCTTCTCTTCCTGCACGCTCATCGCCAGGCGGCCCGGCATGCTCCAGCCTTGCACGGGCACATTGCCGATGCTGGCGCTGGACCAGAGCGGAATCTCGCTTTCGCCGTGTTCGCCCGCTATGTAGGCATGCACGTTCTGTACGGCCACCGCGCAGCGTTGCGCGATCAGAAAGCGAAAANNGAAAACGCGAACTATCAAGCACCGTGCCGCTGCCCAGAACCTGGCTGCTATCAAACCCGCTCAGTTTCAGTGCCACGTAAGTGAGTACGTCCACCGGATTGGTTACCATCAGCAGTGTTGCCTTCGGCGCAACGCGCATTAGATCAGGAATCAGCTTGCGGCAGATCGCCGTGTTCGCCTCCGCCAGATCGACGCGCGTCTGCCCGGGCTTCTGCTTCGCGCCGGCGGTTACCACGATCACGTCAGAGTGCTCCAGCACGTTCATGTCATCCGAGCCGTCCAACTTTGCCATGGGAACGAACATCAGTCCATGGTTCAAATCCAGCACCTCGGCCTCCACCTTCGTCCTGGCTAGGTCAAAGAGGCTGATGTGCTTGCCCACTCCGCGCACTATGCACGCATAGGCAATGGTTGCCCCCACACTGCCCGCGCCCACGATTCCAATCTTTTCTGCCCGTTCGCTCATAGATACTTTTCCGAATAGTTCCACAAATTCCGTTTCTGACTTCCCATAATAGGTGGGATGAGAAGGCAATGCAGGGACATTAGTCACAGCAACCATACGTTCGGCTCATTTTTCAGAAAAAGCTTGGAGGTTGTTGCCGGCCATCAGTGGGATGATCGCGAGTGAAAAGAGTAATTTCATGCACGGGTGTGCGCGAACGCGGAGCGGCCGAGGAGGAAGGTGAGCGAGAGGTTGGTTGCGAAGAGAAGCACGCCAGTCAGTTCCAGCATCCCGGAAACGGGCAACACTTTCCATGCGAACGGAAATAGTCCTTCGTACGCCAGAGGCTCGGACGAAACGCGTAGCAGGCACCCCGTTTGAAGGAACAGCAGGCTCAAGAACATCAACCGCTTGCTGAAGATGCCATGCACGCCGCCAAAGTGAGGAAGGATGCGCGGCCCAATNNTGAACGCCGGCAAAGTGCGGAAGGATGCGCGGCCCAATTGAGAAGACCATTGTGGCAGCAAAACCAACAGTGAGAGCGTGGCGAGAGGCACCCCAGATGCCTCCGTGCTGATCGGCAAAGGCGGCCCAAATACTCATCAAACCTGTGATCACCAGCCACGCATAAGCAAGCCGAATGAACGACGGAAAGCTAGGGTGAATTCCCTGTATCTTTGCAGGTCCATGAAGCCGCTGTGTGAGGTGCAGCGCGAACACAATCGTGACCGCGCTCAAAGCAAGCAGAATCGTTGCAGGTTTGGTCCATCCAACAACGCAACACAGTACACCCATGAGATCCAGAATCAGAGCCGCT
>PLKU01000136.1 GCA_003140705.1 Acidobacteriaceae bacterium
TTGCGCATCGCTTTGACCGGGCTCCCAGTGCGCGAAGCGGATCGGATCAGGGAACTTGCCGGCGCTGTTCCGGCTAGCGATCGAGTGGAGCGGGCCATTAAGTCTGTCCTGAGTGTTTCGGAGGTGGAAATCTATCGGGCAAACCCCTAAGTACTCACCCGTAATTAACAATTGTCTGCCTCCAACAGATCAGAGCTGCGGCTAAGCTGAGCATTCCAACGAAACTGGCTCCGGTTTTTTCGAAGCTGACAGAAACTTGCGAAATCGATTCAACCGGGAGTGGGTTCTTTCAACGGCTCAGCGCCTAACCTTGTAGCTTTACATCTGCCGAATCCGGGCGAACTTTCGCTGCTGCAATCGCAAAGTAAGGGCTGCAGTGTCCCACTGCTCTTCGTTCACGGGCGGATTGACGAACCGGCCGATAGTGGCGGCGAGCAGGGGGGGCCGCAAAGGTCTGCCTCTCTATTGGACTCATCCCATCTCTGGATCGGCGTGCACTGCGGCTTGCAATTGAGGGAGACGCAAGGCAGTCTGATTGCGCCCGTTGGTCTTTGCCGCGTACAAGGCAGTATCGGCGATGGCAAGGATTTCCATTGCCGAAACGGTGCTGGACGACAGGACCGTCGCTCCGATACTGATCGTAACTACGATGTTGGAGCCGCCCGTCGAAAATACCTCTTCTGCAATTACCGATCGGATTCTCTCGGCGCTCTGCAAGGTCTGGGTCTTGTCACAATCCGGCAGAATAACAAGAAATTCTTCTCCACCATAACGCCCCACAGAATCGTAAGAACGAGCAGTGTGGCCGATGCGAGCTGCGACCTCCCTCAGGACAACGTCGTCCGCCGGGTGTCCGAGGGTGTCGTTGATTTTCTTGAAGTGGTCCACGTCGAGCATCAGCAGTCCGATCGGGTTGTGAGAACGACAGGACCGTTCCATTTCGCGGTTCAATAAATCCAGAATTGCACGCCTGTTCCAAAGTCCGGTCAGCGCATCGTGATTCGCTTGAAAATGNNGTCCGCTTGCGGATCAGGATCTCGCTCTGCAGTTCGGCGGTCCGCTGAGCTACAAGAAGACTCAGCTCCTGCTGACGAACCTTCAGCCGCATCAACCGGACTCGCAAAACCGCAGCCACAAGTGCCAGCACGGCCAGACCACAAAGCACATAGAACCAGTACGTACGATAGAAATGCGGCTTCAATACAAAGTTGAAGGCAACGCCATCGCCATTCCAACGCCCTTGATCGGCGGCGCGTACGCGGAATCGGTAGGTTTTCGGGGGGATGTTTGTGTAGTGGGCGAGCCGCGAACCAGTGGCGTCCACCCAGCCCCCGTCATAGCCTTCCAGTTGATATTGGAATCTGAGCCTCTGCGGATTGGCAAAGCTAGGGGCGGTAAAACGAAATTCGAGATCTCCACGGCCCGGTGGAATCAACGCAGTGGCATCGACCGGGACGGGGTTGTTGTTGATGGTCACGCTTTCGATGATGGTTGACGGCGTGAATGAATCGATCTTCAGATGTTTCGGATCGATGATGGCTATGCCCTTCATGGTGGAGAATACCAGCCGGCCTTCCCGGGTCATCCAGCCCGCCGGTTGGACGCCGCCATTGCACTCCTTGCTCTTCATGCCGTCTTCGGTGCCGATAACCCCGTAGCTGATGGATCGGATCTTTCCGTCTGCGAAGTCGTTGAGTTGCTGCTTGTTTACGTAGAGGATTCCGCGGTTGGAGCCCATCCAGAGATTCCCGTCCCCGGGATCGAGAATCTGCATTACCGCGTCGTCGAACATGCCTTGCCTGGTGGTATAAACAGTGAACTTGCCATCTTTCAGACGGTTCAGTCCGCCCCCATTGGTGCCAATCCAAAGAACCCCCTGGGGATCTTCGTAGAGACCGATGACATGGTCATCCGAGAGATTGCTGTTCCTCACGTTCAATGATTCGAAGTGGCCGTCCTTGAACCGGTTTAACCCGGAATCGGTGCCAATCCACAATGCGCCCGCCCGGTCCTCAAGAATCGCAGTTATGGGGAAGTTCAACAGGTCTCCCGCGGCAGNNACATTCCGATCCACGAAAGTCGCGGTAATCACGTCACCGGCCAACCCATCCTTGGTGCTGTAAGTTTTAAATCGCCCGTCCTTGAAGCGGTTGAGACCCTTCCGGGTTCCGATCCAGATGTTGTGGTCGAAGTCTTCGACAATCGAAAACACCGCGTCGCTGGAGAGGCCCTGTCTGGTGCTGTAGTTGGTAAATTTACCGTCGCGAAACCGGCTCAGCCCGTGATCGTTCGTCCCTATCCACAGATCGCCATTTCGATCCTGATATGTAGTGATGATGACATCACTGGGAAGCCCGTCCTTCGTCGTGTAGGTGGAGACTTTTGCCTGGGTGAACCGGTTCAGACCGCTCGCGCCAACCCAGAGATTCCCTTCCTCGTCTCCGGTGATTGACCTGACGTCGTCCCCCGTCAGCCCGTCTTTGGTCGTATAAGCCTCAGCCTTGCCGTCCCTGAGGCGGTGCAGTCCCCCACCAAGGGTGCCGATCCAGAGGGTCTGATTGCGATCTTCGTAGAGGACCTGAATCATCGCTGTGGACAACTCGCTCTTTTTATCGAAGTGGCTGAACTTCCCGTTCTTGAACAGGCTCAGACCTGTGCGGGTGCCAATCCAAACTCCCCCCTGAGCATCCTCGCTGAGAGCCCTGACGTCGTCGTTGGGCAGGCCGTTCCCCGTTGTATAGGTGGTGAACTGCCCATTTTTCCATTGGTTGAGTCCGCCATGGGTACCGAACCATACGCTGCCGTCGCGCCCTCCGCTGATCGAGAACACGCCGTTGCGGGCGAGGCCATTCCTGGTTGTGTAGACGGTAAATTGCCCGTTCCGCAAACGGCCCACGCCTCCGCCGTCTGTGGCGACCCACAGGGCGCCCTCCGCATCCTGGTAGAAAGCCGTAACACACCTGCCCGAAAACCCGTCCGGTACTGGATAGGCGGCGATCGCTCCGCGGGTCATCCGGAACAGCCCACCCAGGGTTCCGATCCAGAGATTCCTGTCGCGATCTTCGAAAAGCGCAGTGATGGTGTTGTTCTTGAGTCCGGGAGTATTTCGCGAATCGAGGACAACGAAATGGACGCCGTCGAAGCGGGCCAATCCCTCTTCCGTTCCTAACCAGAGATAGCCGTCGCGAGTAGGCGTGATTGCGAGAACGTCATTTTGCGGGAGTCCCTGACGGTCCTGCCAAATCTGATGGACGAATTGAGAGATTGGCTGAGTTGGATCAAGGTCAGCCCTCGCAGAAGAGACCAGGCAGACGAGTGCTACTGATAGAAGAGCGAGCCACCGCGCTTCCCTAGTGAGCGGGATGTGCGAGCCGTAAATATTGTTACCCGATCTCCACGAACTTGAGCCGGTGGGGCGCACGTTCCCCTCCTCTTCCGTTATCGGCACAAAGGACCTGGAACTCTAGACCCATCGTACCCCGCCGTCCGCCCATCGGCGAAACGCCCCGGAGTATTTCAAGCGATGCCCCCGTTTGGCAATGCCGAACTGTTCCCATGACCGGCATATCATCCGGCATGCTGCTCAACTGTTGAGAGCAACCCATCGCGGTACCGACCTGATCTTGAATCTCACAGAATCCTGACATTGCTCGACGAGTCCCCTCAATCCCACCTTCGTTCACTGACCCGAACCCCTCGGCAGCTGGGCCCTATTCCCTGCTCCCTTANNTGCTCCTCGGCACAAATCCGCACAGGAAGGAAAACATTAGTCGCTCGGTAATGGGCCTCCCCGGACCGAGCCCTCTCCCAAACCCCGGAAATCGAGGGAATCTACCGATCAATAAGCCGGGAACAAGAATCGCGGCAGCCAATCCCCAGGCCCTAGTTGAATCCCTCGGTAATTTATCGCTCGTCGAAGACGAGACGCTTAAACATCAGTCGATATAATGCCGAATTTCTGATGCTGCGCTCGGGAAAGGTCGTGTTGACGGATCCAACCTCCAAGCCAGAAAAAGCAGCGTGCCTTTTCGTCGCGTCTACCTGCTCTCTTCGACTTCGTCTAGCGCATTAACCGCGCACACCTGAGCCTGAGCCGTGACAGGCTTATCCTTCAGGACTTCTTCCAGGAGCGCGTCTAAGCGCAAAGTGGAATGCCTCCCACTCTTCCAAACGCACGATGACGGCCACTGGGCTCTGCGGGCGGCCTGAAGAAGGGGTTAGGCGGGCGTGGGAGCAGGATCCGAAACCGTCACGAATGGAGACCAGGTTAGGGTGCCAAGCGAGACCCTGATCGATTTCACACTGGAGCAGGGGGTCTCGATAACGACACGCACAAATTGATTCTGTTCGCGACTCTTCTCGGGCACTTTCCCTACTCTTCATCCCCGTTTCATTCAAAGTCAATCACTCAGTGCGGCGAAGATTTTGGAATGCGAATTGCCTTCATTCCTTCTGAATCGCTCAAGAGCTTCATACGATTTCTCCACGGAGGGACTGAAAATGGAAAGCAGAACAAATCATGTTGAGGCGGGCGTTACCATTTTGCCGGGTTCAATGCACGAGACAGCTAGCAGATTCGCAAAAACCAATATCCGAACAACAAATAGTGCCAGAGCAGACCTTAGTAGCGTCGTAGACGCAAGATTGAATGCTTGGCTGAACACGGCCGACGGATTCAGGATCTTGGCCGCAGGAGCCTGTAAGCCGATGAGGACCTTCTCCGGGACAGTCCTCGCACTCTCGCTTATCGCGATTGCACACGGGCAAGCGGACGCAATTACCGCTGTTCATGCGGCGATTCAAGAGATCGATTCGACTACGAGAACCATCGTAGTGAAAACGGACGATGGGGGCGGCCGCACTTTGCACTTTACCGACAGTACAGCGGTCCATGGTGGAGAAGCTACAGACGTTGGCTCCAAGGATTCCTGGCATGGCTTGAAAGCAGGAGGGGAAGTCGTAGTTCACTATACGGAGCGCGGAACTGAAGGCACCGCTGTTGAGATCGACAAGATTGGCGAAGGCGGATTGAAGACGACCAAAGGCACCGTCAAGGATATCGATAGAGAGGAAAACAATCTGGTCGTAGTTGCCGGCGACGGTACGGAGGAGACGTTTCGGCTCACCGGGCAAGCCACTAAGGATGCGGAAGTGGGCGTGGGAAAAGGATCGAGGGTTACCGTCTACTACATCGAGAAAACTGGAAAGAAGGTAGCACGCTTTTGGGGACAACTTCAAGCGGGCCATATTGAGAAGACTGCGTAGAGCCATAGCACGGAGTATCGGCTGCCATGCCCCGAGATGTATGCGTCACGCGCTGCCTTCCGAATATCTACCGGCGACTTGGTGAACAGATCCTTATCGAACCGGAACCGCATTTTATTGTGCGTTTTACCATGGATGAACCGGTTGGCGCCCTCTGCCCTACTTTCTTCAGAAGTGGCTGAGCTTTTGGGTTTTGGGTCATTACATTTTTTCTGTTTTGTTATCCTGAAAGGCATTGTTTGGGCCGGGGATCAGCCGCATCAAGGCAACCCTGACGGGCTCCGCTTCGCTCCGGCCTTGACACGGCTGNNACGGGCTCCGCTTCGCTCCGGCATTGCCCCGCCTGATCCGCTGCCCTATTCGTTACTGCCAAAAACGAAGCTGCCTTCCACTGCTGCACGAACTCGCTCGGCGTTCTGTACGCCAACGGCGAGTGAGTGCTGCTGGTGCGTTCCACATGAGATGATCATGATGAAATTGGAAACGGAATCAGCCATTGGCAGGAAGGCATTTACAAGTGACCGAGTCCATGCTGCCATCGATAAACACACCCGACCTGCAGGCACAAGCCTTCCCTATCCTGACCGCTGTCCAGATTGACCGCATCCGGCCGTACGNNAACACACCCGATCGGCAGGCGCAAGCCTTTCCCGTCCTCACCCCCGCCCAGATTGACCGTATCCGACTGTACGGCATTGCGAGAACAGTTCGGGCCGGAGAGATCCTATTCGAGCCGGGTGAGCTGGGAATGCCTTGCTTTGTTGTGCTATCAGGAAAGCTCGAGATTCTCATGACGAGGCTCTCCGGTGAGCAGGTATTGGTGACGCATGGTCCGGGAGGTTTCTCCGGAGAAATGGTTTTGATTTCCGGAGCCCGCTCTTTATCGCGCGGGCGTGTTG
>PLKU01000496.1 GCA_003140705.1 Acidobacteriaceae bacterium
ACCAGCCGTCGTCCATCACGAAGCGGTCGATACCCAAGGCAGCGGCCTTCTCGGCCAACGCCATCTGGCCAGCCTCGTTGACCTTGAACTCGGTCGCTTCCCAAGAGTTGTAGATCACCGGCCGCGGTCTGGGGAGCGAGCTTGATGCTGCATGAGGCAGGATGTGATTGAGCTCAAAGCGGTGTAGCAGCCGCGAAGCGCCACCCAGCCCGCTCGCCGAATATCCACCGTAAAAAACCGGCGTTTCCAACGACTCTCCAGTGTGCAACACGTAGCCGAAGTCAAAGGGATTGAAGCCACCTGTGACGCGCACCTCGTCCAACTGGTCCTGCTCAACCGTGATACGCCAGGAACCGCTCCAGCCAAGCGCGCCGAACCAGACTTCTCCATGATCTTCAGACACCTGCTCCGGATCACCGGCGGCGATGGCAAACCAGGGATTTGCTTGGTGGCCAGTTGAGCCGCGTCTACTCTCGATCACTCGCGCTCCGAGTTGGATCGCCTCCTGGGTCAGGTTCCATTCGCCGGCCCAGCGGCCGGTGAGATAGTTGAGCGTATAGTGAGCCGCCGGCAGCGCCCAAGTCGCGGAGGCAGCCTGTTCCACGGTCACCGGCTGCGGATCGCGGTTCTGGATGATAGCCGAGCGCGCCAGAATTCCGCTCTCCTGGTCGATCGCGTAATGGAGCGTGACATAGATCTCGCGCGAAATATCTTTCAACACCACATCGACCCCATTCTTGAGCGCGCTGTGGCTCTGGTAATGAAGCACCAAGTCGCGGTTGCCGTCGGCAAACGAGACCTTCAGCGCTGGCTCGGTAAACAGGCCTGCGCCCCAGCCTGCGTACTCCTGCGGCGTGTTGTTATAGGAGGAGTCGAACGAAGCCCACTCGGGCAGCGGTGCGGCCTGCGCAAAGCCATCCCTAGCCGCTAGCCTTGCGCCCCAGTAAAGCTGCTGCAGCTCCCCGCGCGTATTCACGCCAAAGACATAAGAGACGCCGCCGCCATCCAGCCGAAATACCTTGGTAACCGGATCGAAGCTGACGGGAGAAGGTTGCGCTTGTGCCAAAAGAGTAGCTGCCAGGAACAAGGTTGCCGCTGAAAAGGTTTTCAACATCGGTGACTTTTCCTCAATCCCTTCTTCACAAGGCGCCATCATACCACCCAACCTGATCAGACGAACATGTAGTTTCGTACCGGCCTTTAGATCGGCGAAAGATCCGAAGTCACAGGCAGTAGATTCACTGCAACCGGACTTCTTTGACCCACCTCAGCCCTTCACCTTCATACGATAGCTTTGACTCCTGGAGTTGCAAGTAACCCAATGCGAAGCGCTCTGCGGTTAGCCACAGTATCATGTCGCTCTCCTCAATAGAATGCACGGGAATAGTTCACAACCGATTCCAAAGGTTCCATGCCAAAAGCTGAACGCAGTAAGCATGAAGATCGGATCGCATTGCTAGAACTTTCACTCGATAACGTCAAGCCAGACGGCGCCTATCATCATTTGAAAGTGAAAGTAGATCGAAAGAGCCTCGACGTGGAAGCGCGCCGCGGTTACTTCGTCCCCAAGGCGGATAAGTCCAAGCAGTAGAAATCTGGTTCCGGAAAAACATAGTATGACAATGAGTCACTGCAGAAAGGATCTTCGCATGACGACGCGCGCGCGCTTGCTTTACACTCTTCTCCTCGGCTGCCTCGCTTTCCTCTTCACTGGACAACCCGCCGCTCAACAGCCTGCGAACTCTGAGGATGTTCCCCTCAAGCTCAAAGTAAACGTCAATCGGGTATTGGTACCGGTTGTGGTCCGCGATAAGCAGGGCGCACGGTGGGTGACCTAAAACAGGAAAACTTCCAGGTCTTCGACAATGACAAGCAGCGCACAATTTCCGAAATCACTGTTGAAAAGTGCGGTGGCCCGGACGCAAACGCAGCGGATAGCTCTGAAAGCGCTGCGCCGCCGGCCTCTCCGGATACCGCGGCGCAATCATCCGTCCTGCCAGACCGCACCATCGTCTTTCTCTTTGATGACATGCACATGAGCTTTGAAGACCTGGCGTACGTCAGAAAAGCAGGCATCAACGTGTTGGCCGGAGTTTTGTCAGGCTCGAACATGGCCGCCGTGGTCTCGACTTCTGGAAAAGTGAACAGCGGTCTCACGCGCGACCCAGCCAAGTTGCAGCAAGCGATCATGGGCCTGTCTCCACGTCCGTCCGACCATTCCGATTGCCCGTTGATCGACTACTACCAAGCCGACCTGATGGTGAACAAGCACGATGCCGAAGCAAACGCGGACGCATTAGCTCAGGTGCTCAACTGCGACTCCGGCATCAATCCGCAGACCGACCTTCCCGTAGCGCAAAGGCTCTCCGAAGCAGCAGCCCGGTGCGCCCTGTCGATTGTCAATCAGGATGTTCAGGCAACCTTCGCCGCCACCATGGAGATTGTCCGCAGAATGGCCAAGCTACCGGGCCAGCGCACGCTGATCCTCGTGTCTTCCGGCTTTCTCGCAATCGTGCAGGAACCGAAAACCCAGGAATCGCGGCTGATCGACCTCGCGGCCCAGTCCAATATCACCATCAGCGCCCTCGATGCCCGCGGCTTATTCACCACCGCATTGGTAGCCAGTGACGATACACACGTGGTTCCAGTGCAATCGAGGAACGAATTCCGCGCCAGCGCCTTGCGGGCAAACGAAAACGTGATGGCGGAGCTCTCTGACGGCACCGGCGGCACATTCTTCCACAACAGCAACGACCTGAACGCAGGGTTCCGGTCCCTGACAGAAGCGCCCGAAACCATCTATCTTCTTGAGTAATCTCTCGACCGGGTCAAGCCCGACAGCCGTTATCACCGCTTGAAGGTCAAAGTAACTCGCGAAGGTCTCGATTTACAGGCCCGCCGCGGTTACATTGCGCCCAAGCCAGACGAACACAAGAAATAAAAGCCTTCCCCGGAGGCACATCTGCATGAGAAACAAATCTTGCATAGAGCAATTGCCGGACAGCACCACTCCTCGCGAAAGCATGTCGCGGCTGCCTGTCCATATGTCAGGCCGCTTCCTGAGGGGCGGCGGTGATCTCCAACTCCACGTGCTTGGCGCCAAGGCTGGAGTGGTGCGCCGTCAGGCGCACCGTACCGGGTTGTTCGGCGGCGCGAATCCAAACAGCGCCGGTGCCTCCCACGAGCGCGAATGGGTTGTCGCCGATCAGCTCGGCCGGACCGGTGAGCTCGAAGCGAATCGGGTCATTGGCAAAGGGGCGAATCGAGTCGAATTCGTCGGTGACGCGCAGCACCACGCGGGTGGTGTCGGCCCCGTCGGCTACCAGCGTCCGGTCGTCGGCGAGCAGCGCGAATTTCCGGTCGACGCCCGAGCCCGAAAAAGTGCGNNCGATGCGCAGATCGCCCCATCCCACCTCGCGAGTGTGGCTCGGTTCGGCGCTGAAGAGCGGGTATTTCAGATGCGGGAACTGCGCGCGGTCGGGATCGGCCTCGGCTACCAGGGCGCCGTTCACGTAGAACTTCAGGTGTTCGCAGTTGGACGAGACGAGTGCCTTGCTGAAACCGACGTTCTCGTCGCCGGCCGCCCAGTGAAATGCGGGTACCAGAACGATCTCCTCGTCGGGATCGCACTGCGAACGGTAGAATCCGGCTGCGGGCTTGGGCTCTCGGAAGATGTCGGTTACGCCGTGATAGCAGATGCGGTCGCCGGAGCCGAAGTTGGCGTGGGTGTTGTAGTCGAAGGCGCACCAGCCGATGCCGCCCGCGTATTGCGGATTGGAGGCCAGCTGGTCGTGCACGCGCGCGTGACGCACGGTGTGTTCGCGCTGCCGCTCGTTGTTGTCAATGGTCTTGGTGGGGTAGGTGTGGCCCACGAATTCGGTATTGAGATAGAGGGGATGGTTGGGCTCCTTGAGCGGCCAGCCGAAGTCGTTCATGGTGAAGACGTCCTCCAGGAACTCGGACTCCTGAAAGTAGCGAATACCGCCGGTCTGGCGCGACGGATCAAGCTTGTGCGCCATGGCGTTGGTGCGGGTGTAGAAGTCGTGATTGTCGCGCGACTCGTTGATGCGCACGCCCCACAGGATGATGGAAGGATGGTTCCAGTCGCGGCGAATCATGCGGCTGACGTTGTCGACCGAGATGTCCTGCCAGGCCAGATCGCCGATGTGCTGCCAGCCGGGAATTTCTTCCAACACCAACAGGCCGATTTCGTCGCAAGCGTCGAGGAAGTGGCGCGACTCCGGGTAGTGGGACGTGCGCACGATATTGCAATGCAGGTTCCTGCGCAGGATGATTGCGTCACGGCGCTGAACGCGGCCGGGCATGGCTTGGCCCACCCATGGAAATGTCTGATGGCGGTCAAGGCCGCGCAGCTTGATGATGGTTCCGTTGAGCGAGAAGCCCTGCGGAGTGAAGCGCGCCTCGCGGAAGCCGATGCGGCGGGTGTCGTGATCCAGCAGCGTTGCGCCGCGCACCAGCCGCACCTCGACGCGATAGAGCTTGGGCGAACTCAGATTCCAGAGCTCGATGCCTTCGAGATTTTCCAGGCGGAGAGTGCGTGGTGCGTTTCCATCGTCCTCACCCGCGGGCAACTCCTGCGCTGTCCTGGCCACGAGGCGCTCGCCGTCGTAGAGCGCAGCCTCCAGGCTGAGGCCGCTCTCCAGGGATTTGTTCGCGCTTTCGAGAAAGCATTGGACATCGAGCGCCGGCTTCCCCAACAACACATCGTGGGACTGCGCGAAAATGTTTTCAATGAAAGTGGGAGAAACTATGCGCAGAGAAACCTCGCGATAGATGCCGCCGAAGGTGAGGTAGTCGACCTCGTAACCGAAGGGCGGAATGTCCTTGCGCTCGCTGGAATCCACTTCCACGGCCAAAATGTTGTCGCGGTCAAAGTCCACATGGGACGTAAGCTCGAACGAGAAGGGCGTGAACCCTCCCTTATATTCGCCCAGGCGCTGGCCGTTGAGCCACACGGTCGAGGCGGTCATAACCCCTTCAAAGTCGACAAACACGCGGCGTCCTCTCGCCGATGCGGGCAGGCGGAAGCGCCGGCGATAAAGGGAGACGAATTCGTAGGACGTTTCGTCGAAGCTGTGCCACGGCACGCGCAGGTTGGTGTGGGGCACGGTGACGCGGACAAAATGGCTGTCGTCGAATTCGCGCTCATGCGCGCCTGGCGTGATCTTGGGGCTGTAGCGCCAGTTGCGGTTGATGGGCAGCACAATTCGTCCGGCCGTGCCGGGGACTGACTCAGCGGCCAGGGTGGCGGCAGGCAGGCCCGGCGCTACCGTGGCGCCGGCAATCAATGTTCCAGTGGTCTTGATAAAATCGCGACGATCCATGACGCTCCTTGGTCAAAAAGAATAGCGGTAGAGTGGCGTTGGTTTTGTCAGGGTTTGGTGGAAGAGGCAGCCTTCTCTGCATAAACGAACTGCTGGACTTCTGCCCGCTCCTTGTCGACTTCGGCCAAATGCTCGGCTCGAAGTTTTTGATACACCTCGAATTCTTTTTGAGCCTGATCCTTTTGTCCCACGTGAACATAGTCCTGTCCCAGGCGGTAATGGGCGTCAGAAAGGTTCGGGTTCAATTCCAGTGCGCGCACATATTCCGGAACGGACTTGGCATACTCGTGCTGATCGGCGTACAGATTGCCCAACTGCACGTGAGCTTCAGGAAGCGACTCATCCAACGCGATCGCCTTTTGCAACAGGACCTCTACCGCGGTCAGATCGGCGCCGGAGTCTTCAGACCGCTTGCCTTTCCATAAACTCATCGCGTAGTAATACTGGGCCAGCGCATTGCCAGGCTGGAGATCGGCATAGCGCCGGAATCTCTGGATTACGTCTTCTGCCTGGTTGGGAGAACTGTCGTAGGCCTTGGAGAGAAAGGAATAACAGCGAGGGTCGGAAGGGCTCAGATCGGAGGCCGCGAGCAGGGCCCTGACAGCCTCGTCATATTTGCCCCGCGAGTACAGCGCCATTCCCAGGCCAATTTTAAGCCGGGGTGAATCAGGATAGCGCTGGGAAGCCTGCTGGAAGACTTCGATGGCCGGCTCGTAGGTCCTGTGCAGAAGGAGCTCGCTTCCCCAATCGAACATGTTGTCATCACTTGGATCCATGTGCGCGGCAATCTGGAACTCGTTCGCCGCAGCAACGAATTTTCCGTCTTTCTCTTCGATCTGTCCCAGCAGGTTGTGCAGTTCCCCAATGTCTTTGATTCGTACCAGGGCTTGAACAGTCTGTCTGGTCTCGCCAAGTTTCCCAGTCAGGAATTCGGCCTGGGCCAAATCGTATCCGTTGTCGTAGGAGGAGGAATTGATGCTCTGCGCCCGTTCAAGAAGCGGGATCGCATCCGCGAGCTTTCCGGACTGAATGTAGAACTCCCCCAGGTTATGGTTGGCGTCATAATTGCGCGGCTCCAGCGCCAGCGCCCTGCGGAACTGTTCTCCGGCTAACTCGGCCTTGCCCGCATGAAGGAGAGTGGCCGCCAGGTTGGTCCTGGCAGCCCCTGAATCCGGCTTCAGGCGAACTGCCTCTTGCAGATGTTCTATGGCTTTTGGATCCTGCGACAGCGAGGCATAGACCTGTCCCAGGAGTTCATGGACCTCAAAGCTGTTCGGCACACGGGGTAAGAGGTCCTCGAGTTGGGCAGCGGCCTCTGTGAAATGGCCTGCGTCGTATTGCGCCACCGCCGACTTGAACTCGCGATCCAGCTTCTGCTGTTCGTTGTCCTGGGCTGCCGAGAAGACCGCGCAAACCAGAAAGGAGCAAAGAATCGTCCGCTGAAACCGAACCTTTTTGCTCACACTCCTCCTCCAACATCGCCGCGTGAGCAAATTGCTACGCAAAGGAACGCCCCGGAGAGGCACCCAGTTGGCGTGCCTTTCCGGGGCGTTTTCATTCTAACTCAGTAGTACAGCTTCAGAGCAAACTGGATCTGTCGCGGATCTTGCGGAGCATCGCGAGTCGAATCAACTTCGCCGAAGGTGGTGCTTTGGTAGTTGCCGGAGCCCCCAATCGAGTTGACGCCGTTGCCGCCGAAATTAGGCGCATTGAAGTTCGGATGGTTGAGGATGTTGAAGAACTNNTTGAAGAGGTTGAAGAACTCCGCCCGGAACTGCGCGGACCACCGTTCGTTCAACTGCACAGCTTTGAAGAGTGAGAAGTCTAGCCGATGGAATCCCGGCCCCGGGATCTGCCCTGGCCTGCCGCCTAAGGCGGCGGGGCCGGTTTCAGCTATGCATCCGGTTGGAGTTGGTGTGCTTACCCCCAACTCACAGGGTTGGTTGAAAGCGCCTGGGTTCCCAATCCAGTTCAGAACTCCGTTCGAATCCTTGTGCAGACCAAGTTTCGGACTCTGCCCTGCGACCAGCACGTCGTTGCAGCCCAATCCGGCGGCCGTCCCGTTGATGCAACCGAAGTTGAGCGGTTGGCCTCCCTGGAGCGTAGCGATCCAGTTTGTGCTCCACCCTCCCAGGACCGCATTGGAGACCTTCCCCGAGTTGTTGAGGAAGTCCTTACCCTTGCCGAACGGGAGCTCATACCCGCCGCTGAAGTGGAGTACCTGGCGGATATCGTAATTGATCAGACCCCAATCGAAAGGGAGACCAAGGCCCGGCACGTCGATTGCACGGGCGCTCCCCGTACTGCCGCCATTCAGCAAGTCGCCTGCATCCCCCGTCGCCTTGGAATAGGTGTAGGCAAAAAGGAAATTCAAACCGTGTGTGGTTTGCCATTCCAGTTTGGTTTGCAAGCCGTTGTAATCGCTTCCTCCGATGGTTGTACCGTAACTCATGCCATGGGAGAAATCCGGCCACGGGACTTCGTTGTGGCCCGAGGAGATTGGATCTGAGGTGCTTTGACTGGCCGAGTAGATTTGGCTCACGTTGTTGGTGCTGAGATTCGATTGAAGATCCTTGCCCTGCGTAAACACATACGAGGCAGTCGCGGATAAGCTGCGTGTGATCGAATACTGAAGAGTGAAGTTGGCGCTCGTTGTACGTGGGGTTTGCCAGTTGAACTGTTCTCCCTCCAGCCCCAGGCCCTCGGCGTTCACCTGGCTTGGCGAGAAGTTGATGCAAGACATGCCGGACTCGAGGGTATAGGTTCCCCCCGCGCTTGCCGTCGAGCATCCGGCCCACGGAGTGCCGTAACCGATGGGCGAGACTCCATTGGTGATGTTGGGAGTGCTCAACGCCGACTTGGGACCGTAGGCGAGGTTGAACACAAAGGGATAGTTTTCACCGATGTTGGGCGAGTATCCCTGATTCTCAAACGAGTTGAAGAACAGGCCATACCCGCCGCGCACCACCAGTTTGGGGCTGAATTGATACGCCGCTCCGACACGCGGGCCGAAATTGGTTTTTTGGTTTTGCACCAGTCCCCGCCCGTATTGGTTGGTTAACTCGACCTTGATTCCATCCGCGGCTGCCAGGTCGATAAAACCGTCACCGGCAAGGGACGGATCGCCGGCCGTTGAAGACAAGGTCCTGTTGGCCTTTCCGCTCGCCGGAATCAAGTACGTTGGAGTGCCGCTGTTCAGAAGGCTTGGAACGAAGTTGGCTTGGCCGCCATTGGTCTCCTGAATCGGCCCGAAGTAATCCCAGCGCAGGCCCAGATTGAGGGTCAGTTTGGGAGTTACCTTCCAGTCGTCCTGGAGGTACAGCGCGGTATAGACCTTGTAGTCGTAAGTCGTATTGATGTTGGAGGCATTGATGGAGTCGGAGCCGCCCGAGTAGTTCACACCATTGGCGACGGTTGCCGTTTCCGGAGTCAGCAGGAACTGCGCTATGCCTACGTTGCCGGCACTTGTATTCACAACATCGGTGAATTGGCCGTTGTAGTCGAAATTGCCGCGCGAGAAACCCGGCTGCAATGTGTCGAACTTGATTTGCTGGTTTTCAATGCCCAACTTGAAGCTGTGTTTGCCCCAGATCCTGGTAAAGTCGTCGGTGAGCTGGAGCGTCTGACTGATTTCGTCCGAAGGCAGAAAGCTGTTGCTTCCCAGAGTCGCCATTCCGCCAATGTCGTATTCGGGAAGGCCGCCGTTTTCAGTCGTCTGCGGGATACCCTGGATGCCGAATTGGGCTGGAAGGCCCATCACGTCGCCCTCGGGGCCGAATCGCGTGGTGTGAAGGTGGTTCAATCCCACGCGGAATACGTTGATCGTGCTGGGGTTGAACACGTGGGTCCAAGCTCCGGCAGACTGGTTGGATTTCGCGGTCTGGATGCCCTGCTGGAAGGCGCCGCCATCCGCGATGCCGCCAAAGATGCCCGGGATATATTGCGGGTCATCTTCATAGCTGAAGCGGAAGAACACCTGGTCTTTTTCAGAGGCATCGTAGTCCACCCGGACATCGAATTGGTTGCGATGCTCGAAAAGGTTGGGACTCGATCCGAAGTTGTTGAACAGGTTCGAGAGTGCAGTCTTGGTTGGCGACGGGTAGAGTTTCAGCAACGCGATCGCGTTTGTATCCAGTCGGCCGGCAGGAAGGTGATTCAGGCCGGGGCAGGCTGCGATCGAAGGGGCCGAAAGCCCGGCTGAGGAACACGTTGTGTAGCCGAAAGGATCGCGCGTATAGCCCAGGACAGTTCCGGTCGCCGCACCTGACGCGCAAGGGACTACTGTGCCCGTGACAGAGTCGGGCACGCCGCAGCCAACCGAACGCGTTGTGGCAGGATCCAGGACCGTTCCCAGCGGAATCTTCCTGTTCAGAATGTCCGTCTGAGGGGCCGCGCCAGCCTGCGCGGCGAGTATTTCGGAGAGATTGGTGAAACCGCTGCTGGTCTCCAGGTTGCTCGGCACGGCGCCGGTTGCAATCGTGCCCTGTACGCGCCGCAGGCCTTCATAGTCGCCAAAGAAGAAGAGCTTGTTCTTCTTGAACGGGCCGCCGATCGACACGCCGAATTGATTCTGCTCATACGCGCCCTTGGGAACTCCTTCGTAGTCTTCATACCAATCCGCGGCATCGAGGGTGCGGTTGCGAAAGAACTCCCAAGCCGCGCCATGGAGGCTGTTGGTGCCGGTTTTGATGGTCGCGTTGAGGACTGCGCCCGCGGAACGGCCCAGTTCGGCGCTGAAGTCCGCGGTTTGCACCTTGAATTCCGAGATCGCGTCCACCGGAGGCAGAATGACAAAGTTGGTTCCGTTCAGGAAGTCGACGTTGTCGGCGTTGTTGTCAATACCATCCAAAAGGTAGTTGTTTTGCGATGGGCGCAGACCATTGGCGGAAAAGGCGCCAGAGGCCGCATTGCCGCGGGTGTCGGCCTGCGGTGTTTGCATGCCGGCGCCAAGTTGGGCAAGGAAGGTGAAGTTGCGCCCGTTGAGAGGCAGACTATTCACGCTCTCCTCGTTCACAACCTGCCCGACCGATGCTTCTTCGGTCTGCAACAGCGGCGGTGCAGTGCTCACCTCAACGGTTTCAGTCGCGGCCCCGAGCTTGAGTTGAATGTTGACCAGCAGGCTCTGCGCAACGTTCACCTCCAGATTCTTCTGGGTCGTCTTTGCGAAGCCTTTCGCCACGACGGTCACCGTGTAGTGCCCGATTCTGACCGGCGAAAAGGTATATTCGCCGCTGTTGTTAGTTCTGACCTGGAGGGTCATACCCTGGTCCGTATTCAAGAGGGTCACTTCCGCGTTGGGGACCACTGCGCCGGTGGCATCCTGAACCGTTCCGGTGATTGATCCTTCATCCACTTGGCCGAATGCGTACTCACCTGGGACCAAGAGGAACAAACATGTGAGGGTTAGATAGCCAAACTTCCTAAACCAGCCGCAGGTGTTGCGATCAAGGCCCATCTGAATAACCTCCGAATTGTTCCGTTTCCTTTTGTTTGCTTCCGTTTCTTCCATGGTCGCTGCCTTCCAAGAAGAAACCGGTCACATTGAAGCGATTCTTGTAAACGATTTCATTGACTAGCGTTCTTTAAGTCTGTAAACGCTTCCTTCAATGTGCGAGCGACAATAGTACAGTCGCTAAATCTTTGTCAACCAAAAGTTGGAGATTATTGTTTTGGGCGACCGGATAATGGTCNNGCGGCGAGGTCCAACGCTTCCATGGCGGCTCTTATCTTCTGGAGCACGATTAATAGAATCAAGTATTTAGCTCGAAACACCGGCCGGACGAGTGCACTGCATTGATAAACAAGGATCCTGCGGATATAATCCGCCAAGACTTGATCGGCGACCCGGAACGGGGCTGCACTCCAGGAAGATTTTCCTGGCGAGGTTTGCTTATGGAGAACGGACTTTGCCCCGCCGCGGAGAGGGGCTCCGAGTTCGTGGTTGATCCCGGCTCCCTGGCAGACCCATCCAAGAGACGGTTCCTGCACGCGGCGGGATTGCTGATGGCGGGTCTGCTGCTTCCCAGGGCGCGAGCCGACCAGGGCCCCCGCGCTGCAGCCGGCTCAGGACACAAGGTGGTTGTGGTGGTGATTGGCGGCGTACGCCGCGACGAGACGTTCGCGCCTGAGGGAGCGGTAAACATTCCTCACCTCTCCACCGACCTGCTTCCGCAGTCGCTCTTCTATCACCATTCCCGCAACGAGGGCGTGACCGCACACTTCAACGCGATTTCAAGCATCCTGACCGGCAACTGGCAGCGGGTGGACGACTGGGGCAAGCTCGCTCCGACCAGTCCCACCCTGTTCGAGCAATTCCGCAAGGGTTTGGGCGTGGACCGCAGCGACACTTGGGTCGTGGCCAGCAACAAGGCGCTAACCAGCCTGATCGGTGCAAGCTCGGATACCAACTATGGTCCGGCCTATGGCGCCAATGTGGTGTTCCCCAAGCAACTGATGCTGATGGCTGTTGTGGACGCATTGCGCCAGGGACGCACCGCCAACATGGCGGACCGAAGCAAGGTGGAAGCCGAACTGCAGAGCGCAATGGAAGGGAGCAACTACGAAGGGCTGGGCTGGAACGTCTTCGACGCGGCGGATCAACTCGATCCGCGGGTGCGGGCGACCATCCAGAACGCGATTGCCGGATTCGTGCACAGCGGCGGCCCGACTTCGGGAGACGAACTCACCTTCTACATGACGCGCGAGATCATGCGCAAGTTCGCGCCGCAAGTGCTGGTCGTCGCCTTCTCCGATGTGGAAGCGGCGCACTTCGGTTCGTATGCGCTGCATACCTCCGGCATCCGGACCGCGGATCGGCTGGCCTACCAGTTGTGGCAAGAGATCGATTCCAATCCCGAATACCGGGAGAAAACCACGATGGTGATTCTGCCCGAATTCGGACGAGATCCGGACGGCTCATCGACCAACGGATTCTTCAATCATCGCGCCAATGGCGATTCAACGCGGGACACCTGGATGATGGCGCTGGGAGCGGGCGTTGACAAGCCGCAAATAATTGAGCGCCCCATTCACCACATCGATCTTTGTCCCACCCTGGCGAGCCTGCTAGGTTGCCCGAGGCTGGATGCGCAAGGCCAAAGGCTTGCCGAGATTCGGGGCTAGCTGGGGGCAGGTTGAGCCGCGTGGAGAGGGATTTTGAGCGGGGATGAGAGTATGCAGGGCGAGCTAACATTGCCGGTGGTTCTTCAGGATGCATTGAGCAAGGGACTGCTCAAGCGCATCCCGTTGACCTTTCTCCCCTTCGTCAATCAGCAGCTCAGCGGGTGGGATTATCTCTTTCCTAACGAACGCCAGTCGGTTGAGCGTCTTCTTGTTTTCGTCGCCAGCCTGAGCCCCGGGCAATCGACCGACCTGTTCCGGATTGTCGTCGAACTCGAGGACAAGATGGGAGTGCGCACGTGGCAGTTCTCCACCAAAGAACAGACCATCAACAACTCCTCACTGCTGGCTGCTTCGCCCTACTTCCAGGATTGGCGGCGGGCGGTGCAGGCGGTCTTCGACGCCGCCGATGCGCATGCGCTGAAGACCAACCCTGAAGCCGGTCAACCGGCACGCAAGCTGGTTCTGATCGAT
>PLKU01000253.1 GCA_003140705.1 Acidobacteriaceae bacterium
AGGTCGATTTCGTAGCCAGTTTCGATGAAATCGAAGTGGATTACGAGTCGGGTGAAATCTACGAAGTCGAGATGCACGACGGTTCAAATCTGCGCCTCCGCAAGCTGCATGAGAGCTATGACCCAACCGACAAAGCCAACGCGGTGCGCACGCTCATGGAGTCGCAACAGAACGAAGAGATTCTCACTGGCGTCTTCTACATCGACACGCAGAAGCCAACATTCATCGATCTGCTGAACGTGGTTGATGAGCCGTTGGGCCAGTTGCCTGAAACGCTGGTCCGGCCTCCAAAGACAGCGCTGGACGGGCTGATGGCCAGCTTGCAGTAGAAACGTTCAGCGCGAGCCTGCAGAGTCAAGAGAGCCCCGCTCCGAGCGGGGCTTTTCTCTGGCCAAAGTCTTGGCACTCATCTAGACCATGGGTCGCGCGTGTATCCTCGATTTGGACAAAAACCGGAAACCAATCCTCTACTGAAGCCGTCCTTATCCCAAGATGCCCAGTAACACCCCGAATGGAGATTTCACCATGTCATCGAAGGCGCTCGCCGTCGCAACCATCGCTGTAATGCTGCCTTTTATAAGCCTCGCACCTGCTCAGGCGAGTGGCCCGTATCAGATTCTCAAAATTCAACTGGTCGGCGGCGATGGTGGATTCGACTACGTGACTGCCGACCCGGACAGTCGCAATCTTTACGTTGCCCGGTCTGGCCCGGCCGGGCANNTTGGCGTCTTCAATCTCGACTCCCTTGCTCAGGTGGGCGATATCCCGGGCACGAGCGCACACGGAGGCGCAGTCGACACCGCGACAGGCCACGGATTCGCGACCTCGAATCCAGTGACCATGTTCGATGCCAGGACCTTTGCCATTATTAAGAAGATCGAAGTGCAGGGCAATCCTGACGGCTACCTGAACGATGCGTACAATCACCGCTTCTACGTTCTCAGCCACTCAGCGCCAAATATCACTGTCCTCGACGACAAAGACGGCTCTATCCTCGGCACCATCGACATCGGTGGTGCACCGGAGCAGGCCGCCACAGACGGTCACGGCAAGATTTACGTCGACATCGTAGACAAGGCCGCCATCGCGGTCATCGACGCCAACACGATGCAGGTGACCGCCAAGTACGATATATCGAGCAAGGGCAGTGGATGCGCCGGACTGGCACTCGACGCAAAGAACAACATCCTCTTCGCCGCGTGCCGCGAGAAACAGAACATGATCATCCTCTCGGCCACGGATGGCCATATAATCACTGACCTTCCCATTGGCAATGGCTCAGACGGCTGTACGTTCAATCCGGCGACGATGGAAGCATTCAGTTCGCAGGGCGATGGTACGTTGACGGTCATCAAGGAAGATTCGCCGACTGCCTTCTCTGTGGAGCAGACGGTTGCTACCCCGGCGCGGGCCAAAGTGCTCACGCTGGATACAAAGACCAACCAGATATTTACCATAACTGCCGAATATGGTCCGATGCCCGCCGCGGCCGCTCAGACACCAGCCCAGGCTCCAGCCGCTCAGACTCCTGCGGCGACTCCGCCTGCAGGAGGCCCAGCGGGAGCCCCGGGTTCCGCGATCCCAGCCTGGATGCGTGGCCCTCGAGCGCCCATGATTCCGCACTCATTCCAGATTCTTGTCATCGGCAAGTAATCAGAGGAAAGATGGCGAGCAGGCGCCACGCCCTGTCTAGATCGCCCGTATTTGTCGCTGTCAGCGAGAGGCCGTGGTAGCGATGCGCACACCCATTGCGTTGAGTTTTGTTCGCGCCTGGGCGGCCTCAGGCGTTTGCGGATGCCGTTTGATCAGCAGCCGAAGTTCATTAATTCCTGCATCTTTCTTCTTCAACTCCAACAAGGCAAGTCCTTTGCGCAACTGCGCGGCGGGCGCCTTGGCGCTGCCCGGGAACCCTTCCAGCACGGCATTGTAGGCCTTCACCGCATCCGCGTAGTTCGACTGGCGATAGTCGATTTCGCCCAGATAGAACTGTGCTGAGCCTGCCAGTTCGTCAAGGGGGTAGTAGCGCATCACGTCTTGAAACTCGCCCGCCGCAATATCGTAGTGCGCGGCGTTGTAGTCGCGGACGCCGCCCTGAAAGGTCTCTGCAAGGGGCGGAGCCACATTGGCTGTTGGAGCGGCTCCCTGGGGACCTGTGGTCGGATTTGCCCCGCTTGGTCCACCCTCTGCTGGAGTCGCGCCAGGAGCCGCGCCCGCTGGTTGAGTTCCCGCAGGAGGAGTCTGAATATTCTGCAATTGGGTCTGCAAATCCTGAACCGTCTTGTCCAGCTTTGCGATGCGCGACTTCAACTCGTCCACTGAATCATTCAGCGATTGAACCTGCCCGGACATGCTGTCCAACTTCCCGTTATTCGCTTCGCTCTGCGCGTTGATCTTCTGCTGCAGGGCATTCACAGTGGCGGTCATCTGGTTCGCATTGTCCGCGGTTTGCTCCACGAGGTGTTGCAAGACGCCAAATCTGCCGTCGAGCGTTGACTGCAGGCGCTGCACCATGTCCAGCAACTGCTGCACCTGCGTTTGCAACTCGATGATCTCTTTTGAAGCTGCGTGAGCGGGCATGGGCGTGGAGGCAAGAACCATGGCAAAAACTGCCGCGGTCAGGAGACGATTGCGCAATGTACGTGTCTTCAGCATGTGTCACCCGAATGAAGCAAGATCAGGGGTCGCAGGTCATAAGACCGCGACCGCCGCATAAAGAAAAGTTCTGAGAAATGACGGCTTCGATTTGCCGGTCCCTGACCGCCGGGGTCTCTTCAGCGAGACCCCGGGCGCCTGATTTTCCTTAGACTATCAGCGCTGTCTTAGCGGTCCAGTGTGAATCCTGCGCGTCGATTCTGTTGCCAGCACTCTTCTGTTGACTCGGAGCAGAACGGCTTCTCCTTGCCGTAGCTGATCACGCGAATGCGTGTTGCGGCCACCCCTGCTGTCAGCAGAGCATTCTTTGCAGCGTCGGCGCGGTTCTGTCCGAGCGCGAGGTTGTACTCGTTCGATCCACGCTCATCGCAATAGCCGCCGATGACAACCTTGATATCAGGATGGCTTGCCAGCCAAGATGCATCGCGCGCGAGAGTCGCCTGGGCGTCGCCACGGATGTCGTAGGTGTCGTAATCGAAGAACGCATCCTGGACGTTGGCCTTGAACTCCTCTTCCGTGCTCACGGTTGTTGTCGGAACCACCACAGCCGGAGGCGCATTCAGGGTCACGCGCGCAGTTGCGTCAGCCGAACCGCCCGGACCACGAGCCAGGAGGTGATAGCTCGTCGACTCAGTGGGTGTCACGGTCTTGACGCCTGAAGTGGGCACATCGCCAATTCCATCGATGGAGACGCTGGTTGCATCCGTGGTCTTCCAGGAAAGCACTACCTGGTCACCCGCTGACACAACCGCGGGAGTGGCTGTGATTTGCGCTGTGGGCGTTTGAATTGAAGTGCCCGGAGGAGCCTCTTCCGAGGCCGGCGGGGCCACAGTTTTCTTTTTGCAGCCAGCCACAGTGAGCATGGCGAGAAGTACGGCAACAGTCAACAGAATGCGATTTCGTTGTTTCAATGGATTACTCCTTCAGCGAACTCAAAATTGACTTACCGGCGATGCAGCCTTTGTGTTTTCGGTCTGACATTCGCTCCTGGGCTTTCACCCTTTTAACGATGACCTGTCAACCGCGGCACGGGCCTTGTAGCAAGGGCACTTGGCTCTGAATTCATAGATGCAGAAAACGACGTGCTGGAACGCAATGGAACTCAATCAGGCCCATCCACAACACCTTCAACTCAACTCTGGGGCCCCGATGATACGTGATAAAACGCGGATTCTGCTCTCCCCGACGACCCAGTAACGGGCCGAAGAGGAATTTCGGCAACGATAGAATGATAGTCGAAAGATACCGGATTCGTTGCATCCATTGGCACCATTCAGTGATGCTGCGCACATTGCCTGCGCAGTCCTCACTTTCAACTCGCCGCGTCTGTTCCCCACGTGCCAGATTCACTTCCAGCTCCAGTCAGGCATGTAGTTGTTGCCAGTGTGCGTGAGTTGGTGCTGCTCAGTTCCATCGGCCAGCATGCTCCAGATCTGCGTGTGTCCGCCAATCGTGCGCTCGAAGACGATATGGCGATTGTCGGGCGCCCAGAAGGGATAGTCATTGCTCCCCGACTCGTGAGTGAGCTGGATGTAGTTCTTGCTGGCAATGTCAATGACGTGGATGTCCACGCCGCCAGGGTCTCCAGGACCATACTTGCGATTCCAGCTGAAGGCGAGCAGTTGGCCGTTTGGCGACCATGACGGGGAGACAGCATAGCCGCTGTCCGTAATGCGCTGAACATTGGAGCCATCCTGCTCCATGGTGTAAACCTGCGGTTCTCCAGTTCTCCCGCTTACCCACGCCAGCTGTGCATTGGTCCGGGGGTTCCACGTAGGCGCCACATCGGGTCCGCGGAACGTGGTCAGCCGCCTTGGATTGGCGCCGCTGGCATCGGCTACCCAGATTTCGGAATCCCCAGTGCGCGCCGAGGAAAAAGCGATCTTCGATCCGTCCGCCGACCATGCCGGCGAAAAGTTACTCCCCCCCGCAATGCCGGCAGGGAACGCCACCATGCGGTTCAATTCGAGCGAGTACATGCGGATCGACCAGCCCTCGGGCCCAAGTGCGGAGAACGCCAGGCGGCTGTTGTCTGGAGAGACGCGCGGCGACAGCGCCGTGGTGCCCAGGTGGGTTACGGCGTGCTGGTTCTGTCCATCGTAGTCCATCACCCAGATCTCCTTGGAGCCTGTCCGGGTGCTCACAAAGTAGATTTTGGTCTCGGCTATTCCGTTGATCCCGCCGCCCAGGCGAAGGATGATCTCGTCGGCGAAACGATGTGCAATCGTCCGCGCCATGTCCTGGCTTGCTGCCTCGTTGTACTGCTTGCCAAGCACCTGCGGGGTTGTTGTGTTGCGGAGATCGAACAGCCAGCCCAGGACGCTCAGGCGGCCGTTATCCGACGAAAGCGATCCAAATGCCACCATGGTGGCGTTGGCCGGCGCTTGGGACCACTGGGCCAGATTCATCTCCTGTGGCGACCCCGGCGTCGCTTGGGGCGCCAGGCTCTTCGATACCACGTCGAAGATGCCTGCACTGGCCAGGTCGCTGTACAGCGTAGCGTCAAACGTCGCCTTCAGAGCAGGAACCTGCGGGTCGGCGCCCACAGGCTTAAAATCGGCTGCGGCAATGCGAATGCGGTCAGCGCCTAGATTTGTGCCCGTGTGAACCCAGTCCTGGGCCTTGAGCTGGCTGGCCGCCAACATGACCAGAAGACAAGCAACGAGGGAATGAATGCGGTGTTTCTTCAGGGAATGCATCTTCATGCGATGAGCGGTCCTTCCAAGTGGGTGGGGAAGGCGCGTAGTGATTCCGGCGCGCCAGGACTCAATAAGTACAATCATAGGCCACGTCGAGCCACTGGTCGTTGGAGTCGCGGGGCAGGTCGCCAAAGGTGTCAACACGCTCGGTAGCGAGCAGACAGGAACGATCGAGAGTGGGACTGCC
>PLKU01000479.1 GCA_003140705.1 Acidobacteriaceae bacterium
TGCGCAGCTTCAAGGAGATCATTGCCGGCAAGTACGATGACATCCCGGAGCAGGCCTTCTACATGAAGGGCGCCATTGAAGAAGTCCTCGAGACCGCAGAGAAGCTCAAAGCGACGGTGTAAAGCAGTGGTCAGTGATCAGTCGTCAGTAATTGCAAATTCAACCGGATCTTTACTGATCACTAACCACTGACCACTGGCGACTGAAAGGAGCCCATGTCCGACGAAAGCAATCAACTCCGTGTCCGGCTCGTCACGCCCGAGCGCACCCTCTTTGAGCACGCTGCCACCGCCGTCGAGCTGCCGGGGAAGTCGGGCTACATGGAAGTGCTCTACGGGGCTGCGCCGCTGGTGACTGAACTTGGCGCTGGCGACGTCACAATCCACGGCGGAGCAGACATTGAATCCGGCGCAACAGACGGCGTTACCCGCTACAACGTCAGTTGGGGATTCGTCGAAGTCCTTCCCGACCGTGTCACCATCCTCGCCGCGGACGCGCTAAAGCCTGAAGAGATCGACGTGCCCCGCGCCCAGGAACAATTAGCCCGTGGCCACAAGGAATGGGACGAGTCCGGCGAGAGCGAAGAAGCATACGACGAGGCTCTCCGCGTCATCACCGAAGCCGAAGCAAAGCTCGCCACCGCTGCCGAGAAGCATTAAGCGCGATACCACCGACTCGAGAATCCAACAGAAAGGCCATGCTCCCGGGAGCATGGCNNTTGCTCTTGATTCTCGTCGTTGCGTTTCAGCCACAAAAAGTCTTTGCTGCCACCAAAGTGGTGACGGAAGCGGACAAGGGAGGCGATGTAGAAATCAAGGTTGGGGACATGCTGGAAGTCCGTCTGGCTTCGAATCCGTCCACCGGCTACATGTGGTATGTCCATCCCAAGTCGACGGCGCTGTTGAAGCTGAATGGCCAAACCAAGGCCGATTCCACTGATCAATCCACCGTACCCGTCGAGGGCCATCCCATCGTGCAGGTATTCACCTTTCAACCCAGGCGCAAGGGAGACGGAATTCTCATCCTGCGCTACGTCCGCTCTTGGGAAAAGCCAGCCCTCGGCGAAGAACAGTACACCTTGCATGTCGTGGTCAACGAGTAGCGCCATCTCTACGCTTCCGCGACCGGCGCGGAAAGGACGATGAATGACATACGCGCCGCATCAAGCCAGGCCTGCGGATTGTGGCCTGGCAAACAAGACTGCGCTCCGGCTTCTCGTTTTTCTCGCCTTGTTGCTGCTTGCCATCGCAGGTCGCCTGGGCGGCCAATCCCTCCCGGCCACCCACGTCGACGACTTCTCCGGCNNTTTCACCGGCCATCCGCGCGTTGTCATCATCAGCGACATCGGCAACGAGCCCGACGACCAGATGTCGTTTGTCCGCCTGCTGCTCTACTCCAACGAACTGGACATCGAAGCCACCATTGCTGCCACCTCTACCTGGCAAAAGACGGTCACGCACCCTGAAACCATGCGGACATCAATCGAAGCCTACGGTCAGGTGCGCCCCAACCTCCTGCGCCACGCCAAAGGCTGGCCAGAGCCCGCCGAACTGCTGAGCCGCGTCCAATCCGGACAACCTGCATACGGCATGGCGGCCACTGGTCCCGGCAAGTCGTCAGAAGGCGCGCAAGCAATCGTCCGCGCACTTGAACGTGAGGACAGCAGGCCCGTTTGGATTTGCATATGGGGCGGCGCCAACACCCTGGCACAAGCGCTGCAGGACTTGCGCGCGACACGCTCGGAAGCCCAAGTTGCCAAACTCGTTGCCAAACTTCGCGTCTACTCCATCTCTGACCAGGACGACGCCGGCCCTTGGATCCGCCGCGAGTTCCCCGATCTCTTCTACATCGTCATGCCCTCTACCCCCACCGGCGGCGAATACTACTACGCCACATGGACCGGCATCAGCGGAGACGCCTACTACCGCAACGGCACTGGCGCTGAGTTCACCACCGTCACCAACGAGTGGCTTGAGGCCAACATCCGCAAAGGGCCGCTTGGCAGGCTCTACCCGCGCTTCGCTTTCATCATGGAGGGAGACACCCCGTCGTTTCTAGGTCTGATCGACAACGGCCTGAATGCCTATCGCCGTCCGGATTGGGGTGGATGGGGCGGCCGCTATATCTACCGCCAGCCCTACGGAGAGACGCATCCCATCTGGACGCAGGGTGGAGACATGTTCCGTCGAGTCACCTCGCAGGATGAGGTAGTTGGTATCGATGGTGCCTCCCACATCTCCGATCAGGCCACCATCTGGCGCTGGCGCGAGGCCTTCCAGAACGACTTTGCCGCGCGCATGTCCTGGACTGTGAAAGACTTTCCCCACGCCAGCCACAACCCGGTCGTTGACGTGAACGGCAACGTCGGTACCGCGCCCATCGAAATGGACGTGGAGGTGGGCCAGCCGATCGTGCTCGACGCAACCCGCAGCTCGGATCCAGACGGCCAGACTCTCCATTTCCGCTGGTTTCACTATGCCGAGGCGGGTAGTGCCGACGGAAATCTATCCGCAGTCACGCTGACGGATGCGGACACACCACGCTCAACCGTGCGAGCGGACGCCGTCTGCCGCCCGAACTGGCTGCCCATGATGCCCTGCAAAGGGACCGGCACGGCGCACATTATTCTGGCAGTCACTGGCGATCGAACGCCGCGGCTCACATCCTACCGCCGGATCATTCTCCATGTGCAGAACCCCAATGCGCCTCCGGTGAAGACCGTGCCTTGAACAGCCCCAGCGGGTTATGCGCAACAGGACTGTCAAAACCACCACAAAGCGCATACAATTCTCGATGAAATGGCTAACGTCAAAGAACGGATGATCGAAGTTGCGTGCCCCGATTGCGGGGCAATGCTCAGGATCGACGCAGCCACCGGCGTGCTGGTAAGCCACACGTCTGCGCCGCGCAAGCGAATGTTTGAGGACCTGGAAGGGGCAGCCAAGGCCATGCGCGATCAGGATGAGCGCAAGGAGTCCATCTTCCGCCAGTCGGTCGAAGCGGAGAAGAACAAGGCCGACTTGCTTGAAAAGAAGTTTGCCGAGGCCATGCGCAAGGCCAAGGACGCCCCCGAGGGCAAACCTCTGCGCGAATTCGACCTCGATTGAGCACCGCAGCTCGCAATGCAAGATGAGCTTTGACGAGCATCGCATACCGCGCCAATTCGGGAGATACTTTGTAAGGCGTTTGATTCACTGCTATAGGCAGCCGGAGGAGAGATTATGGTGGTCGTGCCGCTTGGCAAATCAACTTACGAATCGGAGCCGATGCCCCGTACTTCTGAGGATGAGCCCACCAATTGGGCCAGGATCGCCGCGGGTGGAACCCTTCTGGCAGGTGGACTGCTGTTGCTCACCGGGCGTCGTCGTGCCGGCCTTCTGGCTGCCGCAACGGGCACCACACTGGCGCTGCTCGACCAGAATGAGACGATGCGCTCCATGTGGGAAATGCTGCCCGCCTACATCGACAACGTGCAGGATGTGCTGAGCAAGGTGCAATCCACGGTGGAAGATGTTGCCGAGAAGCGCGAAAAGCTCCGCAAAATTCTCTCGCCCAAAGGCTGAACCAGAGTTCAAACAGTCTCTAAATCCCCAACTGCTTGCGCCCCGCTTCACTGATGCGGTGCGCCGTCCATTTGGGCTCCCACACCAAGTCCACCTCCACCTTGCTGATGTCGGGGATGCCTGCGAGCCGGTTGTTGACCTGCTCAAAAATGAGCCCGCTCGCCGGGCATTGCGGAGTTGTCAGGGTCATGGTCACTTTCACCCATTGCCGCGGCCAGGCCTTCGTGGACTCCGGGTCAGCCCCTGTCGCAACTCCGTAGATCAACCCCAAATCCACAAGGTTGAGCTTCACCTCAGGGTCGAAGCAATCGCGAAGTGCATCCAGAATGTCAGCCTCGGAGAGCATCGCCTAGTTCTTCCGCTCAACAATGTACCGGGCGATCGACTTCAAGC
>PLKU01000275.1 GCA_003140705.1 Acidobacteriaceae bacterium
AGTGCTGTATCTGGAGCGCCCCACAAAACAGCGCGAGTTTGGACGCTCTCGAACCGGGCGCTTCTGATACAGCCCTAAGGCTCAACTACTTGAGAGCAAGAGGCTTCGCTCTTGGCGGGGCGATCCGATGAGAGCCTGCCCTAGAAACGCGCATTGGGCTGATATCGCCAGTTGACTTCCCGCACAGTTTCATATTCCTCAACACATGCCGACTTAAATTGCTGATTGCTCCGGTAGAGCGGTCAATGAAATGTCGCATAAGCCGCCGCAGAACTTGAGGGGCGGAGCTCCTGCCTCAGGAGTCAACCCGCTAGCCGCCTCTCTTTGACCTTCGCAGCTGCCAGAGCCGCTTTGGTGCGGGCTGCTATGGCTTTCGCCTCATACTCAGCCAAAGCGGCGATGATGTGGACGGTTAGCGCCGCCGCCGGGAGGTAACTAGGAGTCTGCGCAAAGTGCGCAGCGATCATCGGGCATCCATCCGGTATAATGCTGCTCTGTCAGCTTGCCGGCGAAGGTGCCCCGATATCCCGGCATTGCCAGCCCGCCACCCGTCGTGCATGATGGTCGCCGGCTATGAGACGCTATCTATATGAAGTTTCTCGCACCCGTCGCCCTCGTAGCCCCCCTCACTACGTCTATCCATCTAAGAGGCGAATGATGGCATCTTCCACCCTGCTCACGACCAGTTCCGGCCGTTCCAGATTCAAAACCGCTCTCTGGATCTTCCTTGGTCTCACTGCGCTCTTTGTGTTCATTACTTCAGAGGTTCTTCTCGTCACCGATTACCCCATGTACCACGCCTACCGTCTGCAGGTCATCGCCGACCGCCATCTCCTCATCCCCCATACACTCTGCGGCGTCACTGCTCTCCTGGCCGGCGCTATGCAATTCTCTTCGCGCCTTCGCCAGCGTCACCTGAAATTCCATCGCGCCCTCGGCCGCATCTACGTCATCTCCGTCTTTATCGGCGCCTTCACCGGGATCGCCCTCGCCGCCGGCCGTCCCGGTTTGCCAGGAACCTCCATGCAGGCCGCCGCTTGGATCGTCTGCACCACTGCCGCCTTCATCACCGCGCGTAACCGCCAAATCGTCCAGCATCGCCAGTGGATGGCCCGTTCTTACGCCGTCACGTTTACCTTCGTCTCCAGCCGCGTGCTCAANNTCGTCGACCTCGGCCTCAACTGGCGCGAGCTCACTACTCGCCGAGGCTGATGCTTTCCCTGTAGCGGCAATGTTACCGGCAACAATTATCTGATTGGCGAATTTGGAGATGTTACCGCTGCACTAACAATCTCGCCGGTGCAACGGATTGGACAAAGCAGGCTGTCGCTCACCATTCTCGCTTACACCCTGTCAAACCCTTGTACCAGTCCTGTGGATTTCAAACTGCGCCAAGATCCAATTGCAGCATTGGCGATGCAATACCCATCAGGAACGGTACAATTCCAGCGTATCGGATTCGAAAAAAGGAGATTCCAGTTAGAACGTCCAATCTGAATCGGATAGGGTTGCAACACGAAGTTCTCATTCTCGGTGGTGGAGTGGCGGGTTGTGCCGCTTCGATCGCGCTCGCCCGGAAGGGACGAAGCGTTACGCTGATCGAACGCGAGCGGACACCGCGCCATAAGGTCTGCGGAGAGTTCCTAAGCGGTGAGGCCCTTGAGGATCTGCACACGCTCGGCATCGACGTGGCCTCGCTTGGCGCCGTGTCCATCGACTACGTTCGCCTCGCCGCTGCCAGGCGCGCCGCGGAGGCTCCGTTGCCTTTTCCCGCAGCCTCGCTCACGCGCAAGGCGCTTGATACGGCGCTCATCGCCGAAGCCATCGCCGCAGGAGTCCGCGTAGAGCGCGGCCGCAGTGTGCAGCAGCTTGGCCGCACGACAGGCAACATCTGGCAAGCTACGCTCGACAATGGCACTACCTTTGAAGCTCCAACGGTCTTTCTCGCCACCGGCAAGCACGATCTCCGAGGTCACGCTCGTCCGAAGGACCCGAAGCGATGGGTCGCCTTCAAAATGTATTTTCGCCTNNGCATTGCAAATCTCTGCTGCGTGGTGCAACAGCGGCATCTCGCACGTGCGGGCCATCGCTGGGAGAACTTCATCGCGAAGATGCAGGAGGACTGTCCACACCTCGCTATGAGGCTTGCCGGTGCGGTGCCGTTGCTCGCCAAGCCGATCGCCATCACCCATATCCCGTATGGTTACATCCGCCGCACAACGGAGAATGGGCTCTTTTGCATCGGCGATCAGGCAGCCGTGATCCCCTCGTTCACCGGCGATGGCATATCCATCGCGCTCCATACCGCACGTTGTGCTGTCGCTGCCTATCTTGCAGCCGAGCCGGCACCGCTATTCCAAGCTAAACTGCGGTCCGCACTGCTGGCCCAGATGCGCCTTGCCGAGTTTGCCGCCGATGGCTTGAACAACTCACTCTCACGCGCTGTATTACCGTTTTGCCTCAGGGTCTGGCCCGGCGTGATGCGCGTGACGGCAAGGCTGACACGCATCTCCCAGCACGCCGCTGTTGCTCCACATGCAGTCGCCAGCTAAAATCCGGCCATGCAAAAAGCCACAACTCGACCCCCGGGTCGACGCACACATTGCGAAGGCCGCGCCGTTCGCGCAGCCGAAACCCCCTAGGAGAGATGCAATGAAATCCTTTGCAGTCTTCGCCCTCGCTGTCACACTCGCTCCAACCGCGTTCGCCCAGCATCAGACCTTCGTCGTCAATCCCGATGCCAGCGAGGTCAAGATGACGCTCAAAACAACCCACGAGCTCGTCAACGGCACCTTTCACGTCCAATCCGGATCGATTGAGTTTGACCGCAGCATTCCTAAGATGTCGGGTTCGGTAGTCGTCCTCGCCGGCAGTGGCAAGACTGGCAATGACAGCCGCGACAAGAAGATGAACAAGGACATCCTGGAAGTCGAACAGCACGCAACTGTTTCCTTTGAGCCGAAGACCTATACTGGCGCCATCGCTCCTTCAGGCGACTCGACCATCCAGGTAACCGGAATCTTCACCCTGCTGGGTACGCCTCACGAAATCACCCTCCCCATGCTGGTACATCTCGATGGCACCAGCGCGACTGCCAAGGCTCATCTTGTGGTGCCCTACGTCCAATGGGGACTAAAGAATCCAAGCTTCCTGATTTGGAAAGCGGAAAATGATGTCGCGATCGAACTCAATCTTGTTGGCATGATTTCAAGGTAGCCTACGGTTGTTTTCGCGGGTAGTCTGCTGGCAGGTGGCTCACCTAGGGTGTTGGGTTGCAATGCCGGCAGGACGAAGTTCAATTCGTTACTGTAGTTAAGATTGTGCAAGACATCGTCTCCACTCTCCACTTACATCAAGATGCAGAAAATTCAAGACGCGATACGCACTTTCTGGCTCAGGCGCAGCCGAAGTCCCTTTTGATGAAGAGCAGAGCTCCAGCCGCATTGAGCTCCGAACCCGCTTCACTCTCTAGAAGCTCCTTCACCCTCTTAGTGGATGGTCGACATGGCTGGTTGGGTAGTCTCTCATGAGTGAAGCAGCGGTTCGACTCCGTGTACAGCTGGGATGGTAGGGGGTATTTCCGGGGGTATCGTAGCATGCCAATCGAATCAGTTTCCTGGACAATTAAGGACTATTACGAGTACTTCGAATCCCTCTACCTCAGTAATGATCCCGGTTTATCTGGCCCAGACAAATCCGGCCTCCGTATTGCACTGTCGGAAGGGCCATCCGCCCATTGATTGTCATGTTCCAAGGTGATAACATCCGGCGATGCGTAGACGAGTTCTAGTCCTGGGTGCGGGCTTTGGCGGCCTTGAACTCACAACCATTCTGTCTGACACCTTTGGCGAGTCCATCGACGTTGTGCTTATCGACAAAGGCGATGCATTCGTCTTTGGCTTCTCAAAGCTCGAGGTTATGTTCGGGCGGCAGGCTGCTACAGAGGTCCGCCATCTGTACCGTGACTTCGTCAAACCAGGCGTACGCTTTCTGCAGACAACCATTCGATCCATCGACCCAGCCTCGCGGAAAATCGTCACTGATGTTGGAGAATTCGAAGCGGACTTTTTGGTTGTGGCGCTAGGCGCCGATCTCGATCCAGCTGCCACACCTGGGCTCGTGGAGGGTGGAAACGAGTTCTACACGGTTCCTGGAGCCTGCGCATTACGCGATGTAATTGCGCGATTCGAGCGGGGCCCGGCCATCATTGGCGTCACGGGCAAGTCGTTCAAGTGCCCACCTGCCCCCAGTGAAACGGCGCTGTTGCTGCACGACTATCTGGTAACGCGCGGACGCCGTGAAGCCACCGAAATCACGGTGGTCATGCCTTTTGGCGTGCCGATTCCGCCCTCGCCCGAGACCTCGCAGGCGATCCTCTCCGCTTTCGCAGAGCGCGGGATCCGGTTTGTGAAGGACACCCTGGTGACTGCGCTTGACCCAGAGCGCAAAGTGGCTATTCTCAGTGACGGCACCGAATTGCCGTACGAATTGTTTCTTGGCATTCCGGTGCACCGCGTGCCCGCAGTCGTGGTGGAGTCCGGGCTCGCAGCCGATGCCTATGGCTGGGTGCAAGTGAACAAGCAGACGCTGGAGACACGCTTTCCCCGCGTATACGCTGTTGGAGACGTCAACGGTGTAGGTACTCCCAAGGCGGGCATTTTCGCAGAAGGAGCTGCCCGGGTGGTGGCGGCGTCGATCATCGCGCAAATTCGCGGAGGACAGCCTCCAGAGGCATATAAGGGAGTGGGCATGTGCTACATCGAGTTCGGCAACCACGAGGTGGCCCGAGTGGACGTTGAGTTTCTGGCCGGGCCAAAGCCTACAGGCACCTATCAGAAGCCCTCTGAGGCGCTCAAACTCGAAAAAGCGCTGTTCGGCTCGAGTCGAGTTCAGCGATGGTTTGGAGCGGCACACGAGCCTTCAGAACCTACGACCTAATTCGCGCAACTGCACCGCTCTTGTTCGTTGCAAATCTGGCGCAAATCCTCTGCCCTTCAGACTATGGAAAGGAACCCATGAACAGAAGACACTTCATCGCTGCTGGCGGCATTGTAGGGCTCGCAGCCGTTCAAGGCGTTGCCCCTGGGTCGGTGAGCGCGGCGCCTTCTGAAGAACCGGCCCGCATGAAGTTGGGCGACCAGACCGCACCGACAAATGATGTGCACCTCAGGTACCTTGCCCGCTATGGTGTGCGGAACATCTGCGGCTACCCGCACATTGAGGGTGACCGTCTTTACGCGACCGTGGATGAACTCAAGCGCATGATCGATATGGCCGGAAACTATGGCATCAACATCGATTGCACTGCGCCACCGTTTCTCGAGTCCACCCACATCGACGTGGAGAAGCATCCGGCTGTGATGCTCGCCCAGAGTCCGCAGCGCGACCGGGACATTGAGTCGTTGCAGACGTTTATCAAGAACTGCGCGCAGGCCGGCATTCCTTGTATCAAATACAACATGAGCATTCTCGGCATCCTTCGCACGGGATGGACGCCTGGGCGCGGCGATGCGCAGTACCACACCTGGAAGCTGGCAGAGGCTCATCCAGATCCGCCGCTCACCAGGGCTGGCCACGTGGACGCCGATGCCTTCTGGGAGCGCATCACCTATTTTCTTGACCGCGTGATTCCGGTCGCCAACGAATACAAGATTCGCATGGCTTGCCACCCGCACGATCCCGGGGTTCCGCCTGAAGGCTATCAAGGCGTGAGTCGCGCGCTGGGAACTATCGACGGCCTCAAGAGATTCATCGCCATTCAGGAAAGTCCCTGGCACGGGCTCAATTTCTGCCAGGGAACGATCTCTGAAGCTCTTTACAATCCGGGCGTTGAAATCTTTGACGTCATCCGCTACTTCGGCTCGCGCAAAAAGATCTTCAACGTGCACTTCCGCAACATTCGCGGACATCGCAACTACTTTATGGAGGTCTTCCCCGACGAAGGCGATATCGATTTCGTGAAGGCGCTCAGGGTCTACAAGGAGGTTGGCTATCCCTACATGATGATGCCCGATCATGTGCCCCTGGCTGCAGCCGATCCCGACTCCTTGCAGTCCTTTGCATTCTGCTACGGTTACATCCGAGGCCTGATCCAGTCGCTCAACTCGACTGGATAGGCGAAGCCAAGTGGACATGTGAGCCATGCCTGAAAGCAAGCAAACTCGAGTTCGATTCCTGATCGTCGCCATTCTGTTTGCCGTCAGTTGCTTCAGCTACGGCGACAGGGTGGCTCTGTCCATCGCGGGGGCCGCAATGGCCAAAGACATCTCCATGGAACCGCTCAAGCTGGGATATCTTTTCTCAGGATTCAGTTGGGCCTATGTATTGGGGCAGCTGCCGTCAGGCGGCCTGCTTGACCGCTTCGGATCAAAGAGAGTCTACGGCTTCAGTATCGTTGCGTGGTCAACCTGCGCCTTCCTGACAGGGTTTGCCGGGTACCTGACCGCAAGCGCGGCATTCACAGCTATCTTCGCGCTCAGGTTGCTCTCGGGCCTCGCCCAGGCACCCGTGTTTCCAGGGAATGGGCGCATCGTTGCATCGTGGTTTCCCACCAGTGAACGTGGCCAGGCTTCTGCAATCTTCAACTCATCCCAATACTTTGCATTACTGATCTTTGCGCCCATCTTCGGCTGGATCGTTCATGTCTCCGGTTGGCGGAGCTGCTTCTGGTTCATGGGCGTGCTTGGCCTCGTCTTGACTCTTGTCTGGTTCATGAACATTTATGGCGTAAAGCAGCATCCTTCGATCTCCAACGCCGAGGTCGATTACATCGCCCGCGGGGGCGGGCTGGTAAATACTGACCAAGGGGCAAGCGCGAAGATGAAGGGCAGCCCTCTCACTTTGGCCGCGATCGGAATGCTGTTAAGCCATCGCATGCTGGTGGGCGTTTACATCGGCCAATACTGCATTGTTACGCTGACATGGTTCTTCCTCACATGGTTCCCCATCTATCTTGCGCAGGCTCGGCATATGTCGATCATCAAGGTTGGATTTGCCGCCGCGGTGCCTGGTCTCTGCGGCGGGTTCGGCGGAATTCTCGGCGGCATGATATCAGACAGAATTCTCAAGAATGGCCACTCGCTCACACTCGCGCGCAAAGCGCCGATCATGGCCGGGATGGCGCTTTCGATGACCATGATCGCCTGCAACTACGCGCATTCTCAAGCTCTGATGCTGGTCCTGATGTCGATTTCCTTTTTTGGCAAGGGCATCGGCGCACTGGGCTGGACGGTCATCTCCGATACTTCTCCGAAGGGAATGGTTGGGCTGAATGGGGCGCTTTTCAATCTGATCGGAAACATGGCCGGGATTACCACGCCAATTATCATCGGCTATATCGTGCAGAAGACCGGCTCATTTGATGACGCGCTCATCTTTGTGAGCTTTACAGCCCTCTGCGCAATCATCAGCTATGGTCCAATCGTTGGAGAGATCAAACGTCTTGAACTCATTGATCCTGCGCGCGCGATAGGAACTAACTGAGCAGGCAACCACTGAGCAGTATTAATTGCAATTCCAATCGACGGAGGAGATCGAACGTATGCCTGATTGGCCGGGAAACTTACCTCGCAATGCTCTCAAGCAAGCGCTCTCAAGCGGTGCACGTCAGGTTGGCCTTTGGAGCGGTCTTGCGAGCCCGATCGCCGCGGAGATCATCGCAGGAGCGGGCTTTGACTGGATCGTCATTGATGGTGAGCATGCGCCGAACGATATTCCATTGCTGCTTGCGCAGTTGCAGGCAANNGAGCCGGTATTTCGCCTTCCGTGGAATGACGCGGTGATGTTCAAGCGCGCTCTCGATGTCGGCGCTCGCTCCTTGCTTGTTCCATTCGTACAGAATGCCGAAGAGGCGCTCAAGGCTGTCGCCGCCACTCGCTATCCGCCGCTCGGCGTGCGCGGAGTTTCCATTGTGCCACGCGCCAACGATTACGGGCGCATTAAGGGCTATCATCACAACGCACACCTGGATATCTGCCTCATTGTGCAGTTGGAGAGCAGAGCGGCGCTTGCGGACATTGAAGCGATCGCGGCTGTTGACGGTGTGGATGGCCTCTTCATCGGCCCCAGTGATCTTGCCGCGGATCTAGGCCATCTTGGTGATACCAGGCACCCTGAGGTGCAGGCGGCCATCAAGGATGCGGCGCGGCGCATCCGCGATACAGGAAAATCTGCGGGAACGCTCGCCGGGAATGTCGACGACGTCGAATCCCTTTTCGACATGGGATTCAACTTCACAGCTACAGGCAGCGATGTGGGTTTGCTGGCGCGCAATGCAGAAAATGTCGCTGCACGATTTCGCAAGAGCTAGAGAATCGATTCGATTTCCGCCTAAAGGAGAAGAGGAATGGCAACCGTTGGATTTGTCGGTCTCGGCATCATGGGCCGGCCGATGTTGAAGAATTTATTAAAGGCGGGTCACACCGTAATTGCGTACGGCCGCAACGCGACCGCGCTGGATGCCTGTGTCGCAATTGGCGCCGAGCGCGGTGCATCCAACAACGATGTGGGCACCCGCGCCTCCATCGTCTTCACCATGTTGCCGGATGGACCGCAGGTGGAGACGGTTGTGCTTGGCGACGGCGGGATCCTTGAAGGGTGCAGGCCGGGAGCGATGATCGTTGATATGAGCTCAATCAATCCGCTTGTCTCGCAGAAGATCGGTGCGGCCTGCGCTGCGAAAGACGTCGAATTCCTTGACGCCCCCGTCAGTGGAGGCGAGCCCAAGGCTATCGAGGGGACCCTGGCCATTATGGTTGGCGGCAGCGAGGACGCATTCGGCAAAGCGGAGCCATTCCTCAAATGCATGGGATCGAGCGTTACGCTGACCGGTGGAGTGGGCGCTGGGAACGTGACTAAACTAGCCAACCAAATCATGGTTGCATGCAACATTGCCGCGATGGGCGAAGCGCTGGCTCTTTCCACACGATGCGGCCTCGATCCGGACGTCGTCGTCAATGCTGTGAAAGGCGGCCTGGCCGGCAGCGCGGTTCTCAATGCCAAAGGCCCCATGCTCATCGCCAGAAACTTCAGGCCTGGATTCAAGATTCAGCTCCACCAAAAGGACCTGCGCAACGCGCTTCAGGCTGCAGAAGCAAATCAGATGTTCCTTCCGCTCACTGCGCTTGTCCAGCAGATGCTGCTGTCGCTGATGGGCGATGGCAAGGGAGAACTCGATCACTCCGCGATTGCTACATTCACCGAGATGGCTTCTCACGTAGAAGTCAAACGGCCTTCCGGCGCGGAATAATTCTGGCCCAACTATATTCCGAATGGCCAGACACGCTGCACCGTTTTCGAGAGAATCTCTTCGCGATCTTCCGGAGAGAAGATGTTGAGATGATCGCGATAGAGTTCAACGATTCTTCCGTAGGGGAGTTGTTGCAGGGAAACGGGCCAGTTGGTGGCCCACATCAGGCGCCTCGCGCCAAACTGGGAATAGACTCGCTTGAGCTGCTCCTGCGCATCCATGTACGGATAAGCCTGTCTCGATTGCGTCCATAGACCTGAAATCTTGACGAATACTGACGGATAGCGGGCCAGGTCCAGCAACAACTTCAATTGCTCAGGGCGATCAAGCGGGCAGTCCGCCATGTGATCGATCACGACCTTGAGGGCCGGATTCGCTTCAATGAGTGGAACAAGATCTGGAAGCCGCGTCACTGGAGTCAGGATGGTCATCGGGACTTTGAGTTCAGCGCATCTGCGCCAAAGCGGAACCATCAGGGGGCCGCGGATCCAATCACCCTCCGTAGTGGCTGCCGGGCTCAAACGCACGCCGTGGAATCCCTCTTGAATGAGCCGGCTCAGATGATCCGGAACCTCCGGATCTTCAGGATTCACCCGGCATACCCCCATAAAGGCGCCCGGGAAACGCCTCAAGACACTGGCCATGTAGCTGTTGTCCCATCGATAGTGAATCACCTGGATAATCACGGCCTTCGCAACGTGATTAGCCCGCATCAATTCCAGGAGCTTTTCGGGGGTGGCGTCTTCTGCGGGCGGCTTTGCTCCCTTCGCAAAAGGGAAGTTGGCGTCGCGCTCGAAAACGTGAACGTGCGAATCGATCAAGACCGGCGTTTCCGGTTCAGGGTTCGCAGGCGGGGCCAAGGCCTCGCTGGCCATTCTTTGACGAGACGAAAGCACCATCGCACTGGCGACTGTGGATGCAACAAAGCGACGGCGGCTCAGCATAAGATGTTCCCGCTATGTAATCGGTGACGGGTTGAACAGCACGAACTCGTTATGCAGACCCCAGCGATCGGTCCAGGTCGCTTTCCGTCCACTGGCCGCATCAAGAATGAACTTGAAAATGTGCTCGCCCACCTCCTGGATGGTCGCGTCGCCGGTTGCAATTACGCCTGCGTCCACATCGATCAGATCGGGCCATTTTTTTGCAAGCGGAGTGCGGGTCGCCACTTTGATCACTGGCACCATCGCCAAGCCATAGGGCGTTCCGCGCCCTGTTGTAAACACATGCATGTTCATTCCCGCAGCCAATTGCAACGTGCCGCACACAAAATCGCTGGCAGGCGTTGCCGCAAAGATGAGCCCCTTCTTCGTGACGCGCTCGCCCGGGCCAAACACACCCGCAAGAGCACTCGTGCCAGCCTTTGCCGCGGAACCAAGGGCCTTTTCGACGATATTCGTCAGCCCACCCTTCTTGTTTCCGGGAGTCGGGTTGGCGCTGCGATCCATTCCACCTTTGCTGAGATACTTGTCGTACCAGTCCATTTCATGAATCAACTGTTCTGCGACCGTTGCGTCCGCTGCGCGAGCCGTTAGAAGGTTGATCGCATCCCGCACTTCTGTGACCTCAGAGAACATCACCGTCGCGCCGGCCCTTACCAGTAGGTCGGCCGCATAGCCTAGAGCGGGGTTGGCAGTTACTCCTGAAAATGCATCACTCCCGCCGCACTGCAAACCAACTACCAGATCTGCTGCAGGCCGAGTAACGCGCCTTCTATCGTTCAGAACGGCGAGGCGCCCTTCTGCCATTTGCATGATCGCCGCCACCATACTTTCAAAGCCTTGATGCTCCTCGTCCTGAAGCCGCACCACGTACGACTTGGGCGCCAGCATCGGAAACGTGCCGTTTGGCATGAGCCGCGAGAGTTCGAGTTTTTCGCACCCCAAGCTCACCACCAGCGGCGCTCCGCCCAGATTTGGATTGAGGCTGATATTGCGAAGAGTGCGGATCGGAATCTCCGCGCCCGGGGCATCGATCGCCACGCCGCAGCCGTAAGAGTGATTGATTGCGATCACGTCGTCGACATGAGGGTAGCGCGGCAGCAGTTCTGCCTTGATCCGCTTTACCGCGTAATCCACTGTTGACGACACACACTGAACCGTCGTCGAGATGCCAAGAATATTCTTGGTTCCAACCGAGCCGTCCTCATTCACAAAACCTTCAAAGGTATAACCCGTGAGCGGAGGCAACGGCTCTGGAACTGCGGTTGAGATCGGCAGGCAATTGAGGTCGGGCGGTTCGGGCAGTCGCATTACACCTTCGTGCACCCATGATCCCATCGGGATTGGCACCTCCGCATAACCAATCACCGAGCCGTACCTGATGATCGGGTCACCGAGATTGATACTTGTGAGGGCTACCTTATGCGCCTCTGGCACCGCATCCACAAGAACCAGACCGCAGCCGAAGGTCGTGCCGGGCTGCAGGCCGCCTTCGTTCACAATGATCGCTACGTTGTCCTCTGGGTGAACTCGAATATAGAGAGGTTGGAGAATTCCTGCCCTGTCCATTGTCCATACTCCCGGTGGCTGCCGTTGAGCCGAATGCTTGCTGCATCCAATCTAACGGATCAATGCAAATGCTGGTCGGTTGATCAATTCCCAACCACTTTAGACGGCTGTCCCCCACAGGCCTGTAAGATGGTATGAAATTGAAACTGTTTGCAAATGGCAACTGCGGGCTTTGACCTGTCTTTGCGGCAAATCAGGAGCTTTTGGATGAGGAAGTTGGGTTGGCAGGCGGCCGGGTGGATGATGATCGGTTTAAGCCTTTTGGTTGCAGGTTGTGGAGGAGGCGGTGCCGGCTCGACAACAACCATCACCAGTGGGCCTACAATCACTACCGTTTCCGTGATGCCCAATCCGGCAACCACAATTATCGGCGCGCAGCAGCAATTCACCCCTGTAGTCTCCGGCACCGGCAGCTTCAGCAGCGCCGTGACCTGGTCCGTGTCTGCGCCGCCGAGCAGCATCTTGAGCCCCGGCACCATCACCACCGGCGGCCTGTACACCACACCTTATCCGGCGCCCCCGACCGTAACGGTCACGGCTACCAGTACAGAAGATGCGACCAAGTCTGGCAATGTGACTGTCACCCTGAACGCACCGGCCGTGGCTGCGGGGCCAACACTCACCGTCGATGCGGGCAACCAGACCCACGCAATCAGCCCTTACATCTACGGCATGAATGGGTACTTGCTTAACTCTGACGTGGCAGGCGCAACCAACATCACAATCGATCGCTGGGGCGGAGACAGCACCTCCCGCTACAACTACAAGTTGGACGTAACAAGTTCCGCCAGCGACTGGTACTTTGAAAATCAGCCGGGGACCGGAGGGGACGGGGCCAACCCTGTTAGCGGTGTCTCGGCTTTTGATGCCCTCGTGCAGGCCAATGCTGCCATCGGCGCAAAGACGCTGGGAACCGTGCCGGTGCTCGGCTGGGTGGCAAAGAACTCCGGTTCCTGCAGCTTTCCGGTTTCCCAGTACCCCGGTCAGTATTCAGTGGACGCCAGTCGCCAATGCGGCGACGGAGAGATGCCGAATGCATCCAATCCGTCCGCCCCGACCGACATCACCGGCAACGATCCAACCGTCACCAGCACTGTGATCGGGCCTGCATGGGCCGGCCAATGGGTCACCTACCTCGTAAACAAGTTCGGCGCCGCAGCCAATGGCGGTGTGGCCTTCTACGACTTGGACAATGAACCTGCCTGGTGGGATGCCGTTCACCGCGACGTGCATCCTCAGCCATCCACCTATGATGAAGTGACTGACAACGGAATCGCGACCGCACAAGCCATCAAAATCGCAGACCCGTTCGCTGAGGTCAGCGGGCCGGTGGTGGACTATTGGTGGAATTATTTCTACTCCAAAAAGGACATTGAGTCCGGATGGGGCTCAGGCCCCTGCTACTCGCCGTGGAGCGATCCGGCCGATCGAATTGCTCACAGCGGCGTCCCATTTCTTGAATATTATCTGCAGCAATTTGCGGCCAGTGAAGCAAAGAACAACGTTCGCCTGCTGGATTTCCTTGACCTGCACACTTATTTTGCAGCTACCTACCTTGGAAATTCTGTCGCTTTTACCTCGGCAGGAGACACCGGTGCTCAACAAGCTCGCTTGAACTCGACTCGCGTCCTTTGGGACCCCACGTATACCGATTCGAACTACCCGCAACCTAATTTCACGACCGACTCAAACTACACCACGAGTTGCACACCTCCGGCGCAGGCCCCGCAATTGATTCCCATGATGCACGCATGGATCGCGAAGGACTACCCGGGGACAAAGTCCGCTATCACGGAATACAACTGGGGTGGACTCGAATCCATCAACGGAGCGCTGGCGCAGGCTGACATCCTGGGCATCTTCGGTGGTTACGGCCTCGATTTAGCCACACTGTGGCCGACCACCAATCCCTCGGCGCAAGTCCCCGGCCTCATGGCGTTTGAGATGTACCGCAACTACGACGGAAATAACTCGACATTCGGCGACATATCCCTGGCTTCCGCCACTGCCAACCAGGGTGCACTCGCGGTCTACTCTGCGCTGCGCACTGCGGACAACAATGTGACCGTAATGGTCATCAACAAGACATACGGCGACCTCGCCGCGACCCTTTCCCTGCAGAACTTCACCCCAAATGGGACGGCAAAAGTTTTCCTTTACAGCAACGCCAACCTCGCTGCCATCGTCTCTCAGCCGAACTTAACGGTTACCTCTCCGCTTACCGGAGGCACTACGAGCACCCTCAGCTCAACCTTCCCCGCTCAGTCGATCACCATCCTCGTTCTTCCAAAGTTATAAGAGTATGCAGCGTTCTTGATCCTTGAGTCCGGCTCGTCCCTTTATACTGAGATGTTTGACCACAAGAAGCGCAGGATGGGTATTGGTCCGCGCAACATTAGCGGGATCCCCGATGACAGGTCTTTGTCGCCGGGGCGGAAGAGGAGCGGGCATTGGCTCAGGCGGAAATCGGAATTATTGGCGGCAGCGGGCTCTATTCGATGCCTGGATTCACAAACGTGCATGAAGAGCGCGTGGAGACGCCCTTTGGCGACCCCTCCGACCCCTTTGTCCTGGGCAAACTGGAAGGCCGCAAGGTCGCCTTTCTGGCGCGCCATGGCCGGCACCATCGGATCCTGCCTTCAGAACTCAATTTCCGCGCGAACATCTATGCTTTCAAGAAGCTCGGCGTAGAGCGCATTCTTTCTGTCTCGGCCGTCGGATCTCTTAAGGAGGAACACAAGCCCACCGACTTCGTCATGCCCGACCAGTTCATCGACCGCACCTTCCATCGCGTTTCTACTTTTTTCGGCGAGGGACTTGTCGGACATGTCGCCTTCGGCGACCCTGTGTGCTCCACCGTTGCCAAGGCTGCGGCAGAGGGATGCGTTGCGGCCGGCGTGGTGGGCAAACTGGGTGGAACCTACGTGTGCATGGAAGGCCCGCAGTTTTCTACCAAAGCTGAGTCAAACGTGTATCGTGGGCTGGGCATGGATGTGATCGGCANNTACGATTGCTGGCGCGAAGGCCATGATTCGGTCACCATCGAGGAGATTGTTGCTGTACTGCATAAGAATGCCGCTAACGCAGCACGAGTTGTAAAGGCAGCAGTTGCGGCCATACCGTCCGACCGCACCTGCGCGTGCGCCTCGG
>PLKU01000021.1 GCA_003140705.1 Acidobacteriaceae bacterium
GAGTCCTGGTCACCTGGGGAATTGTCTCGGCCTGCACGGCCCTGGTGCGAAACCCATGGGAGTTCTACGCCATCCGATTCCTGCTTGGCGTCGCGGAAGCAGGGTTTTTCCCGGGTATGATCCTGTACCTGACGTACTGGTTTCCGTCCCATCGGCGGGGCAAAATGGTGGCAGTCCTGTTGGCTGGAAGTGCGGTCTCAGGAATTATAGGTGGACCAATCTCCGGATTTATCTTGCGCTCCTTTGCGGGAAGCCTACATCTTGCGGGATGGCAGTGGCTTTTCATTCTCGAAGCCACCCCCGCAATGATCCTGGCNNAGGGCATTGTTCTCCTGTTTTGTCTCGAGGACCGGGTGGCGAACGCCAACTGGCTTTCCCCGGAGGAAAAGGCCGTCATCTTTGCAGAGATCAATGAAGAAGCAACTGCGAAAACGCACCGCACCATCCTTTCCGTCTTCACTTCTCCACGTGTCTGGCTTATGGGTCTGATCTTCTTCGGCATCGAGATGGNNTGCAATCGGATTCTGGCAGCCAACCATCATCCGCCAAACTGGCGTCAAAGACGCTTTTTACATAGGCTTGCTGACCATGGTGCCTTACACGTTCGCACTCATTTCCATGATCCTTTTCGGCCGCCATGCAGATAGGACGCGCGAACGCCGTTGGCACGTGGTTGTGCCGAGCATCGTTGCGGCGCTTGGCTTCGCCTTGTGCACTCAGGCGGGCAGCAGCACGACAGTTGCCATGATCGGCCTGACAATGGCTGTGGTTGGTGTGGTTTCGGCAATCCCCATGTTCTGGGCGTTGCCAACATCTTTCCTGGGCGGAGCCGCCGCAGCCGTCGGCATTGCATTTGTCAATTGCACAGGAAATCTGGGCGGATTTCTCAGCCCCGTGATTATCGGTTTTCTGAAAGACTATACGGGCACACTGAATTCGGGATTGTTTCTGGTTTCAGGATGTATGCTGGCGTCGGCGATTCTGATCGTTGCACTAGTCCCGGCAAAACTAGTAAATCATTGACCCTGCTTGGCAAACCAGAGACAAGCATCCACGATCAAAGCCGCAAATGGCGTGAGGGGAAAGAAATGACCAAGGGTCTGCGCAAAGGGCTCACCAGTTATGGCGACGCCGGCTTTTCGTTGTTCCATCGCAAAGCCTTCATCAAGGCGTTGGGATATTCCGACGATGCGCTCGATCGCCCGATTGTTGGTGTAACCAATACTTACAGTGACTACAACCCGTGCCATGGCAATGTGCCCGATCTTATCGAAAGCGTGAAGCGGGGAGTTTTGCTCGCTGGTTGCCTGCCAATGGTGTTTCCGACGATTTCAATTCACGAGAGCTTCGCCCATCCAACCTCCATGTTTCTGCGCAACCTTATGGCGATGGATACGGAAGAGATGATTCGCGCACAGGCGATGGATGCGGTGGTGGTGATCGGAGGCTGCGACAAGACCTTGCCGGCTCAGGTGATGGCTGCGGCGAGCGTGGATTTGCCGGTTGTGGTGCTGCAGACCGGGCCAATGACGGTGGGTAATCATAGGGGCGAAGTGCTTGGCGCCTGTACAGACTGCCGGCGACTGTGGGCCCAGTATCGCGCCGGCATGATCGACGAAGCTGAGATCGATCTGATCAGCAGCCGCCTGGTTCCAACGGTGGGCACTTGCGGGGTAATGGGAACAGCAAGCACCATGGCCTGCCTCGTCGAGGCGCTTGGCCTGGCAGTGCCAATGAGCGCTACTGCGCCTGCAACCCATGCAGACCGCCGCCGTATAGCCGAGACCAGCGGCAAGCGTGCTGCCGAAATGGCAATCTGCGGTTCGCCGAGGCCAAGCGACTTGATCACCGAAGCGTCTGTGCGCAACGCGATGACCGTCTTGCAGGCGATCGGCGGATCGACCAATGGGTTGATTCACCTGACAGCCATGGCTGGCCGCGCCGGAGTCAAACTCGACATCGATGCTTTCGATCGGCTGGGACGCGAGATCCCGGTATTGCTCAACCTCAAGCCCTCCGGAACGCATTATATGGAACACTTCCATAGCGCCGGCGGCTTGCCAGCACTTATGCGCGAACTCAATTCGTTTCTCGATCTTGATGCGCTCAGTGTCTCAGGCGGTACCATCGGCGATGCGATTGCCAAGGCGGAATCGGCGCAGGAGCAGGATGTTATCCGCAGCCTGGCGGCGCCGTTGAAGAAGGTAGGCGCAATCGCAGTGCTACGTGGCAATCTTGCGCCAAATACCGCCGTTATAAAGCAATCGGCGGCTTCGCCTGACTTGATGCGTCATACCGGCCGTGCAGTGGTATTCGAATCAGTAGAGGAAACTACACTGCGCATCGACTCACCAGATCTTGATGTGAATGCCGATGACGTTCTTGTTTTGCGCAATGCCGGGCCGAAAGGCGCGCCAGGCATGCCGGAGGCGGGCTATCTGCCGATCCCGATGAAACTGGCCCGCCAGGGAGTAAAAGATATGGTACGCATTTCCGATGCGCGGATGAGCGGCACTGCTTTTGGCACCATCGTATTGCATATCACGCCGGAAGCCGCTGTGGGCGGCCCGCTCGCCGTCGTGCAGACCGGCGACCGGATTATGCTTGACGTAGAAGCGCGCCGGATTGAACTGCTGATCGACGATGCCGAAATGCAAAGCCGCCTTGCCGCGTGGAAAGATTTGCCGCCACAACGCGAAAAAGCCACTCGCGGCTACGCTAAACTCTTCGAGGATTGTGTCCTGCAGGCCGACCGAGGTTGCGACTTCAATTTTCTTCTGCGCGAGCTCGACTCAAGAACTGACTCGTGAGGCGTAACACGAAGCTACGCGTCGGCCCTGAAAGCGCAAATCGCTTTGCAACGATAAAGGAATGCGACTCGTGAAGAACCTCGATCATACCGCAAACGGTGTCTATGCTATCGCTGCAACTCCTTTCACGCCGGATGGCGCAGTCGACACGGCATCTGTCGATCGCATGACTGATTTCTATCTATCCTGCGGCGTTTCCGGCCTGACCATCCTCGGCATGATGGGCGAAGCGCCAAAGCTTGACGCGGCTGAGGCAATGGCGATTTCCAACCAGGTTGTCAGGCGGGCGAATGTGCCAGTGGTTGTCGGCGTGTCCGCGCCAGGCTTTGCGGCCATGCGGGCTCTGGCTCGCGGAGTGATGGAACTCGGCGCCGCGGGCGTCATGATCGCGCCACCCTCGTCCCTGCGCACCGACGATCAGATCGTCGACTACTACGCGCAGGCCGTAACGGCGATAGGTACTGATATCCCATTCGTCATTCAGGATTATCCGTTGGTGTTGACAGTCGTGATGACTCCGAGAGTCATCCGGCGGATTGTGATGGACAACCCGTCGTGCGTAATGTTGAAGCATGAAGACTGGCCGGGACTTGAAAAGATCTCAACGTTGCGCGCCTTTCAAGGCGACGGATCGCTTCGGCCGCTTTCGATTCTTACCGGCAATGGCGGCTTGTTTCTGGATTTCGAACTCGAGCGTGGCGCGGATGGCGCCATGACAGGCTACGCTTTTCCTGACATGCTGGTCGATGTTGTAAAGCTTGCCCAGGAAGGACAGCGCGATGCCGCCCACGACCTGTTTGATGCGCATCTTCCGCTCATCCGTTACGAACAGCAGCAAGGTATCGGTCTGGCGGTCCGCAAATACATTCTGAAAAAGCGTGGCATAATTGCCCATGACACGCAGCGTGCTCCGGGCGCTTCGCTCAGCGTGACGTCACGAGCCGAGATAGATTATCTTTTGCGGCGCCTCGCAGGTCATGATCCGCGTGCTGGACAGTAGTGAAGAGCGGATTGCTGCTGTCAGCGCTCGTCAAAACTGCTACTGTAGACTGAGTAGCCGGGCAGGATTGACTTTAGACATTTTATGGCTCGCCAAAATAGCGATCAGCTTTCGAATCAGGCAGATAAGTTGTGCGCACAATTTGGCCTGCCCTCGTGCAAAACTGATCGTATGTTAAGCCAGCTAAGGCTTCTGTTTGTCACACTTGTCCGATTCTTTCGCGCTCGCAGGGACCTGCTCCTGGAAAACATGGTGCTTCGGCAACAGCTTGCGGTCTTAAGGCGAAGGCATCCGCAGCCAAGATTCGCCTGTTCTGACCGATTGCTTTGGGTGATATTGCGGCGGATTTGGAGCGGCTGGAAGCAGGCGTTGATTCTCGTCCAGCCGGAGACCGTTGCGCGATGGCACCGAGCCGGTTTCAAACTGTATTGGACGTGGATCTCGCGGCATCGGACCCAAGCTGGAAGAAAATGCGTCAGCAGGGAATTGCGTGCACTGATCCTCCGCAAGGTCGCCGAAAACACGACCTGGGGCGCGCCGCGTATTCATGGGGAGTCAAAAATGCTTGGCTTCGATGTTTCCGAGCGAACTGTGCTGGCTGGATGCGGAGAGCGCCAAGGAGCCCCGAGCCGGCAAAGCGATGGGCGGTCTTTC
>PLKU01000549.1 GCA_003140705.1 Acidobacteriaceae bacterium
AGGGTTCAGAAGACGGCGGATATCGCGACAGCTGCGGCAAATAAGATCGGCGCCCGTGTGCGCATGACGGAAGGAAACACTTGCTATCGCGGCGGAAAGCCCGGCGTGTCCGACGTTTTCGCGGCAGCACTGTGGGCTGCGGATTATTCACTTCTTCTCGCCAGCAACAACTATTCCGNNATTTGCACGGCGGTACCGGCAAATCCGTTGCAAACTCCGTCGGTGGTTTCCTGCCGGGGGACGTCCTTCTCAAGGACAAAGGCGAAACCCCGGAGCAGATTGCGACTCATCCTCACCCCTTCTACACGCCCATTGCGACGTTCGGCTCAGAATACGTGATGGAGCCAGTGGCGTGTGGCCTCAAATTCGCCGGGACATTCAGCGGAGCATCCTTTTTCCAAGGCGCCTTCACCGCACAGCTCCAGGCGACGGGAGTCGATGCGACTGCCTATGCCGCGTTGCTTCCCAGCGGCAAGGTAGCAATCATCATCCTCAACAAGGACGCGGAGCAGGATATCGAAATCAGCCTGGACTTTGGAGAGGGAAGAATCGGAGAAGTAGAAACCGAAACAATGCATGCCGCGTCGCTCGATAGCCGGGAAGCTCATATCACCCGGTCGCCGCAGCCTGTCCGCCTGAAGGATGGCAAGTACGAAATCACCATTCCCCACGCGACGGGGCACTTCCTGACCCTCAATTAAGAACCGGAGGATTCTGCTTATCTGCGTTTTGTCCCTCGTCTCAATCGCGAAGATCCTCTCACAACTGAGTTAGCTACTCGCCGGGTGCCCAGGTCTCGATTCTGAGACCTGGGAAACTCTGACGCTGTGGACGCCCCGCACGCTTTAATTGAATGTCTGGCCCGTCAAACGCCCATCAAACCGCTCGGACGCAGGCGAAAACCTTCCAGCCAGCAATAGCATCTGGCGGCCCTGAGTCATGCCAGATAGCCTTTGCGCCAGCCCGGGTGCAATGCCGTCCACCCGGTAAACAGCGAACCGCATGCCCCCCGGCATCCACACCATAGCCTCTTCGAGTTGCGGCAACGTGACGCCAATCTCAGTTTCGAACCGCTTCGACTCCGCCTCTGCCGGATCGTCGAGAAGATGAAACACCACCAGTTCGGGATCAGCATCAATCATCCGCTTCAATTCATCGGCCCTGATCCACCGCAGACGGCTCCCCGTGATTCGCTGCGCTAGCCAGCGCCTGCCGATAACGCCGAACGTTCCCGCTTCGTGGCGATGCTCGAGATACCGCACAGCGAGCAGATAAGAAAACAGAATGGGAAAACCAATACTCGTAGTCAGCAATAAAGACGCAAGATTCATGAAAAACTCCTCTCCCGGGTCTACGCGCGCGTGACGGCAGAACCGGGCTTATAAAAAGCCCACGGACGGGGGGCCTAGTTGTTGGATTGCGGCTCTCTTTGAAGCCACAGGACCAGGGCGCTAGATTGTCGAAGGAGGAGGTCTGAAGCGAAGCGCGTACGTGTGGGAGGGAGCGGAATCGGGTGCCGGTTTGCGCACCGACTGGATTCTGTCCACGATCAATCGCGGCTGAGAATAAACGGCAGTCAGATCGGCAGAGTCGAGCACTGGACTGCGAGGTCTGACCGGCGCGGAAACTGCGAGCCGCCGCGTCTCATCGTCCTGGATCACCTTTAAGACCGGCATGGGATGAGACTGATTCGGCGCTCTATGGCCGGAGAGTTTACCGTGCAGTCCCCAGGCGCAGAGTGCCGCGCAAAGAACCACCACGACGGACCGCACGGCGGCAGGGCTTTGTTTTTTTCTCGCCATCGTACCTCCGGCAAATCTTCGTCTGAAAAACGCTCGCTAGCCGCCTTATACACATAGACGAAATTCAGGCGCATTCGCTCATGCCCAGCTGAACCGTTTCTTCTGCAGGAGGAGCGTCCGAGCCCACTTGCCCGTCGCCGCGAAGATAGCGTTGGTGACAGCCTGCAGAATTGGCGGCAATCCAACCTGGCTCTGCATGCGGGTCCGCTGAGTTGGCCGTGTTTGGCAAATTCGAGGGTCCGGTTCTGCTGCAAATCTCAAAAAGAACCGGGCTCCTTCTGCAGCGAATATCTCGCCACTAACCGGCTAGAGCCTCTGCCGCATTCTCCCGAGCACTCACCTTATTCAGCCTCTGAATCGACTCCGCATCCAGCTTCAGCTTGGCCGCTTCAGCAAGATCGACTAGTTGCTTCTCATTCGTCGCGCTCGCAATCGGAGCCGTAATCCCAGGCTGCGCGAGCAGCCACGCTAGAGCGACGCGAGCCGGAGTCGATCCGTGTGCATTCGCCACTTCATCCAGCGCCGCAACCACAGCGAATCCCCAGTCATTCAGGTACTTTTGCACCATCGATCCTCGTGCGGCTTTCTCCGTGTCCTGTTGGCTACGATACTTGCCGGTTAAAAATCCTGCCGCCAGCGAGAAGTATGGAATCACACCCAACTGGTACTTCTCCACCACAGGCAGAAGATCCGATTCGTAATCCCGGCGCTCCACCAGGTTGTAATGCGGCTGCAGCGAGATATAGCTTGCATACCCATGCTTGCGGCTTGTCTCCAGCGCTTTCGCCAAGCGCGCTCCGCTGTAATTTGACGCGCCGATATATCGGACCTTCCCCTGCTTCACCAGCTCGTCGAAGGCACCCAGCGTCTCTTCCAGTGGAGTCTCTGAATCGTCCTTGTGTGCCTGATAAATGTCGATATAGTCGGTTTGCAGACGCTGCAGAGATTGCTCAACCGCCTGTCGAATATACGCGGCATTCAGTCCCATTTTGCCTTCGCTCATCTCCATTCCGACCTTCGTCGCCAAGATCACGTCTTTGCGCTTCCCGGTCTTCGCAAACCAATTGCCGATAATTGTCTGCGACTCGCCACCCTTGTTCCCTGGAGCCCACCGCGAATACACATCGGCAGTATCAACAAAGTTCAATCCGACATCGAGCGCCGCGTGCAACTGCCGAAAAGTCTCCGGCTCCGGCAGCGTCCACCCGTAGACGTTTCCCCCCAGACAAACTACCGGGACCTCAGGCCCGGCAAATCCCAGCTTCCGCTTTTCCATCAGTGATTCTCCTCTCTCCATTAGAGTTGGAAAAAACGCAAAAGACGCACCTAACCGGCGCGCGCGCCAGCCCCAAGCGCACAATGAAGCTCGATTCGCTTGAAGCTGCAAGCTATCAGTTGGCAGAGGTTGTGATTTATGAGCCAGGGCGAGTGGTGATCATACCGCCCGCGGCAGTGTGTACTGGGTAACCGAAGCGTTGGAACATGTTTTCGCCCTAATTCCTGAACCAACCGCTCAACCCCCAGTTGGGGCTTTCTTATACGACTTCCGCGTACTTAGGCAGTCCCCTGCGGGTTTGTAAGTCGTTGAAAGGCTTAACCCTCCTGACCCGTCACAAATCCCCTTACGCATATTGAACCCACTGGGCGCTTGCTGCTGGATTGCCATAGCCGTGCCTATGCCCGGGAAGAACCGTTTATCGGGCTCTTGGCGTTGCCACCATATATTTTTGGGAACCAACCCGCCTGGCCGGCTCCCTTTCCTTGGGCAGGGAATTGAGGGACTGGATCAGAGGCCGAGCCGCGCCATTCTGGTTTCAATTGTGATCTTTTCTGGTTCGTCTGGTTTGACTGGCTCTGGGAAGGGGCGGAGGCAGCTCACTCTCTCAGCTCTTCCACGCGGAGGCCAGTTCAGTCGCCTTGGCCCAGTCAGTCAGTTCCGTGGACTTTCGTTTGAACTTCCCGCTAAGGGTCCCGGAGGCGAAGATCACACAGTCGCAGCGTTTCCCGCCCTCGTTGCGTTCTTCGAATTCGCCGGATCGTGAGTCTTCCTTGCGTCACATTGCTTGAGGAGGCCCATCGCAGCTCCAGTCGTTAGTTTGTGACACTCCTGCATCCCGATTTATCAGTGGTGCAGTTGTCGCCGACGTGAAATGTTCACGGAATCTCTCTGTCTCGTCGGCACGTGCCAACTGCCTTACTGTCCGGAGGTAGGCGCGCCTTCCAAAACCAAATCTAAGTTGTTCAACTCAATTGATTCCAGAACGTCGACTCCGTCCAGTGTCTTAGTGGTGACTCCGCTAAAGTTATTCTTCTCTTCGACCACCTTTGCAGGCACCGTGACCAAGGTTTTCCCATCGTGCGCCAGAGTGACCTGACCGTTTGATCCGGAACCTGTCCACGTCAATTTGTAATCGCCCGCAGGAATCTGCGTTGATCCAACTTTCACAGTCTCCGGGAGGTTCACAGTTTGGGAATTCCTGGCGGCAAAAGCGGGAACAGATGACAGAACGACTAACAATGCAAAACCAAAGAAACGCTTCATTTGTATCTCCTCTAATGCCGTGCTTACTAACCTTGTCGCATGCGGCATTGAGAGGATTACACCATGGTGCATTGATTTTGAACCTTAAGAATTCTTGAGATCCGCGAAATTGACGCAATTGACAGCAGCAATTCGCGTCAATTCTGCATGGACACCGTCAACAGCGGAATCGTAATCCTTACCCGCAGACCGGGCGCTGCGTTCTCTGCAGTGATCGTGCCATGATGCACTTGCAAGGCCCGTTTTGCGATGGATAGTCCCAGCCCGGATCCTCCACCCGTCGCATCACGCGCCTCTTCAACCCTAAAGAATGGATCGAATATCCTCGTAAGCGCATCTTCAGGAACGCCTGGGCCATAATCGCGGACTGCAATGTTCGCAGCGCGAGAGTCTTCAACGAGAGACACATCGATGGTTGACTGCTCTGGTGAATAGCGAATCCCATTGCGCAGGACATTCTCGACCGCGCGCCGCAGCAGTTCACGATTGCCCAAGACCTCGCCAGCCAGCCGACCATTCAATGCGATCAGACAGCCTCGAACCTCAGCTTCCACAGCGCAGTCGCGAATGACCTCATTGATGATGTCTCCTGCGCGCACAACCTCGGTACCCTGAACGGCAGGGTCGCCTTCGATGAAGGTGATTTCCACTATGTCGGCCACAAGCGACGTAATGCGGTCCACGTCGCGTTCTATGCGATCAAGAGCCGCGTTGCTGTCTGTTGATGTCCTGGCGAGCTTGACGGCGAACTTCAGCCGTGCGAGCGGCGATCTAAGTTCGTGCGATATGTCCCCCAGCAGCCTTCGCTCGCTCCCAATCAGCTGTTGCAGGCGATCGGCCATTTGATCAAACGAGCGACCAAGTTGTCCAATTTCATCCTTTCGCCTGGTATGCGCGCGGACTGACAGATTACCCTGTCCGAAGATCGCAATGGAGGCCGCGATCCTGCGGATGGGCGACACCACGAAAACAGAGGCCAGCCAACACAGAACGCCCGTGGCGCCGATCACTAGGAAGTAGTAGGGAAGAAACGTCCATATATGCGGCCGGTCAAGCAGGCCTACAGCGGCAAACCAATACTTTCCATCCGTCGATCGCTGTGATGTGATCCAACGACCATGCACATTGATGCGCCATTTGGAGGATGGAGCAGGGGGTAGCAACTCTGTTCTGCTTTCACCGGATACGAGATCTATGCCGTGTGAGTCGAGTAAATAATGAGATGATCCCCCAAAGATGCGGTTCAGACTTGTCATATAGTCCTCTAGCCCCTTTTGTCCACCGCTATTCAAAGCCTCCCGCGCGCTCTCCAGTTGCAACTCGTTGAAACGGTCGAATGTGGGAGCGATGGCCTTGTTCTCCATGCGGTCCGAGATCGCTCGAAATGCGAGGAACGAGAGCGACAGTGTGCTGACCATAGCCAGCAGGACACCGTAATAGAGAGACTTCATCGGCAATGGTCTAAGCCTAAGCCGCGTCGGCAAATACATACCCAACTCCCCGAATTGTGCGAATCAGGCTTCGTCCGGCGTCCAGCTTCTTCCGCAAATGACTGATGTGGACATCGAGAAAGCGATCATAAGGTGTTGCTTCACGTTGGAACAGAGCCACGGTGATCTCGTCTCGTGATACAACTCGGCCAGCAGAGCGCATCAGCATTTCCAGCAGGTCGAACTCCATCGCAGTCAGCTCCAACTGCGAACCCGAGACTCGGACCTCGCGTGTGGTGGCGCTGAGCTGAATGTCGCCGTTGGTTATTACCGTGCTGCCGTGCCGCTTTGCAGCGTCGGTGCGGCGCAATACAGCCCTTATCCGTGCCAGCAGTTCATCCGGATCGAAAGGCTTGGGAAGATAGTCGTCGGCTCCTGTATTCAGCCCGAGGATCCGGTCATGCTGCTGGGCCCGGGCGGTCAACATGATCACCGGGAGGTCCTTTCGCCGCCGCAATTGTTCGAGCAGAGCGAGGCCGTCGATTATGGGCAGCATGACATCGAGAATGACGAGATCGTAGGCGCCGTTGAGTGCGCAGGCCAGGCCATCCCGGCCATTGTGCGCGCAATCCAGATGATGGCCAGCCTCGGCGAAATACTCGTCCATCATCCCGCACAACTCTTCGTCGTCATCAACGAGCAATAGCGACAATTGTTTTTGTTTTTCCGCAGTCTCCATCTATCCTGCCTCGGGAACCGAAGGCCGCGGTCGCGGCGTCCGTGGTCTTCATCGGCATTCCGGCACGAGTGGCCGGACCTATACAGGACATAGCACGACTGATGCCATTCGGTTTCCCTTCTAGAAACCGCAGCAATTGGGCAAAAACCGCTCCAACGATTTGGATTGCTGTCGGAGGCTTGACATGGAGTGACGAATCCGACTAGGGACAGACTGCCATTGCGCGATCCTTCCCTGGAACAAATGATCAAAAGGGTCTAGTTCGACGCGACAAAACGGGCGCCACCTATATCTCGATGTGTCGAAGACGGGCACCGACCTGAGACTGCGCTGCACATCCCGGAGATCGAAAAGACAATTGTCTTCTCTAATGGCGGCTCGGGGTACTCGCTGAATATCTCCTCGCCTCCGATGATGCTCGGTGGATCTCCGTTCATAATGACTGCAAACATTTCGAGGTCCTGGTGCTCTCAGGCGCACAGGCCGGATTGAGCTAGTCGCACGCGCTGAAAAAGCGGGAATGTAATCGCCGCACCTCGGGCCAGGCAATTGGCCGATATCGAATGTCAGGGTGAGTAGTTTTGATCGCGCCCGCGTCGCGATTGATCTCGTCACGGTCACGGTAGACGTCTCTAGCCTCGTAAACAAGTAATTTTCAGTGAAGATCTCGTCGATGCTATATTTCTGCCAGGGAGCGATGTACAAGATGGATTGAGATCGCACCTTCGCCAACGGCTGAAGCAACCCGCTTCACGTTTCCGGAGCGGATGTCGCCAACTGCGTAAACTGCTGGCAAGCTTGTCTCAAGCATCTGCGGCGGCCGGCCAAGAGGCCACTTTCGTGGTGTGCTTGCCAGAATAGTATCCAAGTCCCGTCCTGTAAGAATGAAGCCCTGCTGATCCAGGGCGATACAGCCACGCAACCAGTCGCTGTGCGGTGACGCACCCGCCATCACGAAAACGTGCCCGATTTCGCTTGTCAATCTCTTCCCCGACGGTTTGTCGAGCCAGGTAACGCGTTCGAGGTGCGACTCACCCTCTAATGACACAAGCTCCGTTTCTAAATGCAGCTCGATCACCGGGTGCTTCGTAATCCTCTGGATCAGATAGCGCGACATCGTCTCGGAAAGGGTCTTTCCGCGAACCAACATATGAACCTTGCGGGCAGTCTCTGCG
>PLKU01000078.1 GCA_003140705.1 Acidobacteriaceae bacterium
TGTCATACATGGGCATTGCACCGGTCAGGTGTGAGCAGATTCACTGTCAGCGAAGCATCCGTGCGGTGACCGCCATTTTTCCCGGCCCCTGCCGCGTTTATGGGGAGTAATCCTCAAAATGGCCCTCAACCGATGCTCAATGAGTGCGTTAGGCGGTCCCCATCAGACGGATGCTGTTTTTAGGAATGGAGTAGCCGCGACGCCCACCAAAGCTCTAAAGCGACCGAGTACTGTGCAGCGCGTGTAATACTGTTTGCGCATGAAACGTCTTCACGCAATTTGGATTCTCGCCGTAGCGCTCGCTCTCGGGTCGGGATACGCTGTCCCGTCGGTGCGAACGGAACGCGGCGCTGAGATTCAAGTGCTTTTATGCGTATCAGGGCAGCATTGTGAGCAGCAATTCTCCACTCCGAAGCCGCCTATCATCTGGGAAGAAGCGTCAGCTCCCATCCAATCACACTACGACGCCCCTCAGAGCAGTAGATTCGTCTGGCCTTCCGTCTGCCAACGCCCTCCCACACGTTCCTCTCTCGTCCAGTTCTAAGCCGCGAAATTCGAAGAGATAACTGAGCACCGCCTGGACAGGAGGGGCCACGTGGGCCATTTGTTTAAGTGTTTGCCTATTGGAACAGTCTGGGCTGGGAACCGTAAGAAGTCTATTGCCTGGATCGATTCCCGCCGCCATCAACTCGACGGGGTATCCGAAGAGGACTTGAAAGCTGTAGCGAGAGACGCTCAAACATTGCCTGAAACCCTTGCAGTGACGGCGGTTCTAGCCGAGCGTCTTCTCGGCTTCAAAATGTTTGATGTACAGGGCCATTGTGCCCTTGCCCTCGCCGATGGAAGGATCGCCGAAATGCAGACGGGCGAGGGCAAAACGCTCAGCGCCGTTCCAGCAATAATCTGGCTGGCGCGTGCGGGCAACGGTGTTCACGTTATGACAGTGAACGACTACCTCGCGCGTCGGGACGCCAGTTGGATGAAGCCCATTTACGCGTTTTTTGGTCTTTCCGTAGGTTGCATACAGCAGGACATGGATTGTCTCCAGAGAAAGGAAGCTTATGCCTGCGATATCACCTATGCCACTGCCAATGAGATCGGCTTCGATTTTCTTCGTGACCAGATTGCTCTCTATCACAATGACCAGGTGCATCGTCCGTTTGCAGCAGCGGTAATCGACGAGGCCGATTCCATCCTGATCGATGAAGCGCGTATTCCCTTAGTGCTCGCTGGCGAACAACGAGCGGAAGCTACAGTAGCAAATCGCGTTGACCAATTGACTCGCCATTTCAAACATCCCTTGCATTTCACATACGATGAGTACGCTCGTAACATTGCCCTCACCGATGCCGGGATTCAGGCTGTGGAAGACGCCTTCGGATGCTCCAACCTATTTGCCGAGGAGAATCTCCGCATTTTAATTGCCGTTCAGGATTCAATCCATGCTCGCGCACTTCTTCGCCGGGACATCGACTACATCGTTCAAAGTCAGTCCATCGAATCCATCGATGAGTTCAAGGGCCGCGTCGTGAAGGATCGGCGGTGGCCTGCCGGCCTGCACGCCGCACTTGAAGCAAAGGAAGGTGTGGCACCCAAGGCGGAGGGTAAAGTTCTTGCATCCATCACTCTCCAGAATCTGATTTCGCTCTACCTCGTGATCTGTGGCATGACCGGCACGGCAGCGACTCAGGCAGACGAGTTTCATTCCATCTACTCGCTTGAAGTCGAAGTGATTCCTCCTAACCGTCCCAACATCCGCGTCGACCTGCCAGACAGAATATTTGCAACCAAACAAGAGAAGGAGCAAGCTGTCGCAGCCGAAGTGCGGCGCATCCACGAAACTAGTCAGCCTGTGCTCGTAGGAACCAGTAGCGTGCAGGAGTCTGAGCGTCTCAGCGCGCAACTTACGGATATTCCTCACCATGTTCTGAATGCACGCAACGAAGAAGAGGAAGCTGGGATCATTGCTAGAGCAGGCGAAGTTGGAGCCGTGACGATCTCCACCAATATGGCCGGACGCGGCACCGACATTCGACTAAGTAAAGGTGTGGATCGTTTAGGCGGATTACTCATATTAGGAACCAACCGGCATGAGAGTCGGCGCATTGATAATCAGCTACGTGGGCGCGCTGGACGCCAAGGCGACCCTGGCAGTTCCCAATTCTTCGTATCGCTCGAGGATGACCTGCTTGTAAAGTATGGCATCAACGATCCCGAGTTCGACCACACTCCTGAGAGCATTCAGCGACTCATCGAAGGCCAACACCTCGAGACTCGCACATTCCTTGCCAAATATGAATACGTGATTGAGGGGCAGAGGCAAGCCGTCCAGCAAAGGCGGCAGCTGATCCTAAGTGGGAGAAGGCCCTGTTCATCCGAACTGGAGAGACAGATATCCCTAGCTACCATCGATGAGTTCTGGGCCGAACATCTCGAGGCTGTTGCGGAATTGCGGAATGGCTCCCAGTGGGTATCGTTGGGCGGCAAAGACCCGCTTCACTACTACCTGAAAACAGTTCACCAAATGTTTGAGGAGCTCGAACAGACCATCGACAAAGAAATTCTCAAACGCGTGGCGGAGATCCGGACATCCGGCCTCAGTCCGATGATGGAACGCGGTGCAACTTGGACATACCTAACTACGGATCAACCATTCGGAAGTATGCAGGAGAGGTTCATCCGCGGCATGATCGCCAAAATTAAAGAACAGAGAAACCGGAAAGCTGCATACTTGAAGGCCCCAAAACGATCCGACCATTCAAATCCTGAGCTGATTTCGGTCGCACGGAAAGGATCAGACCGAAAGGCGATCAATAGACTCGCGGCGATCCCGCTCACCCTTGTTGTTGGCGCTCTGATGTGGCTTAGGCGCGAGCACGTGGAAGCTCTGGTCAGGGCCGTCCACTATCCGCTTCTTGCTTCCTTTGGTTTGTGGATCGCATTTGCCCTTTACTGGAGCCGAGCATCTATTGGCGATTCCACGATTGCACGTTCGGAATCACGGGGTTCACGCTTCATTCACGAAATTCTCGTTAACACGGCGTTTTTGCTTCTGTTTCTGCAAATATTCCCGCACATTCCAGGACTAGCACACCGCTTCCTGCCGGCATCGAGGATCTTCACCACAGCAGGCCTCATATTGCAGATCGCTATGTTCATCCTCGCGATTTGGGCCCGATTTCACCTCGGGCGCCACTGGCGAGGAGTCATTGCCATTTTGGGTAACCATCAACTGATTCGGTCAGGACCATACCGCCTAGTGAGGCATCCCATCTACACGGCCATGTTGGGAATGTTCGTCGGGACCGCCATGGTCTCTGGCGGATTGTACGCATTGCTTGGCGTGGTCCTCGCCGCGGTCGCATACTGGCGAAAGGTTCGAATCGAAGATCACTACCTCCATCAGGCGTTTGGTAATGAATACGCGGAATACTGTCGAATCACTTCCGCGCTCATCCCTCTCCGTATTATGCGGCCATCGTAGTCTTCATTGGCTCGGCGGGAGCATAAACTGAATTAGCCTGTCGGGTGTCGCATTGGTGCATCATCGTCTANNAGGGTTGGCATCGTACCGCGCGGATCACCCAGGTCCAGGAATCAGCTGTCACTTGGCGATAACTGAGCATTCCATCAACTGGGGCATCTTGGGACACCTGACAACTTTTGATTCGCCAATCTGGGTCGTGGATCACGTGTCCAGGTTTCCTATTGCCTAGAATCCATTGGCTCGGCTCCGAGTGCCGGTCCGCCGGAGACCTTTCATGCGCAATGTAATGGCTCCTCAGGTATTGTGATGCTAGATCCTGCGAAGGATTTGCGAATGGGCCAAGATCAGCTGCAGAGGCAGACAGTTGAAGCGCTAGAATTCAGTCAAGGAGGATGCGTCTGTCGCTCTTGAATCCATTCTTGATCGCTTTCAGCGCGCTGCTTCCGCTGATCAATCCGCTGGGATCCGCTCTGGTGCTATTCGGCCTCGTCGGAGATGCGCCGGTCAGCGTGTATCGCTCTCTCGCGCGCAAGATCGCCATCAATAACATCATTTTCCTGACCATCATTGAGCTGCTGGGCGTAACCATCCTCAACTTCTTCGGCATCTCACTGCCTATCGTCCAATTTGCGGGCGGCATCGTGATAGCGGCGATGGGATGGAGTGTGCTGAACGAGCGGGACGCTCGCGCCAATTCGAGAAACAAGCAGGAAGAGACCGAGGAACGTGACGCCGCGCAGGCACACGATTTCGAACAGGAAGTCTTCTACCCGTTCACATTTCCGATCACCTCAGGGCCCGGCACGCTGGTGGCGTTGATCACGGTGACGGCTCACAATTCGAGCCACGAAGTCTCGAAGAATATTCTTTCCCATGCCGGAGTATTCGTGGCGATTGTAGTTCTGAGCTTATTGGTCTATTTCTGTTATCGATACGCCCCAAAGATCACGAAGGCCATACCACCCTCCACGGCGCACGGGATCCTGCGGGTGGTTGCGTTCATCTTGCTGTGTATCGGTGTCCAGATCGCTTGGAACGGGCTTTCGGTGCTGATTCGCCAGGTGATGAGTGCGTAGGATCCGCGTTGCCGACTTCCGGAAGTTGCAAGTTGTTCCGCTCATCAAATCAGAATCGCGACAGCGGACTGTTCTCTGTCGCGCGTGGTTGAGTACTGCCAATCCGGGCATTAGGCAATCGGTTGGCGATAACTGGGCTTCGCACCAGTTGAGCGGTCAATGAACGACTTGCGCGGGGAATCTGACAATTTTGGAATTCAATACCTGAAGCTCCGGGCATCATACACCTCAAGCACGGATCCGCCCCGTGATTAGCGAGTTCGCAGGAAGGCCAGGGTACTCCCTGCCAGAACCGCACTCGTCATCAGCACGAGCACCCCAGCCAGTTGTGTCCCGGTCAAGTCAGTAAAAAAGCCAATCGCATATGGACCCGCAAAGCCACCAATGTTGGCCATCGTGATCAGCCCGCATGCCGCCGCAGCAATCCGCGCGTTCAGCAGTTTCGTGGGCAGAGCCCAGTAACAGGGAGAGTAACTCATGATGCCCATATTCGCGATGCAGAAGCCGATCACAACGACGGTCCCGCTGATGCCGGGCAACTGGCTCATCGCCAGTCCCACGGCCCCCACCAACGCGGCAATCGTTGCATGCCGTTTGTGCAGTCCCGTTCTGTCTGCGTTCCACCCAATCACGATCATCGCCGGGACAGCGCATACATGGGGAAGCGACGCAATCAGGCCCACCTGCCTACATGGTCAGGCCGTGTAGGTTTTGCACCAATTTCGGCAACCAGATGTTCAGGCCGTATGCCGTGAGGTTGATAAAAAAGTATCCAGTCACCAGGATCACGACGGCACCGCTGGCAAGACCCCGCAGAATGCTGGTCTCCGCGTGACCGCTCTCCTTTTCCTTTTCCTCGCGTTCCAGCTCACCGCCAATCCACGACCGTTCGTCTTCGCTCAACCACAGCGCGTCCTTCGGCCGATCCGTCAGGTAGAACAGGGTGACGATCCCGCAGATCGCCGCCGGAATGCCTTCGAGAATAAGGAGCCAGCGCCAGCCGGACAATCCCAACCAGTGCACGCTTAGCAGCCCCCCGGCAATTATCCCACCGGTAGCGCTCAAAATCGGAATAGCCGTCATGAACAAGGCTACCGCTTTGGCGCGATCCTGTTGCCGGAACCAGTGCGTCATGTAGACGAGCACCGAAGGGAAGAAGCCACCCTCTGCCGCCCCAAGCAGAAAGCGGATGATATTGAACTGGGTTGCAGTCTGCACCAGGCCAGTGAGGGATGCGAGAAGACCCCACCCGATCATGATGGATGCAATCCAGGTACGCGCGCTCCGGCTATGCGCGAACATGGCCCCTGGAATCTCCAGCAGACAGAGACCGAAGAAGAAGATTCCCGCTCCGAATCCGAACACCTCGTTCGAGAAGTGCAGCTCTCGAGTCATTTCGAGACCCGCAAACCCAACGTTCACACGGTCAATGAACGCTGTCATATAAATCAGAAAGAGGAACGGAAGAAGCCGCCGCGCAATCTTGCGCCGGGCGGTTGCAGAAGGGTATGCAAGCGCAAGCGTCACATGGACTCCGCGCACCACGACGGTCAAGGAGTCCCACCTGGCGTGGCGCTGTCGTTGAGTCTACATGAGTTGGCGGATTTCCAGGTTGCCCGCCTTCCTTTTAAGAATCCAAATCTGTCTCGGCACTGCTCCGGGCGAATGGCCCGCATTAGGATGTCAAATGTTGAGAACTGGGCTTTGCACATTCTGATGCCGAATTGCCAGACACAAACCAGTGCTACCACAGGTCGATGCTTATCAAAGAAAGAATGCCGAATTGGCGACAACAAACTCGGAACTTGGAAATCAGGGCAGNNTTTCAGAAGGAACGCCAGCCCGTCGTGCAGATTCATGATCTGTGGCGCTTCCACACCGGCGACGATCCGCCCGGAGCGCGTCAAGTCCGGAAATGCGCTACAAGGATAGTGCATCCGGCAGCTTTTTGTTGTGGAGATTTTATCGCAGATTATCTGACTTATCGCGCAAGTTCGGCGAAATAAGCCAGTTCACCGCTGGGACGTTCGAGCCTGTCTCCCCTGCGCTCATGAGTGCTCAGTACGCCATACATTCGATCACCGTTTCTCGTTAAATCGATTTTCAGGTCGTAGGTAAGGCGGCTGTCATCCGGTGTTCCCAAATCCCCGAGAGCGAAACCGGATAACCCTGATCCGCCGTTGAAGTCCACATCGTTTACGAGCGAGATGAGTTGATCGCCGAGCTGAATTCGTACCTCTCCCTCCTTGGAGCACCAAAGGGTCAGTGGGATTTCACCGGCGTATGTGTGTACTTTTCCGGCCCACTTGCCGGTCAGGGCTTCCGGTGCCGGGGGAGCGGGGATCGCTGCGGGCTGTGACTGGGAGGGCTGCAATTTCTCGGCTTGATGAGAAAGAATCTCCTCCACCCTGGCCCGAAACGAAGGTAGAAGCTGCATAAGGATTTCACGGGTGAGATTGCTCGGCAGCGAGTTATTGCTGTTTGTCAGCACCGCAATCACGATCTTCTCGGATGGGACGAGAAGAATGCTCGACTCGTACCCGGGATTGGCGCCGCTATGGGACACAATTGAGAGCCCGAGCATGTCAGTGTTCAAGGACCAACCCATTCCGTAGCGCTCGGTCCCGCTCGTTTCCAGGCTGGAATTTCGCATGGCTTGAAGATTTGCGTCGGTCAAGATTCGTTCTTGTCCGGGCGCAAGAGCGCCGAGGTGGAAGATGCCGAAGAGTGCAAGATCGTGAACGCTGCTAAAGGCTGCGCCGGAAGCCGGCGTGTCTCCGTCATTCAACTCAATTCGTTTGAGTCCGCTGTAGGGACTGGCGACTCCGTCAGTTTTGCTCGTGGGACCAACAAAAGAATCCCGCATTTGCAGCGGTCGAAAAACCTCTTCCTGAATGAAGTCTGCGTAGGGTCTCCCCGACAGGTGCGCCCCCATTTCGCCGAGCACCCCGTATCCCAGGTTCGAGTATTCATATCTCTCACCGCGAGGCCAAGCAGCAAACGCGTACCTCCGCGCAATTTCGCTGAATGCAGGGCGGAGTTTCAGTTCAGCGAGATTCCAGGATTGCCAGTGGGCAGGCAATCCAGACCTGTGCATCAGGAGTTCGCGTACGGTGGGACCCTTCAAGTCGCCTGGAAACGGAGTGACCTGGAAGTCTTCCAAATAGAGATTTGCTGGAGCGTCAAGATCGATCTTCCCGTCTTGGACCAACCTCATGATCGCGGTGGCCGTCACCGGCTTAGTAACTGAAGCAATGTTGTATGCGGTGTGTGCCGTGGCTGGCTGCTTCTGTTCTCTGTCTGCCCACCCGAATCCCTCTTCCCAAAGGATTTTGCCGTCCTTGGCAACCGCCACCGCCACAGAAGGAACGCTCCCGTCGCTGAGAGAGTCTCTTATTTGTTTCCGCACCGGCTCAAACGTTCCGGCATCTTGAGCGCTTAAACGAACCGCAAGAACGAGCAGAACCGTCATGCATCCAATCGTCAGCCTATTCATTGAGCCAAGTACGGGGTCCGCGGCAAAAAAGTTCCGGGTTGCCGGGGTTAATCTGTGAGCTACTCAGACCCCTCGTTAGGCGTTTATTTCCGCAGATGCACTCATCGAGGCTCCACGAGGGAAACATTCATGGATTCCTGAGTTCCGGTCGTGTAACCGGCTTCTATGAGAAGGTCATAAAAGTCAAGGCCGACGTGGCGGCCGTCCTAGTCTCAGCGAAACAGCATTCGGGAGTGGTGGTGGACACTGTCAAGGGCGTCCCGCA
>PLKU01000556.1 GCA_003140705.1 Acidobacteriaceae bacterium
CGATGTCCGCCGATGTCCATGCGGTTGCCCTTGTAGAGGACCGTGCGGGAAATCCCCCCAATTTCCGTGCCGGACTCGATCAAAACGGGCTTGATTCTCGAATGACGCTGCAGCTCGAGTGCGGCTGTCAGGCCCGCTGGACCCGCTCCAATAATGATCGCAGTGCCTTCCTTCATCGAGCGCCCTGATTCCTTCCCCCGGGGCAATCCCCATCCCTCGATACAATTCCTGCGCTTGCGTGAACAAGATAAGGCTCCCTGAAGCCCCGGCACTCCCAGCCGCGGGCGGCGTCGTGCATTCTGCAGTCTGGGAATGGGTATAGCCCTGCCTTAAAGGCCGCCAAATGGATGGAATTTAGCCCCGTGGATGCCCCTTCCGGCTCCTTGCTCTCTGTTTTCATATGCACCACGTAGCTCGCCGGAAAAAGATCGATAGCAATTAAATCGGATATGCGCCTCGCCAATTATAAGCTGCGGTTCACGCTCGTTCCCCCGCCTGTCCATGGAGCGCGCCGAATCGCCTCGTGTAGTTCAAACCGGAAATAGGCTACCGACGTACCTTCCCTCTCCATTCGAATTCCTGTGTGCCAAGTATTTGAATTGATTGCGGTTTATCTGCCGAATGCTATGATTGAAACGAATTTGGGACCTGCCGGCGCCGGCTGGATTCCGGTTCCGCAGAAAGCATTGGACGGCAGCGGTGATGGCAAAATTTTTGGTGACTGGCGGGGCGGGATTCTTCGGCGGCATTCTCGCCAGCAGGCTGCTTGCCGACGGTGACGAAATAGTCAGCGTGGACCTGGTGCCCAACGCCGCAAGCCATCCTGCTCTCACCAGCCTGCAACAGGATATTCGTGACGAAAATGCCATGCGCGCAATCTTTTCCGCGCACCGCTTCGACGGCGTATTTCATATAGCCGCGATGTTGGCGCACGGCCGCATGAACCGCGAACTCCTTTGGACAAGCAACGTGGATGGAACCGGCAACATTGCCCGATGCGCGCGCGAGGCTGGGGTCAAGAAACTGGTGTTCACTTCAAGCAATTGCCTGTGGGCCAGCAACCTCGGCCATCCGGTTAGAGAAGATGACCGTCCAGCTCCCGCTGAGATGTATGGGGAGTCGAAGCTCGCAGGCGAGCGAGTGCTCAGCCAGTTTCAAGACGGAATGGATATCGTCATACTACGCTGCCCCACCATTATCGACAGTGGTCGCCTCGGCCTTCTCGCAATTCTGTTTGAATTCATCCGAGAAAACAAAACGGTGTGGGTGGTAGGCTCAGGTAGCAACCGCTATCAGTTCATCTATGCAGGCGATCTGGCGCAGGCATGCATCCAGTCGATGGACTTCAAGGGCTCCGGAACTTTCCATGTTGGCAGCGACAATGTCCCCAGCCTGCGCGAGTGCTATGAGGCCGTCATCACTGAAGCGGGTAGCCGCTCGCGCGTCCGTTCATTGCCCAAGGGGCCAACGCTCGCTGCGATGCGCGTGGCCCACAAGTTCAAGATTTCTCCCCTCGGGCCTTACCACTATCGAATGATCGCCGAAGATTTCGTCTTCGACACGAGCCGCATTCGCAACGCAATGGGCTGGCGGCCCATGGTCACCAATAGCCAGATGCTCACTCTGGCGTATAGATACTATGCTGACAACCGCGAAGCGATCCTTGCCCGCAAGAATGTCTCCGCCCACTCTCGAGCCGCTGAGATGGGAATTGTGCGCCTATTAAAGTGGATTTCATGAGCCAGATTGTCCCGTCCACATCGGATGATCGCTTTCGCGCCCCTCGGGCAATCTTCTGGACCGCATTCCTTGTGCGCGTCGCCTACATCGCGCTGGCCCACACATACCGCATCACCCCATTCAACAACCACTTCGAATTTGGCTGGGAGACGGGCCGCGTCGCTGCATCGGTGGCGGCCGGCCATGGCTACAGTTCCCCTTTCAGCGGCAACACCGGCCCCACTGCCTGGATGGTTCCCGGCTTTACCTTGCTTCTGGCAGGTGTCTTCAAGCTTTTCGGGATTTACTCAGCCCTCTCGGCCTTTGTGATCCAGACCGTCAACAGCTTTTTCCAGGCTCTCACCGCGCCAATGGTCTATGAGATGGGCGTGCGCGTGGCCGGCCGCCGCAACGGGCTTTGGGCAGCATGGCTGTGGGCGCTCTACCCAGGAATCATGCAATACGGCGTGAAGTGGGTGTGGGAAATGTCACTGTCAACCATGTTCTTCGCGGCCTTGCTCGTACTGGGCATGAGGATGCGTGGCACCGGCTCTGAAATCGTAACAAGGCAGCGGGTGCGCGACTGGCTGCTCTTTGGCCTGCTCTGGGGAGCGATCTCAATGACCAACCCGACTCTGCTCTTGATGGCTCCGGTGCAGGGCATCTGGGTTCTTACCGGCCCGAGTCCTGAGGGTGGCGCACCAAAGAACCACTTGCTCCGAGGCCTGGCGCTCGCGCTGCTCTCTGTCATCTCGTGCGCCGCCGTGGCTGCGCCCTGGGTGGTGCGAAATGAGCGTGTCTTTCACGCCTTCATTCCAACACGAGGCAACTTTGGCGCTGAAGCTGCCCTCGCCTGGTCACCAGAGTACGGAGGATTTCCCTGGGGAGCCACCGTGCCCACCTTCGAAGCTGCGACAGAACACCAACTCTATGCCCGGATGGGCGAACTGGCGTACGTGCGGATGCGCGGCCAGATCGCCAACCAATCCGCACGCCAAAATCCCGCATATTTCTGGAAGATCGTCGCCTTGCGCATTTACATGTTCTGGGCCAGCGTCCCGCATACCGCGGGTGGCCACCCTGCCGCTGAAAACTTCCGCGAATTCGCCCACTGCTTCGGATCCATCTGCGGGATTTTGGGCCTGATCCTGGCGCTCCGCCACAGGCTGCCCGCGGCAGGCCTTTTCGCCTGGGCCGTGGTTCTGTTGCCGGCCATCTACTACCTCATCACCGTTGGGTCCCGCTTCCGCAACCCGCTTGAGCCAATCTTCGCCGTTCTCACGGTTTACCTCTTCCAGCAGGCTCAACCCCGTTTGGGATTCACGATCCCCGGCCTGCGCAAGTTCTGGCCCGCCAGCTGATTCGCATCCCGGGCCCCTACCAATCTCGGTCCCGTCCAACGTCGCTTCTTCAAGCGAACATCCGGGGAACCATTGCCGAAGGTTTCACAGGTCGACCGGGCTCTAGGCAGGTTCACGCGTTTCCCATCGTAAACATTGACCTTCGCACCCAAAACCCGGTACACTACACTGGTTTGGCGATTCCTGCCTGTTGCCGTGGAGCCAGACGCTCGCCCAAATGTTAAGGGCTTGAGCGTACCACGGAGCGGAAGTTTCCGCCCGAGCTATTTGAACGGATAGGCGCCCCCGTAAGGCGGGGCCGCGCTGGAGGATTTTTTATGTACGCAGTCATTCGAACCGGTGGTAAGCAGTACCGGGTCGCACCAGGCGACGTCGTCAAGATCGAGAGCGTGGTCTCAGAGAATCAGACCATCGAGTTTAGCGATGTGCTGGCAGTCTCCGGCGAGCCGGGAACCATGGCCAAACCCGCTGCAGCCAAGGTCACGGCAGAAATCCTCGGCGAAGGCCGCGCTGCCAAGATTCTGGTCTTCCACCTGAAGCGGAAGAAGCAGTACAAGAAGCTTCAGGGGCACAGACAGAACTTTACTGAAGTTCGCATCAAGGCCATCGAGGCCGACGGCGTCACCTACACCGCGGCCAGCTAGCTGGCACAGAAATAATTGGCAACACAGAAAATTGAGAAGAGGATTCGGCAATGGCACATAAGAAGGGTGGAGGCAGCTCCACAAACGGAAGAGACTCCAATGCACAGCGGCTGGGCGTAAAAGCCTTTGGCGGCGAACTTGTAACCGGCGGCTCCATCATCATGCGCCAGCGCGGCACACGAATCAAGCCCGGCGTCAACGTGGGCATCGGGTCAGACGACACCCTTTTTGCCAAGGTCACCGGCAGGGTCAAGTTTGTCGATCGCGGCAACCGCGGACGCTTTGCCTCCATCGAGCCCGTAGCAGCCGAGTAAATCCAACTCGCATTCATGTAAAAAGGCCACGGCGCTTGCCGTGGCCTTTTTACATTCTCTTCTCTCGATGCTTAAGTTTCAGATTCGCGGTTCTTCAGGTTCCTGCTCAGCACCCGGTCCACAACATTCTCCACATCCGTCAGGAAGAAGCTGTTAGCCGGCTGCTGCACGGCCACCTGTGTTCCGGTATGACCCAGAGCTGACGCTATCTCGTTCCAGCGGTAGATGGTCGAGTTCACCGGCACCAGCAAAGGCTTGCGAACTGGCTCAGGCAGCGAAGCGTAAGTGACCCACGTGCCCAGCACAACCAGAACCAACGACTGATAAACGAACTGCAACGGCCCGGTCATCGAAGCGCTGTGCGAAATGAACGACGCCGCCACAAAGTCATTGGCTGACATTAAGCCAAAGCCCAGGGCGATCCCGAACGACAAATCGCGGACCGAGAGTCGCAGGGCGTTCATGCTTAGGCAGAGGAAAGCCAGCAAGCACAACTCGAGGATGCTCACCGAGCGCATCAGCCCGTACGCGATGTCCGTGATGACCATCAGGCCTTTATGCACAAAGGACATTGACGAAAGAGTCACGATCGCCGAGGCCAGCACAGTCCAGCGAAAAATCACGATGCCGAACTTCGCCAGTCCCGGCAGCGCAGAAAGTGCTGAACGAAATACTTCCATGCAGATGAAGAACAGCAGAACGGCGCTCGCGATATATACCGCGTAGTAAAGGATGAAGTAGGCGAAGGTGCACATGTCGTGCACTTCTTTTGACGTGGACAGTTGTCCCATCTGGCCCAGCAGCAAGATCGACAGCAGCGGCGTTGACGCCACGCGCAGAGCCAGGTACGCCCCCATCGCCGGGAACCGCCGATGTAGCCCCTTCTTCCAGAACATGAATCCGAGCGTGGCTGAGAGTAGAAACTCCATCGCGCCCATCATCGACATTACAAGTTGAGAAGACATATAGGTGGCTCACCATCCTGGGAATGCATTCACAGAATAGCGCCGAATACCCTTGCACTCAACCTAAAAATCTCTTATTCCTCTGACACTTTTGTGCCATCCCCGCCATTTTTACTTGGTGGGTGCCACGCCCGGGCAGGTCGGAATTGCCGGATCGCAGACTGGGATCGGCATTCTTTCCGTGGCCGACTGGTGGCTCGATATGGGGCTCGTGGTCGACGAAGAGACTGAAGCTGCTGCTGCTCCCGCAAAAACAATCGACAAGGCAATGATGCGAATTGTGAGTTTCATCGTTGGTAACCTCTCTTTGGTTCATTCGGACTGGAGATGGCTCTCCTGTCACCGTATTGTTTGACGATAATTCATATTAAGGCCAAATTATTCATCCATATGCGAAAGTAATAATCTTTTGGATTACTAACGTAATAAACACAGATTCATTCTTGACCCCCAGAGACCTACTTTTTACCCTCTAATCGATGCCTCTCCGGACCCTCCGCGCATGGTAAAATTGAGACAGGTAATTTTTGCGCAAAGCCCACATCTTGCAAGCGGTTAGAGCAGAATCAGAGTGACCGTAAGCCCTGCTAAACAAAGGCTTGGCGGGCTTGGTCATTGAGAAGCTTCGTGCGGAGGTCCGCTGATTTCAGCCAGGCTTTCTCGTGTAACTAATCTGGTTCTTGCTATTTCCTGATTCCCTGCATCACCTCAAACCAGGGAACCGCAACCAAGGTGGAGCTCAAACCGATTGCCTTGCGAACGGAACCCTATGGCGACTGAAGTACTGACCGGCACCCCTCCTCCCGACGACATTGGCAACAACGGCAGCTACACCGGCGAAAACATCAGGATTTTGGAAGGGCTAGAAGCAGTGCGCCTTCGCCCTGCCATGTACATCGGCTCGACCGGTGAAATGGGCCTCCATCACCTCGTTTATGAAGTGGTCGACAACTCAGTTGACGAAGCCCTCGCAGGCTATGCCAAAAAGATTGACGTCACCATCCATGTCGACAACTCAGTTACCGTTGTCGACGACGGACGCGGCATTCCCGTCGACCTGATGGCACTGCCTACCGGCGAGATGATGCCTGCGGTGCAGGTGGTCCTCACTAAGCTTCATGCCGGCGGCAAGTTTGACGCCTCCACATATAAGGTTTCCGGCGGGCTGCATGGGGTGGGCGTGAGCTGTGTCAATGCCCTCTCGCAGGAGTTCAACGTCGAGATCTGGCGCGACGGCCACACCTGGGAAATGGACTTCAGTTGCGGCGCCCCCACCAGCGAACTCCGCCAGGCGGGCATCAGCAAGAGGCGCGGGACCAAGGTGCATTTCTTGCCCGACAAGAGCATCTTCACCGCAACTGAGTTCAACTACGACACGCTTGCACAGCGTTTGCGCGAGATGGCCTTTCTCAACAAGGGCTTGGAGATCACGCTCACAGATGAACGCACTGCCGATACCAAGACCGGTGAAGCTCGCCGCACTGAATTCAAATACGCGGGCGGCATCTCTGAGTTCGTCAAGCATCTCAACCGCGGCAAACAGGTTCTGCATGACAAGCCCATTGTTATGGAGGCCATGCGCGACGGTGTCGAGATGGACATCGCTCTGCAGTACAACGACAGCTACTCCGACACCGTGTTTAGCTTCGCCAATAACATCAATACCGTGGATGGCGGCTCGCACCTGTCGGGCTTCCGCACCTCGCTGACGCGCACCATCAATGCCATCGGCCAACAGCTCGGCCTGTTCAAGGACCTGAAGGAGAACCTCAGTGGCGACGACGTGCGCGAGGGGCTGGTGGCCGTGATCAGCGTCAAACTCCCTCAGCCACAGTTCGAAGGCCAGACCAAGGGCAAGCTCAACTCTGACATCGCCGGAACCGTACAGGCATTCGTCAACGAGCGCCTCGGCATGTTCCTTGAGCAGAACCCGCCCATCGCCAAGCGCATCATCAACAAAGCCATTGAAGCTGCTCGCGCCCGCGAAGCCGCTCGCAAGGCACGCGACCTGACTCGCCGCAAAGGCGCATTGGACGGCGGCGGTTTGCCCGGCAAGCTTGCCGACTGCTCAGAACGCAACCCCGACCGCTGCGAACTTTACCTCGTCGAGGGTGAGAGCGCAGGCGGCACTGCCAAGCAGGGCCGCGATCGCCGCTTCCAGGCCATTCTGCCCCTCAAAGGAAAAATCCTCAACGTCGAAAAGGCTCGCTACGACAAGATGCTGG
>PLKU01000007.1 GCA_003140705.1 Acidobacteriaceae bacterium
ACCTGATCGACACTCCAGGCCATGTGGACTTCAGCTACGAAGTTTCACGGTCGCTGGCCTCATGCGAAGGCGCGCTACTGGTGGTGGACGCCAGCCAGGGCGTAGAGGCGCAGACGCTGGCCAACGCTTACCTGGCCATCAACCACGGTCTTGAGATCATTCCCGTCATCAACAAGATTGATCTTCCCTCAGCAGACATCGCCCGCACTCAAGAAGCAATCGAGAAGGCTGTTGGACTCGATGCTACCGACGCCATACCCGTCAGCGCAAAGACCGGGCAGGGAGTGGCTGAGGTGCTTGAAGCCATCGTTCATAGGCTGCCGCCACCCACTGGCGACCCAGATGCACCGCTTCAGGCGCTCATCTTCGACTCCTGGTTCGACGCTTATCGCGGCGTCATTGTCCTGGTGCGTGTGATGCAAGGCACGATGCGCAAGGGCCAGCGCATCCGCCTGATGTCGAATTCGAAATCGTTCGAAGTTGAGTCCATGGGCGTACTCATGCCAAAGCCGGTGGAGATCGGCTTGCTCACGGTGGGCGAAGTAGGGTTTTTTGCCGCCACCATCAAAAACGTAGGCGACACAAAGATCGGAGACACGGTCACCGACGACACGCGCCCCGCCAGCGCGCAGCTGCCGGGCTTTGAAGACATCAAGCCGATGGTCTTCGCCGGGTTGTATACCGTGGACTCGCATGAACACACCCTGTTGCGCGATGCGCTCGAGAAGCTCCGACTCAACGATTCGTCTTTCTTCTTCGAACCGGAGAGCTCTGTCGCGCTCGGCTTCGGATTTCGCTGCGGCTTTCTGGGCTTGCTTCACATGGAGATAATCCAGGAGCGTCTTGAACGCGAGTATGAATTGGACCTGATCACCACTGCACCAGGCGTGCGCTATCACATCACATTGACTGACGGCAGCGTGATTGAGGTCGACAACCCTTCGCGCTGGCCCGAGCCCACGAATATAGAAAGCATTCAGGAGCCAGTCATCGCTGCCAAGATCCTTACCAATGAGGAATATGTTGGCGGCATTCTCAAGTTGGTTGAAGAAAAGCGCGGCCGGCAACTGAATTTTGAATATGTCACGCCCACGCGCGTGATGCTCACATACGAGTTGCCGCTCAACGAGATTGTGTTGGACTTCTACGATCGCTTGAAGAGCATTTCCCGCGGATACGCATCTCTGGACTATCAGTTGGCCGGCGAGTGGGAGTCACCGATGGTCAAGCTCGACATTCTGGTTTCAGGCGAGCCCGTGGATGCGCTCTCCATCATCGTCCATCGCGACTTTGCTTATGATCGCGGCAAGGCGTTGGTTTCCAAGATGCGTGAGTTGATTCCGCGACAGCAGTTTGAAGTGGCAATTCAGGCCGCGATCGGCGCCAAGATCATCTCTCGCGAGACGGTTGCCGCCCTGCGCAAGAACGTGCTGGCCAAGTGCTACGGCGGCGATATTTCGCGAAAACGCAAATTATTGGAGAAGCAAAAAGAAGGCAAGAAGCGGATGAAACGGATCGGCAAAGTGGACATCCCGCAAGAGGCATTCCTGGCCGTTCTACGTGTGGGCGAAGACCAGCAAAAATAGCGGACTACGCACCCACCAATTAGTACTTTAGTAATCGGTTGTTCATCCTCAACTGTGGAAACAAGGCAATGCAAGTGATCACTATCGCTCGCCTGAAAACTTGGCTCGAGTGTCTCCGGTGATTCGAGCTTCTATTTGATAAATAAAGAGTTAGGTTTTCTATCAGAAGTCAATAGGAGTTGACAAGTGGAAAAGCCTGGAAATTTTCGGCCATCTCGAGGAAATAATCCACATTTTTTTCCACAGCGACATGCAGAAACTGTGCAGAGCTTTCTCCTTGCAGACAGTCTCCCTTTTGGGTGCCTTTAACTAGCTCAAATTCAACCACAAAGGCCCCCGTGCTCGGCGGGCCTGTGGTGTGGACCAGAGAGCGTCTTTATTGCGCTGTTGCGGGCTTTGCAGACTGAGGAGCGGACCGGGGAGCCGCGGCTGTCGGATGAGCAGGCAGGGCAGGTACGCCCGACTTCAGATTATAGGCGTCGACGACTGCCTTGGTTATGTCTGCCTGCGAGACTGCCACAAGCACAGGCCCCCCTTGCTGGCTCTCATCCAGAACCAGCGTATAGCCTTGCTTCTGCGCGTAATCTTCCAGGACGTCGTAAACCTTCGATGACAGGCTACTGATCATCTCCTGCATTTCACCCTGAAAATTCTTCTTGGCATCGTCGGCGTCGCGGTCAAACACCTTCTTCTTCTCGTCGAGGACCCGAGCCCGGTTGGCGCGTTCGGCTTCGCTCAGAGTGTCGCCTTGCGTCTGCAACTGCTTTGCCAATGTGTCGAGTTCGTCGCTCATGGCCTTGAGCTTTTGCCGCTGCGGCTCGAATTTCTTTGTAATCTCGGCGTAGTTGCGTTGACCTTCGTTGGTCTGAGCAACGGCAACCTGGAAGGCAATGACTCCAATCTTCGCCGGGCCGGCAGGTGTTTCTTTGGTGTGCGCCTGCGGAGCGGAAGGCAAAGTCTGTGCGACTGCGCTGAGGCCAAGCCCCAAGGCAAGCGCTGCGGTTAGTGCGAGCAAACTCTTCATTGAAATGGATGACTCCTTCACGGTTCTGGAGGCCCGTCTACGCTTGCGCGCAAATCTGGGCCTCTCAGTCCAGTTTTAGTGAGCAGCAGTTGCGGGAGCCTTTGTGGCTGGCTTCGGCGCCGCGGCTGCCGGCTGTGGTGGAGGAGCGGGAACACCCGACTTCAAGTTGTACGCATCGATGACCGCTTTGGTGATGTCGCTATTGCCGGCGGCATAGAGAACCACCGGAGCTTGCTGTTGGTTTGAAGTCTCATCCAGCACCAGCGTAAAGCCCTGCTGCTGTGCGTAGGTGTTCATCACTTCGAATACCTTGGAAGCCACGCCGTTGTAGGTCTCCTGCATTTCACCCTGGAGATCTGTAGTCGCGTCTTCTTGCAGCCGCTGCGCCTGCTTCTTTTTGTCGTCGATGGTCTTGGCGCGATTGGCGCGCTCAATATCACTCAGTTTGTCGCCCTGCGCCTGCAACTGCTTCTCCAACGAGTCAATCTCGTCAGCCAAGCTCTTGAGCTGAGCACGCTTTGGCTCGTATTTCTTTTGTAGGTCGGCAAAATTGCGCTGGAATTCGTTGGTTTGTCCGACAGCAGCCTGGAATGCGATGACAGCAACCTTGGCTGGAACGACTGGCGCCGCAGTCGCGGGCGCTGTTTGAGCGGCGGCGCTCAGGACAAAGCCCGAGGCCAGCGTAAGAATGACTACAAGCAAACGCTTCATTTGAGGGTTAAACTCCTTCAGAATTCCTTTATGTCCGTCCGCGTTTCAGCGCGAAGCCGGCCTGTGCCTCCTGAGAAACCTTACCGTCCTTTTAGTGGGGCTGCGCGCCGCGTGGGGGCAGAGACCGAAAAAGAGGCGTGCGGAGACGTCAACAGGAACTCTCTGGATTATAGGAGGGCTGGGTAGGAGCGTCAAAC
>PLKU01000202.1:0-3544 GCA_003140705.1 Acidobacteriaceae bacterium
CGGTATTTTGGCGAGGCACAGGACTCGACATTATTGTTTTGCGCCAGTGCGAGGTCGGCCCGAAGCATTACAACGGGATCTGGTGTGGGTCGCCCCAGCAAATAACCCTGCGCTTCATTTTCGCCCATTTTCTTGACCAATTTCAATTGCTCCGGTGTCTCAATACCCTCGGCGATCCCCCTCATCCCAAGATCTTGGGCTAACGTCACCAGCGAGCGCACGATTGCCTNNAAGTAGCTGAGGCAAGAATATCCTGTGCCGAAAATCTCCTGAGTCTCAACAGTTGATTGCAACTCCTGAAAGGCCGCTTCTGCTTTACCACGCCGGCCTGGGATCATTCGCCGGCAGCTCAGTATTGCGACCCATTCCCATGCACCGCTGTCTGCCTGGTCCAGTTCCCCGGCAAGACCCCATTCGGATTGGCGTTCGGGTCATTGGTCTGATAGCTCGTCTTGCCCGAACTGTCTACCCATGTGTTGTTGTACGAGCTCGACACTTTGTTGACTTGACCGGTGTTTGGATCCATTACCGTCTTCTGATCCAGTGCGTAATCGACCCAGTCGGAGGCGGCCGTGCTCCTTGCATTCATGCTGTCCTGAGTTCGCGCCATCGACATGTCGGTCCCGCGCTGCATGGTGGCCATGAAATCCTCGTGCATTTGCTGGCGCACCGCCTGATCGTGCGCGAACTGCTGGCGCTGCGCCGCCATTTGAGCGTTCGACTGCTGAATCATATTGTTGATGGCCTGCTGTGACTGCGCATTGTTGCGCTGAATCCAGGCCTGCTGCCAGGCGTCCTCTGCCTTTCCGCCCATTCCGGGCGCGCCCCACTGGCTGATGAGCGCGGCATACTGGTTCTCGGGGGCGGAGAAGTAGGTGACGCCGGCGGTGCATTTGTCGATGGTGGAAGGGGGGCGGTCCGGCATCCCGCGGAGTATGGACTTCATTCCCGGATACTGCGTCTCCATGCATTCGACCATCACCTTCAAGCGGCCCTTCATGGAGAACGAGCCGTTGGTGGAGCTTACGNNCCGCATACTTTGGCGCATACACTGCTTGAGCATCCTGCAATGCTTTTTGCGCCTTGGCGTTTTCTTCCGGCGCAACTGGCTCGTCGGCTACATACTGCAACTTCATGGTCGCCGCGAGAAACTTAGCGAATTCCTGCGCGCTCATGGGCCCCTTCAGGGGCAGGCAGTCGTTCTTGGGCGTGAAGCCGATCATGGGGCCTGTGCCCCACATCCAGGCCAGAACCGGGAGGCGTTCAACAGAACTCAATCCGTCAGGACTAGACGCCCGGAACACGCCGAAGGGAACCGACGCGCAGTTGCCTCCCTGATAAAGGACGCCATTGAAATGCCACTTGGCCGGAATGGTCACCGAAAATGCATTCATGTTGTTGAGGGTGGCGTCGGAAATGTACTGCACCTTCGTGCCGCCGGATGGGGCAGCGACGGCACCTTCAGCAGTACCTGCTGCAGATGTTTGCACCGGACCTTTGCAACCGAGGATTGTGATTGCAATCAGAACTGCGGCGAGCCTTACCTTAGCAGCAATCACCGATAACCTCCGTGGTCTCGACAAATGTTGATGAGTTTTGAAATGCAGTCCGGTCTACCAGGCTGGCAAATAAAGGCAGATTTACAGAGTGATTCTCCCGAGCGGGATCAGAACATGGGAGACGGGGAATCCGGTCATTGCGAACGTACTCTCTCTCGGCGACGTGAGCAATTAAAAAGGAAACTTTCTGCCACCGGCTACAAGGCTAGGACGCAACCAGATGGACAGAGGCGGTAGGGCAATGAGCTTTGAGCTTCTGCTGGAGCAACGGCAGGTCGGAGATCAGTCCATCCGGAATGGGAATCCGCTGGGCGATTTGCACTGACGAGGTTCCGTTGAAGGATTGAAAGATCAGCGTCACTCGCGCCGGTGGATCGCTCTCTGCGGTGGCTTTCAACAGATACTTTCCGGAGAGGATCCAGAGCGTATAGGCGCCGTTGCAGAACAGGCCTTCGTCTCCGAACCATGCCTCAGGCGCGGCCGCCAGAAGCCGTCGATAGCGACGGTCAAAGTTGGTTCGCTTGAACCACCAGGCCACCAGCATCAGCAACACGATGAAGGCGGTCAAACCGCCGACGATGATCACGTTTTCCTGAAGGCCTAAGCCGGAGAAGAGAGCGCCAAGGACAAAGAGCCCGGCGCTAAACAGAACCATCAACAAAGCGGCTTTCCAGCGCCAGGGGCCTTCCTGGGCTTCTTCCCATTCCTGTTGGTTCTTCGCCCATTGCGCCCATTTCTCCGGTGTATATTGCCAATGCACCCAGGGATTGGCGATTACCGCAGACATGCTGCGGTCGTTCCGCCGCGCCATCATGAACAGGATTGAAAGAGTGGGTGCGCAAAGCAGGAGCATGAATCCACCCAGCCCGGTTGGCAGCCATTTCCAGGAAGATGGAAGCACCATGGCTGCGGCCGTGCAGATGATCAGGAAGACCACCAGGCGCCATATCCAGCGGTAAACCTTGTGCCGATTAAAGCTGACCAGCTTGGCTGATGGCGGCAGTTGCGTAACATGGGCGTCGGTGATCCGAACGATGAAGATGCTGAAGCCGCTTGCAAGCACCATGATGGCCAGGAATCCTGCGATCCCTTGCACAATTGGCGACCGGCTCAGCGGGCCATTCACGATGGCCAACGATACGCCCACAACAACTGCAACGATCAGTGCGAACGCACCGACCAGCTTCAGGGTGGTTTTGGGGGAATAGAGCGGACTCCTGCGCCAAGCGCTTATAGCGCCGATGATGGCGAAAAAGCAGAAAATCAGCAAAACAAATTGCATGGTGTTTGCCTGACGTGAGTGGCGCGACTCGCCCAGGTATGCATTCCGAGGCAGCCCTGCGGGTGTGATGAATTGCGGCTGCCACCCGGTTCTTGAAAAACCCGCTGCTTATGAATAATTGAGGCAGAGGGTTCGTTGCAGTATAGTGCAGCGAGGAGAACCGAACATGTCAAATGAATTCCTGCCCGGTGACATTGGCCAGTTGAACTCAGGCGGCCCCAAGAAGAGCGTTCGCGGCCCCGGCGACGACAACCCCGACTTTATTTCCTGCTTCTTCTTTGACGGGCCCAAGCTGGTGATCGCCGAAATTCCCCCACAGGCCCTCGTGAAAGCGCAACCCGCATCTGCCAGTGCTTCAAGAAGAAAGACTCAATCCCTCCTTCCTGCGGCATACATGCTGTGCCACTCATTTTTTGCAACGAGCTAATCGATCCTGACGCGCCTTATCTTGGATTTACCACTTGCCTCGCATTCCCGGTTAGCCAAGCTGTAGTCCTAGATGCGCATGGCTTCCGTGAGCGGCCGCAAATTTAGGCTCTGACCGATTTAGACCTTCAACGCATTATTCAAAGATCCATAATTTACGGGCGCGCACAGTTTCGCTATGACAGTCACGGGACTTTGAGGCTCCTTTCAGTCCCTTTAACCCCCGTAGCGCGCGATGGAACTGGCGACGATTCCGTGATCGATGGTCACTTGGCGA
>PLKU01000202.1:3562-7599 GCA_003140705.1 Acidobacteriaceae bacterium
CAGCCACAGTGGACTGGCCAAGCTTCATTTGTCGATGTGTGGCTCGATGGATTACTTCCCAAGTGATTCCGAAGTTGGAAAGTGAGAGGATGCCTAAAGACCACTCTGCTTTCCGGCATCGGTAGCCATCTGCTCGTGCTGTCTCGCAAGTTCCTGCGACTCGGAGGCCAGATCACTGAACTTCCGAGCGAGATACTCGCAGTGGTTGACAGTGCTGAAAACGGCCTTGTTGCTGTTGCGCATCGGATCGTTTCTGGCCTGTTCAGCCTCCAGCTCGTGATCCTTCGACTGAGCCAGGTAGTCTTGTGCTTGCGACTGGTAAAATTTCGCGATGCGCTGATGTTCCGCCGGCGTCTTTGCACTGGCAATCAACTCATTGAGTTGATGTTTGCTGAGATGTTCAGTTTTGAGTGTCTGGCGAATACTCATGTCGTTGGAAGATACCGCGACTGCGGGCGGCGTCCTTTCCGGGGATGCCGAGTTTACTTGCATTGTCTCCAGACGGGCTTCCTCTGTAGGCGATGGACGGCCGTACTTCGCGCGATACCACTGCTCGAACCCACCATTCGCAGACATCACGACTGGGGGCAGCTTCGCATCCGGAGAAGCCGCAGTTACTTGTGGGGTCTTCAGACGCGCTTGCTCGGTGGGCGATGGACGGCCGTACTTGGCGCGATACCATTGTTCGGACCAACCATCGCTCGTCTGCGCAACCATTGAGCTACTGGCGACTATTGCGAGGATGCCGGTGTACAGAATGCTTCTTACGAACGGTTTCATGGAAATCTCCTTGGCAAATCATGTGTTTGAGGGAATGCGTGCCGCGCGAGGCTCGTGCCAAAGTGGCAAGGCGAGGTCTGGGGCAGGACTATGCGCTCAAATGCCAGGAGAGATTCAGATTCTGAGGATTTGGAAGAGATCGTACCTTGCGGGTGCGGGAGCAACCGCGTGTCGGGATGTCAGTGCCACTCGAACAGGAGCGGCGACAGATAAGAGTCCGCCGGTCAGCGTGAAAGGCACCGCCGTGATGACATTGGACTTCGCGGAAATAGCCACCTGCACTGTGGTGCGGGCTGAAACGACGCAGCACAGTGCAGAGGCGCAACCTGATTGAGCCGGCGCGGGTTGCGGTGTCTGCCAGGATGCATCCCTGGAATCCACCGCTGGGTTGCCTGTCATGCTCCGCATCGACCCATCTATTGAGGTCGGGCAGCAATCTGAGGAGTGGTGTCCAGCCCCGCAAAGCCATTGCGTGCAAGTCATGGTCGCCAAGGCAGGCTGAACGGCGAGAAGCACCGCAAGCGCCAGAACAACGAATTGGAGCGACCTTTTCATAACGTGAACTAACTCTGCCCTTCCCGGAGGGCGCGGGCTGTGACCTTCATCACAAGATCCACTTAAAGCTTTATTGTCTTCAACCTGAGTGCATTCGTAATCACGGACACCGAACTGAGGCTCATTGCTGCGGCGGCAATCATCGGGTTCAGCAGCAACCCGAAGAACGGGTAAAGAACGCCAGCCGCGAGTGGCACTCCGAGCGCGTTGTAGAAGAACGCGAAGAAAAGATTTTCGCGAATGTTGGACATGGTGCGCTGGCTCAGTAGNNAGCCTTGCCTTGACGATTCCGCGCAGGTCGCCTTTCACCAACGTGATGCCTCCGGTCTTCATCGCCACGTCAGTACCGGTTCCCATTGCGATACCTACATCCGCCTGGGCGAGCGCAGGTGCATCGTTCACACCGTCACCAGCCATGGCTACGATCGCCCCCTCTGCCTGCAACTTCTTCACTACCTCCGCCTTCTTCTCCGGCAGCACGTCAGCTTCAAAGTCGATGCCCAGCTTCGCCGCAACTGCGGCTGCGGTTGTGTGGTTGTCCCCGGTCACCATCAGGACGCGAATACCTTCCTTCTTCAACTGCAGAATGGCGTCCAGCGTCGTGTCCTTGATCGGATCGACGACCGCGATCAGCCCGGCAAACCTCCCGTCCGATGCGACAAACATTACGGTCTGCCCCTCTTCTTGCAGCACACCGGCTTTGCTGTCCAGCACGGCAGAAGAGGCGCCAAGGTCAGCAATCATGGCGGCGTTGCCAATGCCTACACGTTTCGACTGCAACTGACCTGTGACGCCCTTCCCAGTAATGGACTGAAAGTCTGTCACCTCCAGCAACTCGATCTTCTTCTCCTTCGCGGCGGCCAGGATCGCTGCTGCGAGCGGATGTTCGCTTGCCTTTTCGAGACTGGCGACCAACTGGAGGAGCTCCGCCTCGTTGAAACCTTCCGCAGAAATCACCGACATGAGACGCGGCTTGCCTTCGGTGAGCGTTCCGGTTTTGTCCACGACAAGGGTGTTCACCTTCTCGAACGTCTCCAGCGCCTCCGCGTTCTGGATGAGGATACCCTCGGCAGCACCGCGTCCCGTACCCACCATGATCGCCATTGGCGTTGCCAGCCCCAGTGCGCAAGGGCAGGCGATGATCAGAACCGCGACCGCGTTTACCAGGGCGTGCGCATATGCAGGCTGGGGACCGACGATGGCCCAGACGGCAAAGGTGATGACAGAAGACGCCAGGACTGTGGGGACGAACCAGGAAGCGACTTTGTCCGCCAGCCGCTGGATCGGTGCGCGAGATCGTTGTGCCTCGCTCACCATCTTCACGATCTGTGCGAGCAATGTATCGGAACCCACACGCTCGGCTTTCATGACAAAAGATCCGGTCCCGTTGATGGTGCCGCCAACTACCTTGGCCTCGATCGTCTTCTCAACAGGGATAGGCTCGCCGCTGACCATTGACTCGTCAACCGAACTGCGTCCTTCGGTCACAACTCCGTCCGTCGGAATCTTTTCGCCTGGGCGAACACGAAGCCGGTCACTCACCTGAATCGCACTCAGATCGACGTCGCTCTCGGTTCCGTCTGCGGCGATTCGACGCGCGGTCTTGGGAGCCAGTCCCAGTAGCGCCTTGATTGCACCGCTCGTCTGGCTGCGGGCTTTCAACTCAAGTACCTGGCCGAGGAGAACGAGCACGGTAATAACCGCCGCCGCCTCAAAGTAGAGGCCGAGATTGCCCGACATATCACGGAAGGTGGCGGGAAAGATGCCCGGTGCAACAACAGCGGCGACACTGTAGAGATACGCCGAACCGCCGCCGATCGCAATCAGCGTGAACATGTTTGGACTGCGATGTACGATCGACTTCCAGCCTCTCTCGAAGAATGGCCAACCTGCCCAGAGGACTACGGGCGTTGCCAGCGCAAATTCAATCCATCCGAGCAACGCTCCCGATAGCAGATGCTGAATCGGATGACTTGGCAGGATATCCGAAATCATGATCGCGAGCAGTGGAAGCGTGAGCGTCGCCCCGCCCCAGAAACGCCGCGTCATGGTAACCAGTTCAGGATTCTCGTCGTCAACAGAGACGGTGCGCGGTTCCAACGCCATTCCGCAGATCGGGCAGGAGCCCGGAGCATCGCGGACGATCTGCGGATGCATCGGGCAGGTGTACTCCGTGCGTGACGAGGGAGCCTCGATCGTCGCTGGCTCCAGCGCCATCCCGCATTTGGGACACCTGCCCGGCCCCGCCTGATGCACCTCGGGGTGCATGGGGCAGGTGTAGTCGGCCTTCGCGTTGTCTTTGGTTAGCGGTTGGATCTTCGGCGCGGCCTGCTTGGGCTGGAGGTACTTGGCCCGGTCAGCGCGGAACTTCGTCGCGCAGCCCTGACAGCAGAAATAGACCTTCGTTCCCTCGTGTTCCACGGATGCTGCCTTCGCAGGATCAACCGTCATGCCGCAGACCGGGTCGGTTGCGAGCGGGTTCGTCGGCGCAATAGTCGTCCCTGTAGCGGGATCTTTCAGATCTTTGTTCGGTTCAGAGCAGCAGCACATTTTGTCTCCTCATTTCTGTACTGGTGCTGACGCATGACCAGTCACATTCTTACAGTTGGCTTTGCCGACAGGTGCAATCCAGACACTTGTGCTCGGCACACGCGCCACAGACCGTCGTCAATCTTTTCGCCACCGCTTTGCGTGCTCGGTGA
>PLKU01000170.1 GCA_003140705.1 Acidobacteriaceae bacterium
AGCTGGCGGAGATGGACGACGAAGAGGCGGCGGAGTTCTTGGGCAGCTACGGGCTGCATGAGAGCGGTCTGGTACGGCTCATTCGCAAGAGCTACGAGTTGCTGGGGCTCATCAGCTTCTTCACCGCGGGTGAGGATGAATGCCGCGCATGGACTGTACCGGTCGGCTCGAAAGCTCCGCAGGCAGCGGGAGCCATCCACTCTGACCTCGAACATCACTTTATCCGCGCCGAGACCATCCGCTGGGACAACCTGCTTGCCGCTGGCTCTGAGGCTGCGGCGCGCTCCAAGGGCACACTGCGCCTTGAGGGCAAGGAATACATTGTCCAGGATGGGGATGTGATGCACANNGGCGGGCTGGTGCTGGTGAGGGCTCGCGGCGTTGAGCGATACTTGCGCTACTTTGTTGCGCTTGGCGCCGGCTTTCTGATGGCCACAGCACTTATCGAGATGACGCCTGAAAGCTTGCGGCTGAGTCCGCGGCTGGGGCCGATTCTGATTATGGCTGGCTATTGTGTGGTTCACCTGCTGGAGCACACCATCAACTNNTTTTGGCGAGGAGACGCACGCGGGCGAGTTCGTATCCCGGCATACAGGCAACTCGGTGATGGCGGGTTTGAGCGTGCACGCGCTGTTTGACGGCGTGGCCATCGGCTCGGGCTTTGTGGTCAACAGCACCCTGGGCTGGCTCATCTTTTTGGCGATCTTGCTGCACAAGGCGCCAGAAGGCTTCACCATGGCCTCTGTGATGCTGGCAAGTGGGCGCAGCCGGACTATGGCTTTCTATTCAGCCGTGGCGCTGGCAGCGGCCACTCTTGCCGGCGTGCTGGTTATTGAGCTGATTCCAAGCTGGCTTCCCTACGGCTTGCCGATCTCGGCAGGCGTGGCTCTGTACGTTGCTGCCACAGACCTGGTGCCAGAGGTCAACCGCGAGCCAGGTATCCGCATGGCGTTGGTCTTCTTTGCTGGCGTAGCCGGGTTCCTGATCTTGCGCATGATTCTGCCAGCGATTTAAGGGCTCACTGGCAGTGGGCAAGCTTTCAGCCTTGACGACGAAAGCCGAATCGGGCGGAGTAAAGCCGTGCCAACAGGAGCCCATAATCCCAAGCTACTTTGAAGTTGGCCTTGCTTGCCCCGCGATAGCGAAGACCGAAAGCAAATGGAACTTCTTCGACTGAGCGGATGCGGCCGCGCACCAGCACCTCAAGCAGCAGCTTGAAGCCGGCACGCTGGAAGGTAATCTGCTCCAGACAGCTACGGCGAACCATAAAGAAGCCGGACATCGGGTCCTTGGCGCGGAGCTTTGATCTTTGCAGAGGCCATGTGACCCACACAGCGGCGGCGGAGAAGAACTTCCGGGCCGGATTCCATTTGCCCAGGTCGCCCCCTGGAGTGTACCGGCTGCCGATTGCCAGATCCTTGCCATGCTGAATGGCGGAAATCAGCTTCGGCAGTAGTTCAGGGGGATGCTGAAGATCCGCATCCATCACTCCGAGAATTGCGGCATCGGTATTATGCCAACCGTAAAGAATGGCTCCGGAGAGGCCCCGCTCTCCCTTGCGCACCAGCAGGCGGACGCGCGGATCTTCATGGGCGATTGCCAAAACCACATCCCCAGTGCCATCGCTGCTGTCGTCATCTACCACGAGGATTTCGTATGGAATCCCAACTGGATCGAGCACGGATCGAATGCTGTGCAGCAAGCCGCCAATGTTTTCCGCTTCGCAAAGTGTTGGAATTACGAGCGCCAGTTTTTCCTGAGCACGTCCTTCCGGCTCACCTGCCGACGCGGGCTGCAAACCATTTGCGGCCGACGGCATGTAAGATGAACTCAACGTTGTGGAAGGCATGCTTAACCAGTCTGACGGAGGATTCAAAAGCAATCTACTTTGCGACAAGATTGACGATACACTTCCCTGCCCGGTTGCTGCCAGTCCGTTCCCTGACTGTTAAGCTCATGACCTGAATTCCGGTTTCATGCATGTATTTACGCGCCGGGTCACACTGCCGGACTCTGCGTGCCAGATAGGCCAGTTTGACCATCTCCTGAATGCCCGAGGACTCGTCTAATCTTTCAGAATTGAATCCAACGCCGAAACCCATCCGGAAGATCTGGCAGAGCCTGGTCCGGTTTGAGACGAGCGATGGACTGACAAATGGGGAATCTCTGTTTTGAACTTGAAGCGCATCGTTTCTGAGTTGATGCCCGCTCTGCTGTTCGCCGCGCTTGGCTTCCTGGTCATGGGATACCACCCAGGCCTTGAAGACGACGGCGTGTATCTGACGGCAGTCAAGGCCGACCTGAACCCTGCCCTATTCCCTCATAACTCTGAGTTCTTCAGGGTCCAACTGCAGGCAACCGTGTTTGACGGCTGGATGGCTCACTTTGTTCAGTGGACCGGGATTCCCCTGGCATGGGCGGAGCTGTTCTGGCAGTTTGCCTCGCTGTTTCTGATCCTGTGGGCCTGCCACCGAATTGCCCGACAGATCTTCGCAGAAACACACGCTCAGTGGGCCGCAGTGGCCATGGTCGCTGCCATGCTTACCCTGCCCGTCGCGGGAACGGCGCTCAACATCGCCGACCAGCATCTGCATCCCCGCAATTTAGCAACTGCCCTGATTCTGCTGGCCATATCGAGAATTCTGGACGGAAAGCGCTGGCACGCCGCTCCTCTGCTGATGCTGGCATTCTTGCTGCATCCCATTATGGCCGCGATGGGCATCTCTTTTTCTGCCGTCCTCATGTTTGCCTTGCGTCAGGAAGCTCCGGTCCCTTTGCGCTCTGTCCAAGACTCCATGGCCGGAGCCGCTCCACTGGGCTGGATGTTCGAGCCATCGTCGCCCACCTGGCGAGAAGCCGTTGCCACACGCGGCTACTACTTCCTCTACAACTGGGCCTGGTATGAATGGCTGGGCGCACTGGCCCCACTATTTCTTTTTTGGCTGCTGAGTCGCATCGCTCAAAAACGCGGCGAAACTCTGCTCGCCCGTTTCGCTCTCGCTGTCTTCGTCTATGGCGCCTTCCAGCAAATCTTGGCCATGGTCATCCTAGCGCCCAGTTCGCTGGAACGGCTCGCTCCTTTGCAGCCCATGCGTTATTTGCAGTTGGTCTATATCTTCATGGCACTGGCTGCGGGCGGATTGATCGGCCGTTTCCTTCTGAAGGACAAAGCCTGGCGCTGGGCAGTTTACCTTCTCGTCTTCAACGGCAGCATGTTCCTTGTGCAGTGGAAACTGATCGACGACGGCGCGCACCTGGAACTTCCCGGTGAAGTCAGCTCCAACCCATGGCTTCAGGCCTTTGCCTGGATTCGACAAAATACCCCAACCGACGCTTACTTCGCCCTCGACCCGCAATATCTTTCTGCGCTGCGCGAAGACTTTCATAGCTTTCGCGCCCTCGCCGAGCGAAGCCAGCTCTCTGACGCTGACAAGGATGCCGCCGTGGTAACGCAGGTGCCCACCCTTTCGCCCGAATGGCACCTTCAACAGGTGGCTCAGGCCAGGTGGACCCACTTTCAGCTAGCGGACTTCGAACGCCTCAAGAAACAATTTGGTGTGGATTGGGTGTTGGTTGCTTATCCGCAACCGGCTGGCCTTATTTGCCGATGGCACAACGACACGCTGACGGCCTGCCAGATTCCTTGACACACGGCCAACCCGATGGCACGTGTGACCACGATTCCGGGTGAGAGGCCCGTTCCCCAGTTGGGATCCGATCAAAAGTCGCAACGACAAGTGGACATGAGAAGGCAAAAACACCTTCGAGACTGATTAAGCCCGCTTGCGGCGATCCGATCGAACGCGTCTGTCTGAAGGCGGGAGGGCAGGCGTGGGAAACGGTTGAACATTTCGATCGGCCTGCCGGGTTTCCACGGGGGTGGGCGTCTCTGAAGGGTTGGTCGCTGAGCCGCTGGTGAGCAGCTTATTCAGCACCGAGATGCTCACGCGTTGCGTTTCAACAAAGTCCACGCCGTCCGCGGTCAATGTGAACTCGGCATTGTCTGCTCGCGAAATGTATCCCTTTTTATGGAGATACCAGATGGTGAATTCCAGATAGTCTCGCGGAAAGCCCATGCGAGTTTCGATCTCGAAGAGGGATACTTCCGGAGCATCGGGGAAGCTGCGACGCCGAATATAGAGCAGCGCTAACACAGCCGATCGGCGGTTCAGTTCGCCATCCAAGTTATCCATGAAATCAACCGTTGCAGATATAGGGTCCGGCTCCTGCAGACCCTCTTCGCATGCCACATCGTACTCGGCCCTGAGTACCGGATCTGACAACACGTCATACGCCTGCTTCAGCAGGATGAATTGTTCAGCGTTTCCAGTATCAGGGTTGTCTGGGTGCAGCCGAACTGCCAGAAACTGGAAGACACGGTGGATCGTAGCAGGCTCAGCGTTGGGGCTGATCTGAAGGAACTCGTAGTAGTTCGCAGGTTTCAATTGACTCACCCCGGTGAAAGTACGTCTGCTTTAAAGGTAGAGCCGAGTCCGCCCGCCGCGATCGCAATCTTGGTTTAAGTTCACTCAAAGGTAACTTGGCCTGTCCTAGGGCCACCTTCGATAAAACCTCGATGCTCAGCCAAACTTCGATGAAGATCGTGTCCACTTCTCCAGTAAACCCGTGGTGGACCAGATATCCGCAACCTGAACTTTGCGCAATCTAGCTCTATCCTCCAGAATGAAGAAGTTGGCGTCGCACTCAGAAACGGCGGCGAGTGAGGCCGCTCTCCTTTTCATTCGCCGCCGGGCGCAGCTAAACTACATATATTCAGAACAAAAAGGATCCGGCTAGGAGTCCGGGCCATGCTCAACCTCGCGCAGCGACTCATTCTCGGTTGTGTGCTGCTGATCGGCCTCACTGTTGGGCTGGTTGCGCTGACTCACCGTTCGTTGGCGGCGGCGGGACACGCCACGGTGGCCTATGTTTTTGCGCTGGCTGCGCTGGTGATCGGGGTTGGAACCATTTACTTTGTTCTGCGGCCCATCCAAATGGTGGCCCGGGACGCCAAAAAAATTGCCCATGGCAGCATGGAACACCGCGTGGAGTGGAGCAGCCGGGACGATTTTGGCCTGATCGCTGTCGAGTTGAATCGGCTTGCGGTTCGCCTCCGCGAATTGCGGGAATCCGAAGCAGGACGGCGTCAAATGGAGTTTCAGCTCTCAGACGCGGTGCTGCAATCCATCTTCGAACCCATCATCGTCACCGACGGCAAAGGACATGTGCTGAAGGTGAATCAGGCCGCATCTGAATTGCTGGGAAACGCAGCAACTGACCGGATGGCCTTGAACAACACACCCGGCGGAGAAAAGATCCTCAACGCGATTCGCAATGCCGTTTCGATGCAGAAGGCGGTGGCCGATGAGGACGAGGCGGCCATGCTGCCCATGCGCATTGGCAACCAGGACCGGAGCTTTCGCCTGCGCACCACGCCCATGCGCGACTCCGAAGGCAGGTTGCTTGGCACTGTCACCACACTGGAAGATGTGACCAGCCTGCAGGACACAGACCGCTTCAAAACGCAGTTCATCACTGTGGCTAGCCGCAAGCTTCGGGACCCGCTGCTGCAGCTGCGGCGCAGCCTTTATGCGCTCAGCCAGGGGTTTGGCGGGGAGTTGCGCGGACTGCAAACCGAGTTGGTGGTCCAGGCCAGCAATGAATCAGAGAAGCTGGACGAAATCATGAGCGACCTGATTGAAGTGGCGGAACTGGACACAGGCAAGCGCGAACTCAATCCGGAGCGGCTGCGTCCCTTGCAGGTGCTCGGAGAAGCCCGCGATCGTTATTGTGACGAGGCCGCTCAAAAGCATATCCGCGTGGAAGTTCGGGCATTCGCCGACCTGTCTTATGTGAATGCAGACCGCCGCGCCATGCGCTCCATCCTGGACAACTTGCTGGCCAATGCAATTCGCTATACCCCGCCAGAGGGAGAAATCCTGCTTGCCGCTGAAGAGGTCAAGCACTTTGTCCAATTCACTGTGCGCGACACCGGACGCGGCATTGAGGCGGAGCGGCTGAGCTCAATTTTCGATCGTTTCAATCCATTTTCCGAGAGTGGTTCCGGCCTCGGGCTGGCGCTGGTGCGTCGCCTTGTTGAATCACTCGGCGGATTGATTGCCGTCGAGAGCCGCCTTGGCCATGGAACGACAATCCGCTTTACCCTTCCCGTGGCATCCGTGGAAGCAATCCACCATCCGGTTGAGGTGGGTTGAGCCATGGCTGAAATCGTCCTCGAAAAGAACCCGGAACTGGCCAAGCTGCGCATCTACATCGGCGCGGCTCCCGGCGTAGGCAAAACCTACCATATGCTCAATGACGCACACCTGATGAAGCATCAGCAGGGTGTGGATGTGGTGATTGGCCTGGTTGAGACACACGGCCGCAAAGACACCGAAGTGCGTATTCGCGACCTGGAGATCGTACCCCAGCGCGTCATTCCCTACCGTGGCGTCGAGCTGAAAGAGATGGACGTGGACGCTATTCTTGCACGCCATCCCAACACCGTGGTGGTGGACGAGCTGGCTCACACCAACGTGCCTGGCAGCAAGAATCGCAAACGCTACGAAGACGTATTGGAGCTTCTCGAAGCCGGCATCAACGTTATGACGGCCGTAAACATCCAGCACCTTGAAACGCTGAATGACGCAGTCAATCGCTCTGCCAATACCGTCATTCGCGAGACTGTTCCTGACAACTTTCTCAAGCGCGCTGACGAAGTGGTCAACATTGACATCACGGTAGATGAGTTGCGGACTCGTCTGCGAGCAGGCAAAATTTACGCGCCTGAAAAGGTGGAGCAGTCACTGGCCAACTTCTTTCGCAAGGGCAACCTGAACATGCTGCGGGAGCTTGCACTGCGCACCACCGCTGAGCAAGTGAGCAGCCGCGCATCAGAATATCGCCGCACCCAGGGATTAGAGCAGGCGCCGATCCCTGAGAAAGTCATGGTGTGCATGAGCTCCCGGCCTGGCACTGAGCGGTTGCTGCGTGTGGGCGCTCGCGTGGCCGGCCGCCTGGCGAGCAACTGGTATGCCGTTTACGTCACGCGTCCCGATGACGACAAGGGCCACGGCGATCCGGAAGCCCATCACCGTCTCGAGGAATACCAACGCATGGCGCGCGATCTGGGGGCCAAGGTCGTCAACCTCACTGACAAAAACGTCTCCGATGCCCTCATCCGCTTTGCCCAGCAGGAGAGTATCTCCCACGTGGTCTTTGGCCAGCCGGTCCGTTCACGATGGGACATTTTGCTGCGCGGGTCGGTGCTCAACCGCTTCCTCTCAGAAGTTCGCGACGTCACCGTACAGGTGGTCCCGGTCAACAGGCCACTACGCAAGGGCTAGAGCGCCCCCAGGGCGAGCCACTGCATCCAGCACTATTTCGTCATCGAGATTTCCAGGCCCAAATCCTCCTCTGCAATCTCCACGTTGCTGAACTTTGACTGTGCCGCATTTGCTCAAATTCCGCTCGTGTATAAGCACTCTTGATCAGCATCGTTTTGAAGGCGAGCTTGGTCATAATCCTATTGACCATGGGCAATCCCATCCCATCCACATGGCGGCTGACCTGAGCGGGCGATGCGTCGCGCTTGAGGTCGATAATCAATCCGGCCCTTCCGGGCCTCAGCACGCGCCACATCTCCTGCAACGCATCAACCGGCTTGGCAAAGTTCTTGAAAGCCGCACGACACAAAAGAAAATCGAAGCTGTTGCTCGGAAACGGCATATATGAAGCCGAGCCCTGCTTGAAGTCCACAACTGTTGAAAACTGGGCTTCGCGTAAGTTAAGCGGTTAATCAACGACTTGCGGGGCAATTTCACGGGCTTAAGAATCCACACCCCTGGCATCAGTTGAGAGAATCCAGCCTCGGATCATCCTTTCTCCCTCGAATCGGAACGCCGCTCTACTCGACTGAGATCGAAACGATCGCAGGTCCCGGATCGCAGCTGGTTGAAAAGCTCAACACATTATTTGCGCCGGACCGATCAAGCTGCGACTCAATCCAGACGGCCCCCGAAGCCTGTTCACTTCCAGCAGGAGGGAAGGCGATCCTGGTAGCCGTTCGTCCGTTTACTCGAAGCTCGGCAAAACGGGGCGTCTTGCCCGGATTGAGGTAGGCAATTCGAACTCGGGCCATGGGCACACGCGAAGCGACTTGAGTGAAGCTGACAGGGTGGTTCCGCTGCACGATCATCCCACTTGTGGCTCCCGTTTCTGCGCCGCCTGCAGCATATTTGGTCAGGGTCCCCTCGGTCCCGTGGACAATCAACATGACTGCGTCGAGGGCTGGTACGGCGGCGGAATAAGAGCCATTAAAGCTTCCGAGGTCTTTCTGCGCCCAGACATCTCTCACTGTCGCCAAAGAAGAATCGGCCAGCCCCAGATCGCTCAAGTTCACCTTGATTGACGCCGCTTCGCCGCTCCGGTTAAGTAGCAGTAGCGCGCGTTCGCCAGGCGCTGAGAGCGCCTTTGACCACACCTCGAGTCCATCGCCGAACGATGCAACCTTGATCCCCTGCAGCCCAAGCGAATCCTGGTCCACTGCCAACACTTCGGGATTAGCGAGCGTAGCCAACGTGGCGTCACTGAGTTTCGTCAGATCGGCGCCCACGAGCAATGGAGCTCCCGAAATCGCCCACAAGCTCATATGAACCCGGTTCTGGGCATCCGTAAGTCCCGGCATCCCAACCACCATCATGTCGGGATCATTGTAATAGCCAGTGTGTTGCGCTTCAGGATGAACTCCCTCGTCGAAGTTCGACAAAACGCCGGGAAAGCTGGCCAGGCGGCCACTGAACTTGTGGTGCGCAACAATTGGAGCGACAATATCGCCACTGGTGCGCCAGATGTCCGCCACCGCACCCCCTACATTCGGCGCCCAGGTCCACGGGCTGTTTTTTCCCCACTCGCAAATGGAAAAGAGCAGAGGGTGCCCCGTGTCGGTCTCGGCCATGAAGATGGCGCGCGCAATATCTGCGTATTGAACGGCCGGATCAAGCTTCTCCTTGTCGNNCACACCAATCGACCTTCACATAGTCGAATCCCCACTTGGCGAATTGCAGAAAGTCCTGCTCGTAATGGCCCTCGCTGCCCGTGTGTTGATAGACGGGCCCGAGGTCCGGGTACATGCTACATCCGTCGTTTCCAGCGTCGGTGTAGATGCCCGCCTTTAAGCCGAGGCCGTGAATATAGCGGACGATGTTGGCCATGTCTCCCGCGCGTTCACCCGGGGCCAGCGCGGGCCAAGCCTTTTCATCCACCACAATGTTGCCATCCGCATCGCGCTCGCCCAGCCACCAGCCCTCGTCGATGTTGATGTACTGATAACCTGCCTTTGCCATTCCGGTGGAGATCATTGCCTTGGCTTGAGCCATGATGACCTGCGAGTCAACCGTATTGGAAAAGCCGTTCCATGAGGACCAGCCCATCGGAGGAAGAGTTAGAGGAATCTGCTTTGCGACGCTTTCCGCTAGCACTTCGCCAGATCCAAACCAGTTCATTCCCGTGAGCGCGAGGAGGAGCGCCAGAGCGATCTGTGCTGCTCTCCGATTTCGAAATCTCCGCATCATGACTCTTTGGAGTTGAATAACCGTCCAGCCCAACGGACCGCAAATATTTTCAATTGCCATTCTGCCTCTCGACTATCGACAAATATACGCCACAAAGTCGCCCCTGCTCGACGCTGACCAACCTCGGCCCGGGACTGCCCGACTTCGCAGGATCAGGTTTGCCAAAGCCGGCTTTATAGTGATTGAACCTCTCTGCGCAAATGACCGGCGATCCCGACATTTGACTGTCAAGTGTTGATAACTGGGTATTGAACAACCTGAGGCCGAATTGCCT
>PLKU01000127.1 GCA_003140705.1 Acidobacteriaceae bacterium
GTGATCCCGCCTCCTACCCGATCCCCGCCGAGGAGACCGAGGTCGTTCACAACAAGATCACCTTCTTCCAAGGCAACTTCATTGCAGGCGATTTGCAGTTTGTGCACACAGGTAAACTGGCGCTCACAGCGCAACTTCAGAGCATAGAAGCTTTGAACCCCATTAGCGGCGCAGATTTTGTTCGCACGCTAGACGCATGGCCTGTTCCTCGAAGAATCAACATATCCGCCGGCGTCGCACAGGGGATGCTTCTGAAGAACACTGCGCCGGAATTCCCGCCGGACGCTAAGTTCGAAGGCATTCAGGGCACGGCGGTGCTGCAGGCGCTCATTGGCATTGATGGTCATATCGCGACCTGCACGTTGTCAGTGGCCCTGCGGACTTCCAAAAGGCCACCTTGAACACCGTTCGCAAATGGATCTACAAGCCGTTTCTGGTAAATGGGGAGCCCGTCGAGGTGAACACCATCGTTAATGTCGTCTTTTCGCTTGGCAACTGACCGGCAGAAATGATTTGTCAGTGAATTGCCCCCGGGAATTGCGGGCAAATCGGCCTCAAATTGTGATAAGCCCAGTTTTCAACATTTGACCACTCAAAACCCGCTTCGGCGGTAATAGGCCGAAGATCACTGACGGCAGTCGTTTGATCGAGCTTTTTTCAGTAATTCCGTTGGAGCTGCGCTGAGAGAATGAGCACTTTCGGAGCCGCTGATGTCACCGCGTATTTCTTGAACTGCGCCTATAATTTGCCAAAATATCGCCTAGAGGAGCCGAAAATGGCTGCGAGAATCTTCGGACCGTTTTGCCTGTTTGCTTGCATTTGTGTGTGCATGGGCCCTGGCGTTGCGCAAACACCAGCCGATCATCCGAGGTTTGCCATCGAGTTTCCCGGCTTTAATGGGCCATTCCCCGCGTATGTAACGATCCCTGAAGCAGCGTCGCCGAATTCCAGCTCTTGCTCGTCCTTTTCTTATGGCCATAGCCTCACACCACTAGCCAATGTGGGCGCCGGCATAGAGCAGCCCTCGGCGCTTCAATTGGAAATCTGTGTCAAAGGAGACGCTATATTCATTACGCCGACTGTTTTCTATGGCGCCTCCGACCGCCAGAACCCGCCCGCTCTTCTCGAAAAACTTCGCCATCAAACCCTGGCAAAGCACTCAGGAAAGCTAAACGACTCTGTCACATTCCCAGAGATGGAACAAGTGGGTCTTCAACCGCTCACGCTCCGTATCGTCTCCGCTCAACCGGATTCTCCTTACCACCCGTTGACGCGCACCGATGTGCCGTCCGTTCAGATCGACTATGCACCTGTCGATAGAACAGACGGCATGGTAATCTTGCGCAACTTATCCAACAAAGCCGTCGATGCATTTAGAATAGGCAATTTCCAAGAGGCAGGCTCAGGGGAAGAAAGCAGCCTGGAAGAATACAAATCCAATGGATTGTCCGCGGTGATTGCCCCAGGCTCCAGTCATCAGACGCGCATCGGCATTGAGCACTCCGGCAAGACGGTCAACGGTACGTTTATCGAAGATCCGCAACCGCAATACATGGTCCTTCAATCGGTGCTTTTTGCCGGCGGCTCCTATGAGGGAGACGCGCAGTCTGCCGCGGAAATGGCCGCACGGGTGTTCGGAGCCCAAGTGCAGCTTGTGCGCATTGAACGCCTGGCGGAGTCGATTCTTGCCGACGACGGCCTCGACGATGAGGCCAAAATCGAGCGTATTCGAGCTGCAATTCAACAGCTATCCACCCAGGCTGATGCCGAAAAAATCGCCCAATTTCATGCGCAGTTTGCGAATTTTCCGGAGGACTTGCTCACGCATGCCGAGCGCATCGTTGGCTTGGCCATGAAGGACGAGAACGAGTCGATGGGCCACCTGTTTCAAGAGAACGAGCCGATGTTTCTGCAGCATCGATCGCGTCTCACTCTGGCGCAATGGTGGGCGGCCATCATTCTGCGTAACCCAAGCTAGCACGCGACGGCGGTTTACATCGCTGTCATATGGTCGCCTAACGTTAAATTACCGGTTGAGCAACATCGCCAAGTCGGAAGTCTTCCCCTACCGCATGGGATTGGCCTCAAAGAGTGTATAGCCCAGTTTTCAACATTTGACCGCCCCATGTCCAAATCGGCGGTCAACCGCCCAGAGCTCGCATGCATTGAGTTTCCGCGCCGCCCTCTACGCTGCCAGCCCGTACCGCTCCTGCAGCGCACACATGCTCACCAGCAGCATAAGAATCTGGTCGTTCGCCGTCTTCGATCCCGCATCCATCCCCGGAAGCTTGTCGAGCAACGCCACTACCATCTTCTGATCGAAGAACGGCAGCGCCTTCAGCACTGGTCCCCGCAGTATGTCCTGCACATACGTGTTGAACGTGGCCTCAGGATTCAGCGTCGCGGGCGGACTCAGGAAAGGATGCTTCTTCCGACGGTACACGGTTTCCGTGATCACGTCCTGCACCGCCTCGCGCAGCACGTACTTCTCGGTCATGCCCCGCACCTTCTGGTTCACCGGCTGCCGCACAATCGTCTCTACCACCTTGTGATCCAGAAACGGCACCCGCCCCTCAATCGAGTGCGCCATCTCCATCCTGTCCCCCAGCATGGTCAAAATGTAGCTCGTCATCGCCGTCTTCGACCACAGATACAAGGACTGGTTCAGTGCATCCCGCCCAGTCAGTTGCCCGCGCACGTCAACCTCGTCCAATATCCCGTAGCTGCCTTCCGAGGCTCCGTACTTTGCCTGGATCCCTGCATCGAGAAGCGGCCGCATCTTGACCTGCCTGCTTGAGAAGGTCTCGATCCAGCTTGGCGCATAGCCCAGAATCCGCTTTACCTGGTCCATCGGTCCTATCTCGCCGTCCGGCAGAAGCAGACCACGCGAGACGGTATTTTCCTGGTCAAGCCATTGCAGCAATTCGGCAATCGAGCCCTCGTCCTGCCCTTCCCGGTTATAGAGCAGCATGTCGCGCCGGAAGTGCGGATATCCGCCCAGAATCTCGTCCGATCCCTCGCCTGTAATCACGACTTTGTAACCCGCGTCCCGCACCGCACGGCTCAGCAAGTACTTCGCCACTCCGTGCGCATTTATACACAGCGTCTCCGCCTGTGCAATCGCATCCGCAAAGTTGTCTGCCAGGTCTCTCTGCCCAATCGGAATCGGGTGGAACTCCGCCCCGGCCAGTGCCGCCATCTCCTTCGCGATGGGCCCCTCGTCGTAGGCTGCCTGCTCAAATGTGAGCGTGAACGCCTTCACCGCCCCCGGATGGTGTTTGGCCGCAAGACCCAGTACCGCGCAAGAGTCCAGACCGCCACTCAGGTACACGCCTACGGGCACATCTGCCCGCAGCCTGATCTTCACTGCCTCTTCCAGCACCGCGCGGAACTCCTCCTTATACTCTTCGTCCCGCCGGGTGGGCTGGTTGTTCTCTTTTGTCGGGTAGTCGAAGTCCCAGTACCGGTTCACCTGCACGTGCTTTTCTGTCGCCAGCAGAAAATGCCCCGGCGGAATCTGGAACACTCCGTCGTAGAGCGTGCGCCCCATGTGCCCCGCCATCGACACGGAGTTGTACACGCCCTGCTCGTCCCAGCGCGCCGGAACCCCCGCAGCCCACAGTGCCTTCACCTCACTCGCAAGAAAGAGTTTTTCGTCGTGCCACGCATAAAACAACGGCTTGATCCCGAACCGATCGCGTGCCGCCATCAGTTGCCGACGCGTCTGGTCCCACAGCACCATCGCAAACTCACCGCGTAGGTGATGCAGGCACTGCGTCCCGAAGTCCTCATACAGGTGGAGCGCGATCTCGCTATCCGACCGCGTTCTGAGCCGGTGCCCTCGACTTTCCAACTCCTTCTGAATTGCCTCAAACCCGTAGAACTCCCCGTTCACAATAATCCGCGTCCGCTCATCTTCGCTGGCAATCGGCTGGTCCCCGGTCGAGAGATCGATAATGCTCAGCCGCGCGTGACCCAGTCCCACTTTCCCATCGCTCGAGATCCACTGCCGCTGCCCGTCAGGCCCACGGTGATACAGGCTTTTGGTCGCACGTTCCAGAACCACAGGAGACACAGGTCCCCGGCGCGAAAAGACTCCAATGATTCCACACATACTTTCGTGGTCCTTGCCTGGTTTTGGATTTTGGCCCGGCGGGAAAGCCGCGCTAAGGGGAAGCACTTCCGACCCTCGTGATTGGTACCACCCCAACCCCAAGACAGGCAATGACTTTCATGCGCACCCACCACTCCGTGGTTGGTTGACTTGCCGCCTTAACCGGATTCTCCGTTCTTCCTCCAGATCAAGCGCGGATTTCCATGTCGCGAGCAGGCACGACCGCAGTCGCGATCGCGGTACGAGGGAGAGGCCGTGAATCATCGGTTTCGAATACTGGCTGATTGTTGGCTTCAGTTGAGCAATCTCGCCAAGCTGGCAGTCTTCCTTTGCCGCCAGGAATTGGCC
>PLKU01000361.1:0-5506 GCA_003140705.1 Acidobacteriaceae bacterium
CCCGCCGCTAAATGCCTGCCAGTTCCAGTGCCGCACTCCCCTTGCTTGGCGGAATATACTCCGTCGCGCGCCACACGATGGCCAGGTTCTCGCGGCTCAGGAGTTTGCGTATCTGGCCCCGAGCATGCTCAGCCCAGGGGCCGCGATTGTCCAGCTTGTGATACGACTGCCAGTGCCGCAGCGCCTGCCGCCCCAACCCCTTGCGTTCATACGCAAGGGCCAGGTTGTAGTGAGCGTCGGCATAACGGGGCGCCAGCGCAACGGCCTGTCGGTAAGCGGCAATCGACTCATCCGGCCGCTCAAGTTCGTCCAGCACATTGCCCAAATCGAAAAAGGCCAGCACGTACCCTGAGTCTGCCACTGTGGCGCGGCGGTACAGCTCCTCTGCCCGGGCATACTGACGCATGTGAAAGAAGAGGGTCCCAAGGTTGATGTAGGCCGCAGCGTACTCCGGATCGAGCGCCAGAATCTCCAGGTAGAGAGTAATTGCCTGCTGCTTCTCCCCGCTCTCCTCGGCCTGAACCGCAGTGATAAACAGGTCTTGCGCGCTCCGCGGATTCGCTGATCCCAAAGGCCGCAGCAGCGATGGCTCTGCCATGGCGGATGTTTCGTCCGCCTGGTCAAATCGTGCAATCCTCTCGAAATCGATCAGCAACTGCCTTCGAATCGGGTCAACCATCGCGCCACGATGCCGGAAAGCCAGGCGCGTTCCGGTCCGCACCGGACATGCCTCGAGCAGCGGGTTAGCCATTCCCGCCACGGCCTTCATGGCCACAATTGACTGTCGTATGGAGGCCGCCGACACCGCTCCCTCGCGAAGAGCGCGCACAATCCTTAGCTGCCCCAGGTCCTGGAAGGTGTAGGTCTGCCGTTGAGGGATTAGCTCAGCTCGCTCCCACCCCTGCAACTGGTGCGAACTAATTTGCATGATACGCAACACATCCTGACGGCTATAGCTGGTCACTCTTGAGTGCTCCCACCGGTAGTACTGCCCATCCTCGGCTTTGAACCCGTGTTCTGAACTCGGTCCCTGAACATAGCTCTGGTCCTGGACTTGGTTCTTGGAACAGTTACGGAGAAACCGCTCTTGCTGCGATTATGCCAAGAGTATGCGTGGATATGCAGGCAGGAACTACCGCCGCAACAAAAAAACTAGTGGATAACCGGTGTCTCACTTGATTCGTGGCGAGATAGGGTCGTGACCCTCCGTGTGGAAATCGGAAGAGAATTATATGAAACACGGCAGAACCCGAACAAACAGGAGTAGGAAGTAATGCGTTTTGGGAGATTGGAAGGCGGGATGGAGACGTGGAGCCGAAGATCGGAATTGAACCGATGACCTGCTGATTACGAATCAGCTGCTCTACCAACTGAGCTACTTCGGCTTGCTCTGTTGATTTTATCCTGATGCAGGCACAGCGTAAAGCGGCCTATACTGCCCAACATGCAAGGCAACCCGGCAGAGGAATGGCAAAGACTGACCGAGCACTATCGCGAGATTAGCGACGAAGAACTCCGTGAACTGGCCGCCGATTTCGTCGATCTCACACAAACCGCGCAAGAGGTTCTGCGCAACGAGATGAGGAATCGGGGTCTCGGTGATCCACTGGCTGCGAACCAGTCGCCTCCCCCTCCCTCTCCGCTCACGGCTTTGCAACCGGACCACCTCGACAATCTAGGCCTCGACTCCAATCCATCTCTTCAGGCTGACGAAGACCAGGAAGACGGCTCTTCCCTCGACTACACCTGGAAGACCCANNCTTTGCGAATGTGAAAGCACTGAGCGGGCATCGCAAATCCATCGTGCCTTGCAGCGGGCGGGCATCGAGAGTTGGATCGAACAGCCCGGTTCGCGCTACGCCATCAGCAATAGCTATCCCAGGATCATGGTCGCAGCCGACCAATTAGAGCAAGCTGTCGAGATCGCCAGCAAGCCGATCCCGCAGGACTTCGTCGACCAATTCAACACGGATTCGCCAGAATTCGAGCCGCCTTCATGTCCCAAATGTGGCGCTGGAGACCCGGTGCTTGAGGGTGTCGACCCCGTTAATTCCTGGCGATGCGAGGCATGCGGGAAGGAATGGGCCGACTCAGCAACCGACCCGGTTGCGAACCAGGAGCAGCCGTGAGCGCAAACCCCGCCTAAAACGGAAAGAGCCGCNNTCAGGGAGAATAGTTCCAACGGAGGCAAAACCATCAGAACTTTCTGGCTGCATAGTAGGGGCGTGGGAAGAGCGTGTCAAGGGGAAATCTTGGACGAAATAAATCTTTTTAATTCAATAGTTTACAAATCATTTTCCGCAGAGGGTGCCGTCTTTGTCTTCGACGTGTCTTCGCCTTTTCCAGCTCCAGAATTCCCGCCTTTTCTAGGTGTTTTATAGGGTTTATACCCTGTTTCCCACAACTTGAGCCCCAGCCCTAACCCTTCTGACCCGGCCTCTCGGCCGCCGGAGCAGGCTCGACCCACTCTTCCCGCAAATCCAGGCGAATGAACTCAACCTCGTACATCGACGACGCCGGCTTTCCCCGCGCAATCCGATAGAGCGCCCGTCCTCCCCCCAGGAAGAAGCCCAGCAGGATCGCTGCACTTGCGCCAATGATCACCAGCGTCACGATGCCCATCAGCAGCTTCCCTGTCTTGAAGACCTCTGACTCCGTGGGCTGCGGGATCGACGTGATCTCTGACTCGTAGTGCACCAAGGCCAGCAGCTTGTGGCTCTCTTCGGGAATCGCATCCCCGCTCACTAGAGCCACCAGCGGCCCGCTGCGCCGCACCTCGAGCCCTGCCTGGTCAGAGTCGACAAGCGGCTTCGGCCACGCTGGAACCGCTGTGCTCCCCGCTTTCGTGTATGCCCGAATCCTAGTCTCTTGCGCTGCAGCCATCTGCGGTGTCGGGTAGTCGATGATTGTGAGCGTCGCCGGATTCGAGCGCAGCGAGTACGTTGCCGTCACAGTTTCCGCGCCGCGGTCAAACCCCACCAGCTCCGGAGGCAACACGCCACCTGCTCCCACATAGCCCGCTGGCCCTAACGCGTAGTGCGTTGTTTCCGGAGTAAGCGACTCCATGGGCAGATTGCCCAGAATCGGCGGTGGCAGCGCTCTGGGTCCGTCGAGGGTTGGCAACTCGCCAGCCAACTCACGCAACTCTGAGCCAGACATGGGCCCAATGCGCGAGAAAGTCGCATCCACAACGGAATTGCCCACCCAAAACAGCACGCGATTGTTGTTGGAAGTAGCGCCCGTGCCAATCTCTTCCTTGGGCCACCCGTTCTGCCGGTAAAACGAATACGCGCCAAAAGCGCCGCTGGCATCATGAAAGCGCAGTGCCCGAAGGTTCAAGGTCTGGCCGCTTCGCTTGTAGGTGGCCACCGCTCCATCGGTAAAGTCGTATTCCTTCAGAGCCTCTGCGTTAGCCTGGTCGGCCTCGCTCGCGTCGGTAAAGGTCTTCGGCTTATCCGCTGAAACCCATCCTGCAAACGCGTCCGGCAGCAGCGCCTTCGGAACCGGCGGCAGAATCAGATGCGCTGGGCCTTGTGGTGCAGTAATCTTCAGCGGCGCGGTCTGCGCAATGGTAGTGGCCGTGCTCGCCATCAGCACCGCGGAACAGATTGAACACGCCAGCACAGACATCCAACGCATCAGGAAGCTCCGTTATTCAGGGTACACGCTCTCCCCGGCGCACGATTCGCGGGCAGCCCCTCTATTCTTGGACACTGACCGAGCCCGAAAGGTTCCTGGGGATGGATTGCTAATCGTCCAATTTGCTGCCTGCAGCTCCCCACGGCGTGAGGCGCGGGATCCAGCGGTGCACATGCTGCTTGTACTGCGAATAGTCCACCGGGAAACTGCGGGTGAGCTTGGGCTCTTCATACAGTCGGACGAAAAGCTCAACCGCCACGCAGAAAATCGCGCATTCCATCACCAGGCCAAGATTCCAGAACAACACCGCTTCGCCAACTAAGGCTGTCAAAACCCCCACATACATCGGGTTGCGGACATAGCGATAGAAACCGGTCACCACCAGGTGTTCGGTTGGCACCGTTGGCATCAGCGTTCCGCGGCCCGCATAGATAAACCGGCGAATCGAATCCAGCAGAGGTGTCAGGCTGGCAAAGATCAGCACTGCGGCGATCATCGTTTGCCAAAGAGGCTCGCCGGCAGGCATGCGGAAGTGTGTAATCCACAGAGGCAAATACACCAGCACCAGTCCCGGCCCACCAAAAACCGTAAAAAGAATAGAGACGACAACACTCCTGCGCACCGTTGCCATGGTCAGTCAACGTCTGCAGTGACAATCACCGGTGCCGGAGGCGTCGGCGGATAGAGGATGTCTCCGAGGGTGTCGTAGCGGCCTCCATAAAAAATCAGGGCAAAGTTCCGGATCCACGTTGCAATCGGACCGCCGAGGCCGAAGGCCACCGCCAGGCCAATGCAGAGACCAATGAAGCCGAAAAGGACTTCGAAGGCAACACCGATGACAGCGACCGCGCCGGTTGCATCCTCAAACAGGGAGTGAAAGCCTGCCGCGGAGAGAGCAACAATACCACCGACGATTAGCAGCGGAATGGCCGCGACAATCATCATGGCAATCATTGCGACCAATGGAAGCAATGCTCGTAAGAAGATAAACAAGAAAAACGACCCCTTCGCCGCTCCGATCCGCGGCCGGGCCGCCCTCCAGGCTTCGCCAAACGAAGCGCCTTCGAGCGCCATGTGCGGCAACATGAAATCGTGCATCACCACGTCCATGGCGCAGGCCANNACAAATATCCCCATCAATGGAAAAAACACCATGAAAAAGCTGCCGACGTCGAACTCCCCGCCTGATTGAGCAGACTGAAAGACGTGGTAGAGAGGCAGAGCGAATGGCAGCGCCATCAAGGACGCGATGACCAGTAAGCTCATCCAGATTGCCAAACCCGCCTTGAACAAGCGCATCGCCTGCGCACAATACAATGCCCACGCCGGACGAATCTCTTTCGTCTTATAAAGCACGCAGTGGAAAAAGGCGAAGCGAAGCCGCGTGACCAGATAGAAGCAAAGGATGCCGATGGCGAAACAGACCAGCACCGCAATTAGGATAAAAACGATGACTTCACTCGACAGGTTGAACGGCGTCGAGGTGCCAGGCCCAGACGATGGATGCTGGCGATACGAGATGTTGAAGTTGGCAGAGAATCCCTCGGTGATGCAGGCAACCGCTGCCAGCTTCAGATATGTTCCCCATTCGAACGGATGAAAGAGATAGCGCCTTGTCCGTTCAATGGCAGGAGAGATTGCATCCGAGGCAGAGAAGGCTCTCATAAGGCTTGCTCCGAGACAGGCCAGCCTAACACAATGCCACGCGGCCGTTATCTCCGCAATGAAATTGTTCCTTGTCCGATCGCTGCCCACCACGCGCCGAATGCTGCCAGCGACCGTTCGCACACAAGTCGATGCCGTTCCTTCTTGTCGCGAACCTTCTTGCGTAGCTCTTCTTCCAAGGGCTCCAGCAGGTCGAAGGTGA
>PLKU01000361.1:5543-5677 GCA_003140705.1 Acidobacteriaceae bacterium
CCCCGTCGCAATCGACTCCGTGTAGCCCTCGACGCCGGCAAGCTGCCCCGCAAAGAGCAGCCATGGCGATTTCTTCAGCTGCAGATTTTCGTTCAGCAAGAGAGGCGCCTGAATATACGTGTTGCGATGAATCT
>PLKU01000412.1 GCA_003140705.1 Acidobacteriaceae bacterium
GGCCGATGGCAGCCTGATGCTTGGGGATGCGAAGACGGCGATGGGAAGCGTGGACACGCTGGCCCGCCTGGGCTCTTCGGCGTTTGGGCCGGTGGCGGCGCGCGCGATCTCCGAGGACGGCGTGGCCGGCGATTGGCTGCCCTTGGGTACGCTGGTGAGGCTGCCGGGGTTCAGGGAGCTGCATTGCGCGCAACGTTGCCAAACCATGCACGCTGACGGGCGCAAATCTCTTTCTGGCTAGCTCAATCAGCGCGACGCCGGACTTCGAAAATGCTACCGATTTGGGGCCGGAGTTTACCGGAACCCAGCTGAGCGTACCCCACCCGGTGAACGGAGTGCTTTATCTGAAACTGCGAGATGATCCCGCGACAGTGCAGACGCTGACTCTGCCGGTGATGCCAGCTGCTCAGTCTGGATCGCAAGCGACAGCGCAAGGCCTGCCTGCGACCAATCAGCCTCGGCCCACCGCGCCCCCTACTGTCACACCGGCAAAAGCACAACCGTAGAGACGCAGGGCGCCCGGCCTGAGGCCGGATCATCGCTCAGATCTACACAGGGCTCTAGTTGAAATAGGCCCTGTTCTTCTCAGCAAAGTGCGCTTTGTCTGCGGGCAGATCGTCGCCCGGGAAGATGGCGTTTTGTGCGCAGATTTCGGCGCAGTTGCCGCAGTCGATGCACTCATCGGGATTAATGAACACTTGAGAGACGGTTCCGGCGGCCGGATCAGCCGCCGTTGGCGCAATGGCGGCCGTGGCGCATTCTGCTACGCACACAAAATCCTTGGTGCAGGCATCGGTAACGACGTAAGCCATAATGAAAAACTCCTCGATTACTGCTGGGATGATTGCGGGACTGCATGAGGGCACGCGATTGGCTTTGCGCCCGTCACTTCGAGGCTACCGAAGCTTCCTGCGGACCACCGTGACCCGAGTCACACTGCGAAGATCGTCGCGAGCGCGTTCTAGAAGATGCGAACGCGGATGCCGGAACTGATGCCGTACGTCGACATGGCGCCAAAGTGGAACTGTGGCCAGAACTGGTATTCGAAGTCGGCGAGGCGCAGACGGACTCTGTGAGTGAGGCGGAAATCAACGCCACCCCCGGGCGCAATTACCAGGTCGGTATCGGTTCCATAGTTATAGGGGTAATTGAACTGACCAAAGCCGATCAATCCTTTGAAATATGGCTGAAACCGTCCGTAAGTGAGGTGGTAACGGGGACCGACCAAATACGCGGAGGTGTGGACATTGGCCGTTTGGTGGAAGATCAGCCATTGAGCTTCGCCTTCGAGGCCGGTGCGGCGCTTGGTGTCGATGTCAACGATCGCATTGATGCCGATCATTTTTCGCGCGCCGTATTGCAGGTAGTCGCCGGTGGCCGTGGCGCCAACTGTGAGGTTGTAGCCGCCAGCATCTCCCGCAGGCGCCACCTGGGCGGATGCGAAGCTTGCGATCATGAAGAAAGCGGCGAACAAGACGAAAGCGAGGAACGTCCCAATGCATGAGGTTGCATGGCGGCGAGCAGGAGTCGTCGCTGCGCCCTGGAGGACAGGACCCATCGACGGGGACTTACGTCGATCACCCAACCATCCGTGACCTGAGGAAAAAACGCTCTTCATCTTTCTCCTGCGCAGTGAATCATCCGATCGACCTATGGAGTAATGTTCAGTGTCACGTTCTGATAGTGGATGACGTCGCTGTTGGTGCCGGTGGCGGAAATCTGAATCACGTAGGTGCCCGGTGTTGCGGTGACCTGGGAGAATCCGGCGGAACAACCGTTAACCAGCATTGCGGCGCCAGAGAGCAACAAGACGAGAATCGCGGTGAAGACCGTGCTGTGGCGCTTGCGGAATCGCCACACAAAGAAACCGAGCAAAACGCTGATCGGAAGACCCAGCAGGGACAAGCCCGCCAGATAGGGACCGTGGCTGTTGGGCTGGGTGATCAAGGAACCCGAGCCACCGCTGAGCGGATTGTTAGTGTCAATGGTTACCTGGGCGGTTTGAGTGCCGTTGGCCGCGAGGGTGACGCTGGGGCTGGAGAAATGGCAGTTGACTGCAGCCGGAAGCGAAGCGCAGCCCAGACCGAGAGTGTCAGTAAATCCGCTGATGGAGGTAAACGTGATGTTGACCGTTGCGCTTTGCGAGGTCTTGATGGTGACTGATTGCGGATTCACGGCGATATTGAAGTCAAGCGGCGTGCCCAGGACCGTAGCCGGAAGCGATGCAGACGGGGAGTGCAGCGGGTCTCCGCCATAGTTGGCAACGATGCTGTAGGTGCCAGTAGATAGATTCGGGTTGAGGGTTGCCACGCCGCTTGAGTTCAGGGTGGCTGCTCCGATAACCGTGCCGTTGTTGGTGAAGGTTACGGTGCCTGTGGGCGTGGGGCCGGAACTATCGATTACCGTGGCCACGAGAGCCACCTGCGAGTTGGGAGCGGAGGAGGACGTGGCTCCGAGAGCTGTGGCCGTGGGGATGGTTCCCACCACGAGGCTATAAGCCGGCGAGGTGCTGGGCGTGTTATTGACATCGCCGGCATAGGTTGCAGTGATGACGTGGGTGCCGGTTGGGAGAGTGGAGATGCTGAGGGTGGCCGTGCCTGTGACGTCGAGGGCGGAGGTTCCGATGGAAACGCCATCAGCAAAGAAGGTGACCGAGCCTGTGGGTATCCCGCCTGTGCTGGTGACCTTGGCGGTGAGCGCCACCGGAGTGGTGACGATAGCAGGATTCGGGGTGGCCGTGACCGCGGTGGTGGTGGATGCAATTTGCACTGTCAACGGAAGCGGTGCGGAGATGCTGCCGGCGTCGTTCAAATCTCCTGAATAGGTGGCAACGATGTTGTAGTTGCCGACCGCAAAGGTCGCATTCACGGCGGCGGTTCCGGACGCGCCGAGCGCCGCGCTGCCCAGAGTGACGGCACCGCTGGTGAAGGTGACGACGCCGGTCGGTGTCGCGGAGCCCTTCGTGATTTTGACGCTGGCCGTGAGGGCCACTGTCCCGCCGGCGAAGGCTGGGTTAGGAGAAGCTGCCACAGCTGTTGTGGTGGATGCCTGCGTGACTACCTGGTTGATGGCCGGGGAGTTGCCGGGACCGTAGTTCGTATCGCCAAGGTAGGCCGCCGAGATGGCATGGGAGCCGACCATGAGCGAAGAGGTCGTAAATGTTCCCGCGCCAGCCGCAAGCGTAGCGGTGCCGATTTGCACGCCTCCATCAAGAATGTTGACCGTTCCTGATGCGGGCGCAACCCCTGTGGTGGCAATGGTAACGGTGAAGGTGACGGACAAGCCGTAAACGGAGGGGTTAAGACTTGAAACGATGGTCACGCCGGAACTTGCCAGGACCTCTTGAGTCAAAACGGCCGAGGTGCTGCCAGTGATCTGGTTGTTTGAATCACCGCCATACACGGCGGTAATGGAATGCGCGCCATTCGTGAGAGTGGAGGTGGTGAATGTCGCCACGCCTGACGCGCTCAGTGTGGTAGCGCCAAGGATGGCCGCGCCGTCGTAGAACAGAACGGTGCCGTCGGGGGGCACGTTGCCTCCGCCGGGCGGTACTGTGACCGTCGCCGTGAAGGTGACGCTTTGCCCTATTGCAGATGGGTTCTGGCTGGAGACGAGAGCAGTGACCGTGCCTTCAAGCACCGTCTCAGTCAAAGGCGCCGATGTGCTGGGGAAATGAAGGGGCGGTGAGTTGTTATCGGCGTACGACGCCTTGATCTGGTGCACTCCAACGGTGAGCGTGTTGGTTGAAAAGACAGCGACGCCTGCCTGGTTCAAGATGATCGGCGCCCCGGGAGCAACAACGCCGTCAATGTAGAAGGTCACAGTTCCCGTCAGTGGCCCCGTTCCAACACCGGTGGTCACGGTTGCTGTAAAGCTAACGTTGTTGCCATATCCCGATGGATTGGGGTTGGCCGTCAAGGTGGTCGTTGTAGCATTGACAACCGTTGCGATGGCCCACACCTGGATGTCGAGGGGAGTGTTCACCGTGTTGCCGGCGACATCGACGTTGTCAATTATCTGCTGCGCAATGTTGGGCGGCGGAATGACAACTGATTTGGACGGCGCAAAGACGACACCGATCTTGCAGTCTTCATTCACAGTCATCAACGGGGGGCTCATGACACACGTGGTCGTCGTGGGATCGAATGTGACATTTGGACCATAGGTAATTGAAGTCACATCGAAGGGTGAATTGCCATCATTCTCAACTTCCTGCAGCATCGGTGCGGATATCGAGCCCTGACGGATGGGCGTATACCTGAAGTCGAGAGCGACAAAGTTGCTTTGAATCTCCTGGACAAGCTGGTTGTAGTAATTGGCGACGTAGATATTGCCGCTGCCGTCCATGGTGATGCCGACAGGCGCGTAGATGCTGAGGGGATACAGGGCTCCGATGTAAAGATCTTCGCCGCGGGCATTCAGAGCGATGGACGTGATCTCTCCAGCGGTGGCGCTGGTTGCGGAGCTTACCTTGCGAATTGCGGCGTTTTGCGTGTCAGAGATATAGATGTTCCCAGCCGGATCTGCAACGACGCCCTCAGGCGAGAAGAGGGAGGCAGAAGTAGCGGGACCACCGTCGCCTCCAAAGCTCGGCGTTCCGTTTCCAGCATAGGTAGTGATGACGCCGGAGGTATTTACCATGCGAACGCGGTTGTTCAGGGAATCGGGGATGTACATGTTCCCAGCCGTGTCGAATCCGACCGTATACGGGAAGTTGAGCTCAGCCTTCGTGGCCGGGCCGCCGTCTCCGGCGAATCCGCCAACACCGGTCCCTGGATTGGTTGTTCCATTTCCAGCAACAGTGGTGATGATGCCCGTAACGGCATCGACTCTGCGGATGCGATGGTCAGCATAGTCGGCAATAAACAGGTTGCCGCCGGCGTCAACGGTGACGCCAATCGGTTGACTGAGATTGCCAAGGACTGCCTGCCCACCATCACCTACGTTTGCCGGGGTGCCGGGCAGGCCGTTGCCGGCCACAGTGGTGATGATTCCAGTGGACGCCGTAACCTTGCGAACGACATTGTTGCCCGTGTCTGCAATGAAGAGATTGCCAGCCCCATCGATGGCCACGCCAGACGGGGTGTTGAGGGTTGCCTTGTTGGCTGGCCCGTTGTCGCCGGTATAGCCGGGCTGTCCGATGCCGGCAACGGTGGTGATGATGCCGGTTTTGGCATTCACGATGCGGACGCGATAGTGGAGGCTGTCAGCGATATACAGGTTGTCTGATCCGTCGAGTGCAACTCCGGAAGGCAGGTTCAGCGAGGCCTGCGTCGCGGGTCCGCCATCTCCGAGAGGCCCACTGAAGAGACGTCCCTGGCCGGCGATTCCGGGCATGTTGCCGGAAACCAGAACCCCCAGACCACCCAACCCTATTCCCGACAGATAGGCAGTGCCGATGACGTTGCTGTTGTTATCAAGCAGGACCACCGCGCCCATGCGAAGGCCTGGCACCGAGGGCGTGAACGTGACGGATTCCGTGCATGTTGCGCCCTTGGCCAGGGTCACCAGGCAGTTTGACGTTCCGGTACCGACGGCAAAGTCAAGGCTGGGCACACCGGAGGTCAACACCAGTACCGAGTTCACTGTAGCGGCGACCTGCGCAGTGACAGTGACGCTTTGAGCGCCGGATGTGGTGCCGTCGTTTTGCGATCCAAATGAGACTTGCGCATGCGCGCCTGCGGCCATGGGCAGGAGCGCCGCAAGTGCAAGCATGATGCTGATGAGACGTCGCGGAGCTCTGCGCATGGCAGCGAAGGCTGCTCTTGATTTTGCTGCGCGCTGGCCGCTTACGAAATAGACTTCCGCGTTGCTGGTGTTTTGGGTCAAGACGACGGCAGTTCCGAAGACGGTGATTCCGTCAAGCTCCGGACTGGCGACTTGAACTGGGGTGCGGTTCATGTGCAACTCCATGCAACGTTGTAAACACTGCGCTTCCATGTGGTTGGCGACAAACGGACAGAAACGCAGAAGAACATAAGGGGCCGCGGCCAAGGGCCATCGCTGACTTCTTGGTTCCACGTGCCAGTACCTGCTGGAGTATACCCGCGAAAGTACCGCACGCAATGTTACTTATTGGTTATTGCCTTCGGCTGTGTGCTTGAACAGTAAACGAGCGACAAAATGGGAATAATCTGCCGCTCCAGCGGCGGNNGGCGGGAATCCTCGGCGTTCCTGATGCTTGAGAATGCCTGGCAATGGCAGTAAAAGGTCGCCGCTGGATCGGGTGATTCTGGATGGGTAGAAACTGTAAGGATGGATTGGCCTGCGCGTCGGGGCATTGGGTTGCGGCGTTTAGAAGACCCATGCCCGAGGGTGCGGAATTGTCGGGTTGAGCCGGATGGTAACCCCGAGAAAGACGTCGTGCGCCCTGAGATCTCTCTCGTAGGGATGGAGCGGCAGATCATCAGTGGTCACCTTGATCTCCGTGATCTGCAACGAGTCTTGTAGCAGACAGAAAAAAGGATGTTCATCGGGGATTGGAGGACTTGCCGCCACTTCATCAAAGCTATTCGGCAAGCGGAAAGCTGCAAGGAGGGGTTTTACACGCGGATCCAAATCTCCTGCATTGATCAGCACCCCGGATTGAATCGGGCGGAGGAACAAGACCTCAACACTGCATTGGAGATACATATCCAGAGTGGCCAGCGGTACAAAGTTGTAGCCGAGCCGACCCCATTGGCTTCCCAACTGACTCCAGCCCGAACGCATAAAGTTCAGGTTGTCTTCATCAGCGGGGGACACGGGCTGCCCGGCCCGAGATGCGGCCACCATGCCAACCGGTTGCGCGAGGCGAAGGAGATTGGGATGGGTGGTCTAAAGCCGTCTGAGCTGCTTATGGAAATGACGTCGCAGATCGTGCTGTTGTGTGGCGCGTGCTCTGTCCTTGGCAACCGCGACATGCGGCCCTTCGTAGAGAAGTCAAAACTCCACACAAACCTCCGCACGAATGGGTAACTCCGATCCTCGTTCGATTTTAGTGTGCGGAAGTTGCGCGAAGAGGGAGATAGTGAAAAGCCACCTGTCGATTCGGCCACAGGATGCGGGCAAATTCTGCTGATGCAGATGCGGACAATGAGCCATAATGCTCAGACTTTCGCACGAATCGATGGGATGCTTCCCATATGAGCGAACTGGCGTAGAGGAGTAAGTTCGTGGAACCTCTCTCGCTGCAGCGGCATTTGAGCGAAAGAACGTTTTACGGGCCGCGCGACAGGAGTGCATCCAGATGGATGGAGCAGCGAAGAAGCCTTTTGATTCCGCCAAGTACCTTTCGACCGAGGGGATAGGAAGACAGATCCTTCAGGTGCGGGCGAAGCAGGCTTTCTTTGCTCAGGGAAGCCCCGCCGAATCGGTGTTCTTTCTGCAGACCGGACGGGCCAAGATCACGGTTGTTTCAAAGAGGGGCAAAGAAGCCACCGTTACGTTGATGGGCGCCGGGGACTTTGCCGGCGAAGAGGCAATCACCCATGGGGGGGTGTTGCGTGTGGGGTCAGCAACAGCCCTTGTTGCCTGCACGCTGCTGAAGATCGAACGGAATGAGATGCTCCGAGCGCTGCATGAAGAGCACGCATTCTCTGATTTTTTCCTGCAATTCATGCTCCTCCGGGGCATAAGAACCCAGGCGGATCTCATCGATCAGCTGTTCAACTCCAGCGAGAGACGCCTGGCACGAACACTGCTGTTAATGGCGGAGTACGGCGAGCCGGGCGAACCCGGGACGCTGATTCCGGCGGTGACACAGGAGACACTGGCGGAAATCATTGGCACAACGCGGTCACGTGTGAGCTTTTTCATGAATCGCTTCAGGAAGCTTGGCTACATCGATTACGACGCCCGCATTTGGGTGCATCGATCTCTGCTGACTGTGGTTCTGCACGATCAACTTCCGGATGAGAACGCATCCAGGCCAAATCTTCTCACCCTGCCACCAAAGCCACGGTGAAAGGCCGAGCGAGCTCAATGGGTTTAAGCACCGCCGCCCGATTGCCTCCTGTACGTCAAGCTGGATACAAACCGGCGTTACGCAGTTGAACCGCGACCGACTCCAGAAGGTGACTTTATGTCGTTTGGGATTTATGCAATCGGGTTTGCAATCCTGATTGGCGGACTGGTTTACATCGCACACCTGGTTCACATGCCCTCGCATTGGATTCTCGCGGGTGGCGTGGTGATGGTGGGCATTGGAGTTCTTTCTGCCGTCAAGGCTACTCGCCAGAAGGACTCCGCCAACTAGAGCGCTCCCAGTCTGATGGGCGGAGCAATGCCTGAGCCCCCAACGGCGTCGACGCTCGTCTGCAACTTATCAGCTTTAAGTTGTTGAAAGGTATGGAGGCGCGGGTCGGGATCGA
>PLKU01000172.1:0-327 GCA_003140705.1 Acidobacteriaceae bacterium
TCTCCATCACCACCGCCGCCTATGTGGGCATGCCCAAAGAGGACAGCAACCAGGTGGCAGGCCTCATCAATTTCTCCCGTAACATCGGGGGAAGCATCCTCATCGCCGTCACCAACGCCCAGGTCACCAGCCGCGCCTCCTGGCATCAGCAGCATCTGCAAACCGCCATGTCCTCGGCCTCCATCGCTTTTCAGCAGCACTCGCAGGCACTCACCGGATTCTTTGGCGGCAGCGTCGGCCAATCCAACGGCAGGTCCATGGCTCTCGCCTCCATTTACAACCAGCTCAATGCGCAAGCCCAGGTGCAGGGCTATCAGGACGTCTACA
>PLKU01000172.1:334-3258 GCA_003140705.1 Acidobacteriaceae bacterium
CGGCATGCATTAAGAACCGCTGAATCAGTGCAAGCTTTAACGATCAACTGGACGGGCGCATTGGACCAGAGCAAGTCCGATGCGGGAATACCAGAAGGGCCCTCTTTCTGTTTAGTTAATTCAATCGAAGGAGGGAGAAATGAGACTCGACAATCAAGGGCGCGGGATTCTTCGCAGGCTGATCTNNTCTATCCCATTCAATTCAGCGCAAATCCGGTGGAAGCGGTCGAGCACGTCTTCGACTACAGGATTCTGCCCGGCCTGACAGACACCCCCCAGCACTATCTCGACGCAATATGTGATGGTCTTGAAAGCACAGAGGAGTTATCTCTTCTGATCCACAGAATCATTCCGAATCGGTCATTCGCAATTATCTGTCTGCCGTTGGGGAACGCTTGCACAAGCAAGTTGGATCTTAGGCAGCCTGCGAACGCGCCACGGGAAAGCCCCGCATTAAAAGCCGCCTCATCACATTCGGTAACAAAGCAATCAGCGCGGCACGCCTCTAACTCCCGAGCACAATGATTCGCGGAACGCGCCATATGAAAGCCGCGTGACTTACTTTGATCTCATCTACTTCTTCCGTGCTATAAACCAACAATTGCGGCTCGTGGTACATTCTCCCCAGGAGAATCTTGTGACCATCGCAAAGTTCCTGGCCAAGCAGCTTATTGATGTTATCCAGTGGAATGAATCGGTCGACGGCATTCTTGCCTACCGCTATCCCATGCAGGACATGGAGATACAAAATGGCGGCCAGCTTACCGTGCGCGAGTCCCAGATGGCAGCCTTCGTCAATGAAGGCAAAATTGCAGACAGCTTTGGCCCTGGTCTTTACACCCTGACGACCCGCAATTTGCCCGTACTCACGGATTTGATGAATTGGGATAAGGGCTTCGAATCCCCGTTCAAGTCGGATGTCTACTTCTTCTCTTCGCGGCTGCAGATCGACCAGAAGTGGGGCACAGCCACACCCATTACTTTTCGCGACAAGGAATTCGGCGCCGTTCGAATCCGCTGCTACGGTATCTACTCCTACCGCATCGTCGATCCGCGCGTCTTCTTCACCCAGATCAGCGGCACGCGCGATAGTTACTTCGTCGGCGACCTTGAAGGTCAGTTGCGCGACACGATCGTCGCCCGCATGACGGAGATTTTTGCCTCAAGCGATCTGTCTTTCCTGGATATGACGGCCAACCAGTCCGCACTCGCTGACAAGTTGGTGCAGCTGATGAATCCAGCATTCACCGCGCTCGGTCTCGCGCTCAATCAATTTGTGGTGGAGAACATCTCCCTCCCCGATGAGTTGCAAAAACTCCTCGACCAGCGCATCGGCATGAACATGGTGGGCGACATGGGCCGGTACACGCAGTTTCAGGTGGCGCAATCGATGCCGATCGCCGCCGCCAACGAAGGAGGCGGAGCCGCCAGCGCGGGAGTCGGCCTCGGAGCCGGCATGGCGATGGCGCAGCAGATGATGGCCGCCGCCAGACCTCCCGCCGCAGTGCCGGCGGTACCCGCCGACGCCGCACCGGCCGCGCCCGCCGCCGGCGGGGCCACCAAATTCTGTATCAGTTGCGGCAAGCCGATTCCCCGTGCGGCCCATTTCTGCTCGGAGTGCGGCGGCGCGCAACAGTAAGCAGCTCTCATGCCGCCCGAAAAGATAGCCGCGCGGTTCCCCTGCCCCGGATGCGCGGCAGACATGCGGTTCGACCCTGCCACGGGTGGAATGAAGTGCCCGTTCTGCGGACAGACGCAGGCACTCGCAGTGCCCGCGGAGGGCAACAAAGTTCCTTCCCACGGATTCGACGAATACATCGCGGCCGGCGCGTCGAAGCTGCAGCCGCTCACCGGCCAGGCGCTCGAAGTGAGCTGCGGCGGCTGCGGCAGCGTGGTGGCCTTCGAACCTCCCGAGGTGGCCGGTCTCTGCCCATTCTGCGGCGCCGCACTGGTGGCGCAAGCCAAGGCCGCCGACCCGCTAATCGCTCCCGACGCCCTGCTGCCCGCCAAAGTCCCCAAGGAGCAGGCGTTGACCGAGGTCCGCCAATGGCTGCAGTCCCGATGGTTCGCCCCCAACGCGCTCAAGCGCGTCGCCCGTCCCGAAGGCATCAACGGCGTCTACCTGCCCTTCTGGGATTACGATGCCGATACCGGCAGCCGCTACACCGGGGAACGCGGCCAGCATTACTGGGAGACGGAATACTACACCGAAACCGACAGCAACGGCAACAGCCAGCAGCAATCGCGGCAGGTGCAGCGGACCGCCTGGTACCCGGCGGCGGGCGAGGTGGAGCGCCATTTCGACGGGGTGCTGGTGGCGGCATCGCGAGCCGTGGCGGAAGCCAAACTGAACGCGCTTGAGCCCTGGGATTTGGAATCCATGTGCCCCTACGAGCCCGCCTATCTGGCCGGCTTCAAGGCACAACGATACCAGTTGGAACTGCCCGACGGCTTCGAAAAGGCCAAGGGTAACATGCAGAAGACCATCGCTCAGGACGTGCGCCAAGCCATCGGCGGCGACGAGCAGCGAATCGACAACCTGGAGACCCAATACGCCAACGTGATGTTCCGCCACCTTCTGTTGCCCGTCTAGATCGGCGCCTATCGATTCCAAGGCAAGGTATACCAGGTGGCGGTAAACGCCCGCACCGGCGAAGTGCAAGGCGAACGGCCCTACAGCAAGGCCAAGATCGCGATGCTGGTGGCCGCGGTAGTGATGCTCGTCGTGCTGATCATTGTGCTGAAGTCGGCGCGGTAATCGGTCCTCCGCTCGGGAGCCTCTCACCGAGCCGGGCACAGAGGGCACGCCGTGAGAAGCGGCAAACGAAACGGGCAAGCTATAAAGCATGCCCCGCCCAAACGGCCAACGTTCTCGGTCGTAGGGCAGGCTTTAACCTGCCCTCGCCCGCATTGGCTTACAGCTC
>PLKU01000326.1 GCA_003140705.1 Acidobacteriaceae bacterium
CGGCGCGTTCTTCGCTCGTCGCCAGCGGCCTGCCAAAGAGCAGGTTCTGAATGCTTGAGGATAAGGCCATGGTTCTTCATCCGGCAGCCGGGGAGTTTTGAGTAAGGGGAAAATGGCTGACGAAGAGATTGTCTCACGGGCCAATGACATGAATATTGCGGCCAGCTGCAGAAATCGCCGCGAGCTGGCCGATCGAGTTTCGCGATTGATCTATGATGCGGGCTGAAGCCAGCAACCGGGAGTGGAATGGGAGATCGCAACCTCTTCCTCGGTCATGTCCGTGGCAACGTCGGCAAAAAGCGGGGTGCTCAAATAGCGCTCCCCTGTGTCCGGTAACATGCACAGGATTGTCGATCCCTTTGGAGCCTCCGCAGCTACCTGCAACGCCCCCGCAAAGGTTCCGCCAGAGGAAATGCCGACGAAAATCCCTTCCTTTCGCGCGAGTTCCTTGCTGCAGCGGATAGCATCCGGCCCCGCGATACGCAATACCTGGCTGATGGCCTTAGACGCCACGGCGTCTCCCGCAAGCTTTGCCACAAAGTCCGGGCTCCAGCCCTGCATTGGATGGGGTTTCCATGAAGGGTGCGCCGCCGCCGCCGACCCGTCCGGATTCCTCTGCTGTTCAATGCCGCTGGAGAGCAGCGGGGCGTCCTCCGGTTCACAGACAACGATCTTTGTCTCAGGCCGCTCTTTGGCCAGCACGCGCGCAACCCCCTTCAACGTGCCGCCCGTGCCAAATCCTGTCACCCAGTAGTCGAGGCGCTCGCCTTTGAAGTCGTCCAGAATCTCCTTCGCCGTGGTCCGCGAATGCATGTCGGCATTGGCTTCATTTTCAAACTGGCGCGTATAGTACCATCCATGCGCTTCGGCAAGCTCAACGGTTTTGTTCACCATGCCCACAGCTCTTGCTGAAGCGGGAGTTAGGATGACCTTGGCTCCCAGAAAGCGCATGAGTCTGCGGCGCTCGATGCTGAAGGTCTCAGCCATCGTCACCACAAGCGGGTAGCCTTTCTGCGCGCAGACCATGGCCAGTCCGATGCCAGTATTGCCGCTGGTAGCCTCAATCACCGTTTGTCCCGGCTTCAACTGCCCTGTCCTTTCCGCATCTTCGATGACGCCAAGGGCGAGGCGGTCCTTGACTGAGCCAAGCGGGTTGAAAGCTTCAACCTTAACAAAGAGGTTCACGTGCGGCGGTGCGAGTTTGTTGATTTTCACAACAGGGGTGTTGCCAACTGTTTCGAGGATATTGGCATATCTGCGTCCCATTGATGCCTCCTTTGGATGGGCGCAATTCTACCCGTAAAGATCAGCGGTGCGGAAGAAAAAAGGCAGTTATTGGCGCAGAAGGCGGCCGTTACGATTCGCATCGAGCAGCCACAGGGAAGGCGCGCATTTGCTGTCATGGCAGCGGTAGTTGGAGCAGGGTTTTCTTTGCAGGCTCGGTGCCAGCGGCGGCTATCATGGGGTTGAAGGGGCGGCGGGCAGTGTGAACTGGAAGCGGCTTCCCTGGCCGGGCATGCTCTCGGCCCAGATGCGCCCTCCATGCTGCTCCACGATGCTGCGGCAAAGAGCCAGCCCGAGACCCGTGCCGCCGAGGGCGCGGGAGTCGGATGCGTCGCCCTGGTGGAACCGCTCGAAGATGCGTTCCAACTTTTCCGGTGCGATGCCTCGGCCCTGGTCTTCTACCGAGAAGCAGACTTCGCTGGTGCCGAAGGGATGCGCGCCCAGGCGAATCGTGGTATCGCGCGGAGAAAACTTCAGAGCATTTGTAACCAACTCATTGAGCACCTGTAAAATGCGATCCTGGTCTGCAATAACCGCTGCTGGCGGCGCGTCGATGCGGAAGCCAATATGAAACTGTGTTGCCGTGGTGTGCGCCACGTCCGCTGCGCGTCGAAGTAGGTCCACAGCTTCCACGGGCTGGCGGCGCAGTGGTAGTTTGCCCTTTTCGCCGCTGTCGAAGTCGAGGATGTCGTTGACCAGGCGCACCAGGCGATCGCAGTTTCCGATCGCCATATCGATCATTTGGCGCTGCTTTTCCGGGCGCTTATCCAAAGATCCCGAAGCGATGAGCCCCAGCGACGCCCTCAGCGAAGTAAGCGGAGTACGGAGTTCGTGGCTGACCGTGGAGACGAATTCATCTTTCATGCGCTCGAGGCGGCGGCGGTCAGTGATGTCCTGAAAGGCGATGACCATGCCGGAGATCCGGCCATCGTCCAGCAGCGGGGTCGCGGTGTATTCCACCGGAACTGCAACACCGTCGTGGCGCCAGAACACTTCATCCCGCATGCGCACGGTTTCGCAGCGGCGCATGCCTTGAAGAATCGGGCTGCTGGCCTTCGAGTAAGGTGTGCCGTCGACGTGGCTGTGGTGGATCACGTCGTGCATGTCGCGACCCGTAAGCTCGTCGGCGGTGTATCCAAGCGCACGTGCAGCGGCCTGGTTGATGAAAGTCAACCGTCCGTCGAGGTCGATTCCGTAGATGCCGTCGCCGGCAGACTCGAGGATCAACTCGCGCTGGCGTGTGATCAGATGCAGCGCTTCCTCCGCTTCGTGCTGCTCGGTCACATCCATGCCGTGAGCAAGGATGAAGGGCCGTTCCCCAGGCAATTCCATGCGCCGGCCGCGGAAGGCAATGCGGCGGTAGATGCCGTCACTGCGGCGCAGCGGCACCGCGCCTTGCCACTCTTCTTTCGTCCCCAGAGTGCGCAGGCATTCCTGGAAGGTAGCGGCACCGTGCAAATTCGACAGGTCTCCAACTGCACGTCCAATCAAAGCCTCGGCACGATAGCCGAGCGTCTCCGCGGTAAAAGCATTCAGCGAAGTCAGTCGTCCATCCATCGAGCAGGTAAAGACGAAGCCCAGGCTGTTTTCCACGAGCTCTCTGTATCGCTCTTCGCTAGACAGCAGCGCCAGCTCCATCTGCCGCTGCTCGGTCACGTCCTGTCCACTGATGATCAGGTACTGGACTTCATTGTTCGGTCCCTTGAGCGGTCGAATCGTCCATGTCACGCGGCGCGTTTTGCCTTCAGCGATCCGCCACGCGGTTTCGTGTGGGCCGGTCACAGTTCCGGCCGCAGCTTCGCGTAGCTTCGTCGTAGCCCAAGCCCGGTCTTCCGGCTCCAGAATCTCGTCCACAAACGGCTTTGCTCCGGTGTCTGTCAGGCTGATTCCGGTCAGTTGCGCGCAGGGGTCGTTCATCCGCACCATGCGGCCTGCCGTATCCAGCACTGTAACCAGAGCGGGAATCGCGTCCAGTGTCGCGGCCACAAAGCATCGCTCAATGGCCAGCGCACGTTCGGCTCGTTGCCGCACGCGCTGGGCCTGTTCCTGGGCGCGGATGCGGTTGTACAACTCAAGCCGAGTGACTGCCTGGCGGCCCATCACTTCAAGGAAGGTCAGGTGTTGTTGCGTAAACTTGTTCGGTTCCTTTGCCAGCAGTGCCATGGTTCCGACAACTTGCTGCGCACTGGTAATCAGGGGCGTTCCGGCATAGGAGCGACACGGAACCCCGCCCACCACCGGGATGCCTTCCGGCGGAAAGCGCTGATCCTGACCTGCATCCTGAATCAGGAGTGGCTCACCCTTCTTCAACACCCACTGGCAAGCGGTTGACGAACGCCCTTGTTCCGGTGCGTGAAATCCGAACTGCGCTTTGAACCAGAGGCGATTGAAGTCCATCCAACCGATGTAGGCGTAGTCTGCCCCACACAACACCGCGACGAACTCGATCAATTCATCAAGAGCTGGATCCGGATTGCGATCGAAGATATCGAATTCCGAGCGCGAAGCGAGCACATGGAATTCCGCGCGCTGCGAAGTTGGGACGGCGCTCATCAGGCAAGTTGACCCCGCGTTCAGTATCCGATAGTTGGGGGGTATTGACTCTGCCACAAAGAGGGGAATTATGGGTCAATTGCATTGCGACCTAAGTAACTCTAAATCTATGTCTAATTTGCATTCTCGTGTTACCTCGGGCACTTGAAACAGCGCCCTTAACATCCATTCCCCGGCGTTTCCCAGAGTCATGCATAGATTTTCACAGAAACCACTCCTGCCGATGAGTTCTTCCCGGCAAGAGTGGTAACTGCGGTGGTAACCAGATTTCGCTGTCGAGGCCTGTTTTCAGTTCTGAGAGGCCCAGTTTTTCCACAGGCCTAAGAATAATGAGAGCGCTTTTATTTTGGAATCAGTCGTCGCTCGCTCGAGGCTCGCCTCAGTTTGGGGCTACTTCTCCGTTTTGGCTTGACTCGCCAGCGCCAGAGTCTGCTTGACCCTGGGTTTCTTTGTTGGCTGTTCCCAATCCTCCTGCCTGGTTGTCGACCGTTATCCTCTCGTTGGTTATTCCAACTGCGGAGACGCGATTGTCTCTGCTGCCCGATACCAGGTTCATGTCCTGAGCCAGCAATTGGGCTACGCGCCACTTCCTGACCTGCAATTGCGAAGCGACTTCCTGCAGGTAGGTGCTGTCGTGCCATTGGCGAGGAACAATGCGCGCCAGCTGCAGGAGCATCTTCTCATCCATGGCAATTGCCTTCTGCAGCCACGTGTTGAAAATCCGGTTCACGTCCAGGTGAGTATAGAGGCGGCGGTCTGGGAAGAGTGCGGAACCTCGGTGCTGTTCCTCTCGGCCCCAATAGCCGCCGAACATCTGGCCATTACCGATGAAGTATGCGGTCACCATGAGTCCGTCGGCAGACGGAAGAAAGATTGCCTTCCTGGGCCCGACATGATTTGCCCATAAGTCCAGGAGCAGCATCGCGGCGAAATCGCTGCGATTGCTGATCCTGCCTTCCCAATTCTCCGGCAGCTCATGGTAGAGCTGCTCGTCCTCGTCCTGGGACACGGATCGCGAACCAAAATACAAGCCGGGTCCAGGCCGATCGAGCCAGGAGTCCGAACCAGTCCAGTGCAACAGGAGGTATTTATCTACGCAGGCTTCGGAGATCTGAATCGGCCGCCATTCTGGAACCGAAATCCCGAGATACTTCGCCAGCTCGTTGCCCAAAGCCTCATTGGCCAGGACGTTTGGCCCCTGAAAGCTGTCCATCATCCTGACTACGTAAAGAAAACCGTCAGAAGCTTTGACTAAGACTGTATGCAATCCACCGCTTAACCTCTTTAGAATCGCGCTTGCTTTTAGAACCGGTGCGGACCGCCCTGGGGAAAGAACGTTATCTTCAAACCGATCACAAACCATCATTCACCTTTCCGTTTTTGCGCAGACCGGGGCAAGCCCATGGTTGACCCATTTGGCATCGACGGGATTGAATTGCAGGGATCTTTAGGGCGCTTCAATAGGAGAGCAATAGGGATCGAACTACTAGTTGCATGACTCCGGGGATGAAACGTATCTCTGCTACGATTTCTATCTTCTCAGAGGTTTTCGTCTGTGGGAAGGTGGTTTTACCTTAATTTCACAGTAAATCCATTTACTATGTTTATTTTGTTATAGATACAGGGCGAATTTTTGTCAGTTTTACCTCTGATTTAACCTCACTTTTTACCTATCCCAGCAAAACCTTCACCAGCGGCGCGGAGGCTATGAGATGCTGTTCTCGTGGGTGGGGTTATGACTGGGGTGGATTCACCGGTAGTCGCGCTCGAGAGCGATCCCAGGTGGCAGCTAATTCTGCGAATTACGGCCAGCCCTGGCTTTGTGAATTCGCCCCGGCTATCAACATTTCTGGTGTTTGTAACCAAGCAGCGCTTAAGCGGAGAAAGTGGCAGCCTGAATGAGCGAACCATCGGAGAGATGGTCTTCGAGCGAGCCCCAAACTACGACCCGCGTGATGACAACATCGTCCGTTCCCACGCCAGCCGCCTTCGGCTCCGCCTTCAGGATTATTTTGACGGTGAGGGTGCCTCAGAAAAGATGCGGGTCAGCATCCCGCGTGGAAGCTATGTCCCCATATTCGAACAGTTAGACCCAGCGGCCAAGGAAGCACCTTCACCGGGGGCCCCCTCGGAGGCGGCCCCGCCAAATCTAGATTTAAGCAAATATGCGGATGCTCCACCGGCTGCAAGTGTCAGCCCGCGCTTTTCGAAACTCCTGGTTGGCGCGGTCGTACTCGTCGTAGCGGCCGTTGCCGGCGCTTCGGCTCTTATCTACCTTCACTACCACGCATCGCTTCAAAACACCGCAACCCACAAACTGTGGGCGCAAATGTTTAACCGCAATCAGGAAACCATCATTGTTCCAGCCGACAGCAGCCTGGTGATTACCAGGCTGATGGTAGGGCACACGATACGCCTGGCGGATTATGCGGGCGGGGAATACAGAAAGGCAACCGTCTGCGACAAGCCCTGCGATCCTCGCATGGTCGAAACTGTCGAGTCATTACGCTACACATCGATGAGCGATCTGGAGTTCGCGGTCAAAGTCACACACATTCCAGAGGCCATACCCGACCGAACAGAGATCCGCTATGCGCGCGATCTTGAGCTCAAGGACTTCAAGGAGTCGAATCTGATTCTTGCCGGATCGGAGGAGGCGGATCCCTGGCTGGCCGTCGTCAGTGGGCAAATGAATTTCGTCGTCCATGACGACCCTGCGGTCGGCACGCTTCACGTGGAAAACAGAAACCCAAAGCCGGGCGAGAAAAGCGATTACCCCATTGACCCTCACGATCCGCAGCACCGCGGCATGGCCACCATTTCATTCCTTCCCAATCTGAGCGGCAGCGGAAACCTGCTGGTTGTCCAGGGCTTCTCCCTTGCAGGGACGCAGGCCGCGGCAGAATTCGTCACCAATGGCCGGGATCTCGACGCTCTTTTCCCGGGCTACTCCGGAAATCTTGCCAAGTTGCCCCATTTCGAAATTCTGCTCAGCACTGTAGAAATCAATGGGATGGCATCTCACGCAGTTCCATTGGCATGGCATGTGTATCCCTAGCGCCTCTTGCACAATGGACCGATGTCGCAATGTCCAAGCCTAAAGAAACTGGACAGCACCGCCGCAGATGGATGGAATGACCGGCCGTTGCAATGGCTCAGGATCTCAAAGAGATTCTGTTCACTGGGCCCTAGTTCCCGGCTGGCAGCTTGCAGCAGTCGCCCGCGGCGGCTGGCTCGTTGGCGCCCGCATCCAGGACAACCTTCCAATTGCCGTCGGGCTGTTTGCGCCAGATGGAGATGTAACGTCCAGTGGTTGTCACCGGATTGCCATTCGCATCTTTGCTATGACCTTCAAAGTGCCCCCAGGTGTAGCCGACATCTCCTGACGGTCCCATGGTTGCGTCCGTTGGGGTCCAGGTCAGCTGATAGACCTTCGGGTCCCAGGCGGCGGACCTGGCAATCGCCACGCGGCCCACCACCGGAGCCTGCCCATTTCCCAGTGCCACGCCATCCTCGGCGAACCAATCCGCAAATGCGGCCCCACCGCGCTCCAGCACGTCCTTGGCAAAGCGCGCTTCAAGATCGAAGAGCTGCATCTTTCCCGGCTTCACTGTCGGGTCGGTCAGAGGATTGGGAGCGGTTGACGCCGACCCGTCGGGGCTGAGGACCTGACACAAGATCGGGCTACCCGACGCAAGTATGACCATCGACAATCCCATCAATATTGTTTTCAAACTCCTGCGCACGTTTCTGCCCTCCTGTGAAACACGTCACCGCCATCCTACATCGAATACTTGCAATGGGTCGGTGACGCGGAACTGTACTTTTCGCCCTAATATAGCCTGGGATAAGGCCGTCAAAACATTCAGCGTCTTCGAACTCGCGGGATTGGTATACTTGATCGGGCACAGTCTGGGCCGTCCTCGGCCACCGGCAGCCCACGCGCATGGTGGTTGTTTCTGTGATGCCCGGCCCTTTTCCGGGGGAAGGAAATAAATGGGAGCACTGCTGGAATCCATCCACTCGCCTGCCGACCTCAAGCGCCTGAATGAAGCGCAGATGGCCGAACTGGCGGAAGAGATTCGCGTCTTCCTTATTCNNTTCAGACTCTTTCCAAGACGGGCGGTCACCTGGGTCCAAACCTTGGTGTGGTGGAACTTACGCTCGCTCTGCACACGGTTTTTAATACCCCCGAGGACAAGCTTCTTTTCGACGTTAGCCACCAGGCCTATATCCACAAGATACTTACTGGCCGTCTCGACCGATTTGAGACGATGCGGCAACCCGGCGGCCTCAACGGCTTCATGCTACGCACAGAGAGCGAGCACGACTGTTACGGAGCAGGCCACGCCGGCACCGCACTTTCAGCAGCCCTGGGTATGGCGGTGGCGCGTGACCTCTCCGGCGGCAAGGAGCACGTGATTGCCGTGGCCGGCGACGCGGCTTTTACCAATGGTATTTCCTTTGAAGCGCTTAACAACATCTCCGATCAGACCAAGCGCCTGATCANNTGCTCAACGACAACGAGTGGTCAATTGACCGGAATGTGGGGGCCATCGCTCGCTACTTCCACCGAATCGTGACCAATGAGCACTACAAGAATCTGCACGATTCGGCTCGTCGCATCGTGGAGCGGTTTGGCGGCAAAACCGCCGTCACCCTGGCGCGCCGTGCCGAAGAAGCCGCCAAGAGCATGCTCTGGCCCTCCATCCTCTTCGAGGAGTTTGGCTTGCAGTACTACGGCCCCATCGACGGCCACAACCTGCCCTTGCTGATTGAGACCTTCAAGTTCCTCAAGGCTGAAAACAGGCCGGTAATCCTTCACGTTCTTACCCAAAAGGGACGCGGCTACCAGCCAGCGCTGGACGGTCAAAAGAAGTTCCACGGTCTGGGGCCGTATGACCCGGAGACAGGGCAAACCAAACCTGCCGGCGTGCCAACCTACGCAGAGTCCTTTGCCAATACGCTTGTGGATCTGGCACGCGAGAATGACCGCATCGTGGCCATTACGGCGGCCATGCCCAACGGCACCGGGCTTGATCTGTTCCGGCCTCATTTTCCCAAGCGTTATTTCGATGTGGGTATCGCTGAAGAGCATGCGGTGGTATTTGCCTCCGGCATGGCTACCCAGGGCTACCGCCCGGTATGCGCCATCTACTCCACATTCCTGCAACGCGCATTCGATCCGGTTGTGCACGACGTCTGCCTGCAGAAGCTTCCTGTTGTTTTTTGCATGGACCGCGCTGGGCTCTCGGGCGATGATGGCCCCACCCATCACGGACTGTTCGACATCGCTTATCTGCGTGGCATTCCCGGAATTGTCCTGATGGCCCCCAAGGATGAAGATGAGCTGGCCGACATGATGAAGACCGCCCTGCAGCTTTCGGGACCAAGTGCTATCCGTTATCCGCGTGGTGCGGTAGCTGGTGTTCCCCGCAAGGCTGCGCCGGAAGTGATTCCAGTGGGCAAAGCAGAGGTGCTGCAGGACGGCGCCGACGTGGCCATACTAGGCCTGGGGCCAATGATCAAGATGGCGCAGGAGCTTGCCGGCCGGCTGGAACAAGACGGATTTTCAGCTGCGGTCATCAATCCCCGCTTCGTCAAGCCAATCGACCGCGAGATGCTCGAGCATTACGCAGGGCGCGTGTCAGCTTTCGTCACATTTGAGGATCATGTGAAAATGGGCGGCTTCGGCTCCGCGGTGGTCGAGGCCCTTGATGAGCTGGGCAGTTCGATTCCGGTCGTCCGCATTGGCTGGCCCGATCAGTTTATCGAACACGGTAAGGTGGATGACCTGCGCGCCAAGTACGGACTGAGCGTGGACGGGGCATTGGCTCAGTTGCGACCCCTGCTAATGCACAGGCAGAGGCCCGCGCTAGTGGCCGGCTCAATTGGTTGATCGGTTCTTCTGGAGCCGTTTCATATCAATCCATAACAGGCAAGACTTCTTATGCGAGTTTTTAGAACTGTTCTCTCGGGTTTGGGTGCGATAACTTTGGTCAGCGTTCTGGCCTGGCCGCAGACTCAACCTCCAGTCATTCAAAAACCATTGGGTTCGGTTCCCCTGGTTCTGTCAGGCGGCACTGTCGTGGACGTTACGGACTGGGGACACTCGGCGAGAGACCTGGGAAATGCGATCGTCATTGTGCGCGACGGACGCATCACTGAGGTGGGCGCCGCCGGGGCCATCTCCATTCCCAAAGGCGCGCGGGTGATCGACTGCTCTGGAAAATTCATTATTCCTGGCCTGGTGGACGGCTTTGCGGGAATGAATAGCCAGGGCCAGGCCAATGCCAACCTCTATATGGGTGTCACTACGGTGGTTGCCTCGAGCGACGACCAGCGGGGCGTGATCGATGTTTCCGCCCATCCCAGCCCGCACCTCTACCTCATCGATTCCATCGGGACCACCGACAACTGGAGCTTTCTGGCCAGTCGCCCAGAATGGGCATCCAAGCTGAAAGATGGTGCGCACCCCGTTGAGCTGAGCCCTGAAGATACGCTTCGCCAGATGAATGACACCGCAAAGTNNCCGCGTGCTGTGGCTAGGTTGGAATCTCACTGCGGCCAATACTCAGTGGATCATCGCTCATGCCCACCAGATGGGCCTCGTCACTTACGGGGAGTTTGTTTCCACGCCTTACAGTGTTGGCATTGAAGCCGGTGTGGACATGTTGCTGCATATGAACCGCTATGAGTTGGGCGTTATTCCCGATGAGTTGCAGCGGCCCCTGGTTGACAACTCGGAGGGACCTGCTGCAAACACGGCATACGATTATGCCGAGCGGTTGCCGCCAACCGACCCGCACTTGCGCGCGTACGCTCATCTGATTGCCACGCACCATGCTGCGTTGATGCCGACATTCAGCCTCTTCTATCTCCACTTGACGGGCCATCGCAATCTATGGACAGAGCCCGCTGCTCGGCTGCTCGATCCCTCCCAGATGTACCAGCCATCCGATCGAGCAACCGGAGAGGTTATCTATCCGCTACCGCCCTGGACCCGGCGTATTCCGGCCGCCGCGCAGCGCTGGATGGAAGACAGTCAAAGGAAGAAGGCCGACCAGTCCGCATTGCGGATGTGGCGCACCAATCAAACCATCTTCTCCGCATTCCCGCACTACCTGGCGGGTTCAGGTGCCTCGGCCAAGGGGACCATGGCCGGCATCTCCCTGCACACTGAGCTTGAACTGCTTGTCCGCATCGGGCTCTCCCCGCGCGAAGCCCTGGCCGCCGCCACCAACAACTATTCCATCCAGTTTGGCTGGAATGAGCTTGGCCAGATTGCCCCTGGCCGCCGCGCCGACATCCTGGTCGTCGATGGCGATCCGACTGAGAATATCTGGAACGCTCGCCGTATCTGCGGGCTCATTGTTGATGGCAATGTCATGGATCGCGATGCGCTGCTGAATCTGAAGAAATGATGCAATGACGTTACTCAAGCGCTGCTGCTCGTCGAGCTAAATCGCCTGCCTGTCTGCTTACCACATTGAGCCGAAAGTAATCAGTCAAGCCGAATGCAGGGGGTCAGAACTTCCGCCCATCGGTTAACGTAAGAAAAAGCATATGATCAGACAGGCTCATCCGAGATCATGACCGAGACCATGACCAGTCCCATGCTGAAGCCGCGCCATCGCAATCGCTGGCTCACACTGATTGCGGCATTCAAGCTCAGCCAGGCGCTGTTGTTCATCGCCGTCGGCGTGGGAGCCTTGCGTTTGCTCCACAAGGATGTTGGCGACCTGGTCTGGCAGTTGGCCGAGCATTTGCGCTTCAATCCGGAGTCGCGATTTGTCAACTTCATCCTGGATAAGTCTGCGCTCATCGACGACCATATTCTGCGGCGGATCGGCGCGGGCGTCTTTATTTATGCGGCCCTAGACATCATTGAGGGGACCGGCCTCTATCTGGAGAAGGTATGGGCCGAGTACCTGACGCTGGCCATCACCGCGTCGTTTCTTCCCTGGGAGATCTTCGAAGTGATGCGCAGAGTGACGTGGATCAGGCTTGCTCTTCTAGTGGTCAACACCCTGGTCTTCTTTTATCTATTGAAGATTGTGGTTGAGCGGGGAAAGCAGCGACGGGACCCTGAGGCGGAATAAAAAGCAGACCGTCCGCTATGCCCAGGGCGCGGCATTCCGTGAAGAATCGCCCAAGTTTCGCTTTTTGTTCTCCTATCATGTCCGTTTGGCCCTGTCCAGTGCCGGAACCTTAGCAGTAAACACTACATCTTGTGGTAGTTGGATTTTTTTAGACTATTAGAGGAAATTTCCACATTAGTAATCTCCCACCCGCTCATTCAATCGAATTTCTGCTTGGCGAGAGCCATAAACGGCGCTACTATTCACTCACGGTGGTCAAAAGTGGTGTTGAGTAGAGCAATTTGGAGTCGATCAACCAACTTTCAACCCAAGTTTACTTGATTTTCTTCCTCTCCGCGCTGTTTCAAGGTGCAGAGGCCTTCGGGATACCAGCGCAGGCAACGAAGACGAGGAAGTTCAGGGCAGGGAACAGGACGCGGGGGCAGGTTGGAATCCGCGAACGATGACGAGGCAAAGCAATGTTTCGCGGAAACCATCCGGCAAAGGTCGATGAGAAGGGGAGACTCAAGCTCCCGGCTGCCTTCAAGCAGCTGGTGGATGCGGCCAACGTCACCCAGTTCTATATCACCAGCGTTGATGGCAAGAGCGCCGAAATCTGGCCGCTCTCTGAGTGGGAGAAGCGGGAGCAGCAGCTTGCCGAGTCCAGCACCTTGGACGACGCAGTACAGAAATATCTGAACCTGACCAGCTACTACGGTCAGCAGGTAGAGATGGACAACCAGGCCCGGGTGCTGTTGCCGCAAATCTTGCGCAGCACGGCCCGCTTGGATGCGGAAGTTGCGGTCTTCGGGAAGATGACCTACCTGGAAGTTCACAACCGCGAAGTCTTTGAGCAGGGTCTGCCGGGCAATGCAATGACGGCGGAGGATCGTAAAGCGATGGCGGCAATTCTGAGCCGGCGCAGTTGAACGGCAAAACCCCCAAGGGGGACGCATGACGAAATCGGGTGAGCGCCATGCGAGTGTTCTTTTTCAAGAAGCGATCGATTTTCTCAACGTCCGCGCAGGCGGCACGTATGTGGACTGCACGTTGGGGCTGGCAGGACATGCCGAGGGCATCGTCCGGCGGTTGGGATCGGAAGGGCACCTGGTCGGATTTGATCGGGACCCCGAGGCCCTGGACCTTGCCAAGATGCGGCTTACCAGGGTCTCGAATGAGCTGGGCAGCCAGGCTCCGCGGATCACGCTGGTGGGCGAACCGTTCAGCTCCATTGCCGAACATGTGAAGCCGGCATCAGTAGATGGCCTTCTGGCGGACTTCGGAGTGAGCAGCCTGCAGTTTGACGAGGCGTACAGAGGATTCAGTTTTCAGGCGGACGGCCCTTTAGACATGCGCATGGACACGCGCCGGGGGCCAACCGCCGCACAAGTGGTAAATGAGGAGGACGAGCGAGAGCTTGCGAACCTCATTTACGAGTACGGAGAGGAAAGGAGGTCGCGGAGAATCGCCAGAGCCATTGTGCGGGGGCGGCCGGTTACAACCACGGGGCAGTTGGCCCGTCTTGTAGCCTCAACCGCTCCGCCAATGAAACAGGAGCGCATTCATCCGGCGACCAGGACCTTTCANNGGTCGCTCCGAAGTTGCTTAAGCCCTCAGCAAGGCTGGTGGTCATCAGTTTTCACTCACTTGAAGATCGAATCGCGAAAGACAGTCTGCGAGAAGGCGCGCAGAAGGGAATCTGGGAGATTCTTACCCGAAAACCTGTAACGGCGGGCGAAGAAGAGATTGAA
>PLKU01000012.1 GCA_003140705.1 Acidobacteriaceae bacterium
TGCTCACCGCCGACGATGCAAAAGCCTGGTTCAGACTCCCATTTAATGCTCTACAGCAATAGGAGAAATGCTCTAGTTATTTCAACTTCCGGCAGCCGCGGGTGCGCAGAATCGCGCGTTCCTTATCGGAACTCGCCTATAAACGAAAGGGACGGGCCGAAGCCCGCCCCTCTCGGTCAACACAATCAATTAGAAGCTGATCCGCGCGCTCACCTGGATCTCGCGTCCCGGCGTCGCAACTTCGGTGATGCTGCCGAAGCTTGACGTGTTCACAAACCGGTCGGGCGTTCCAAGGTTGGTGTGGTTCAGAGCATTGAAGAACTCGGCACGCGCCTCAAATCGGGCTTTCTCTGCCAGGCTGAAACTGCGCGCCACGGCCAGGTCCATGGATTGAAGGCCCGGTCCGTATATTGAGTTTCGTCCGACATCTCCAAACGTGTAGGCGGGGGGCGCCTTAAATGCATTTGGGTTAAACCATGTGGTCGAGTTCCGCGTCCCCGTGCCAAATATCGGCTGACCGGTAAGGTTGGCGCGAATGGGGTTCTCTCCCACCACCGTTCCGGCGTTAGCCGTGTCGCCAAAAACCGAAATGGTCATCGGGAATCCGGTCTGCGCCTGGTATTCGATNNGCTGTTCCGCGTGAAGGCCGGCGGATTGTAGACGGCGCTCACGGCCACGCGATGACGGACGTCGCAGCCGGGCCCCTTTTCGGCATTGAGGTCGTTGTTGTTCTGCGGAGTGGCGGCCTCGAACATCGGTGATCGGAAATCCGGCGCGTTTTCAAGCGACTTGGCAAAAGTGTAGTTGGCCATGAAGCTCAGCCCGCTTGCGTAGCGCCTGCGCACGTTGACGTAGCCGGCGNNACTCCAGCAGGTTGATCGTGCTCACCGGAAAAGTGGAACTGGTCATCGTGGCGGCCACTGCGGCCGGGAATACGGTGTTGGCCACGAAACTGATCTTCGGAAACGGTCGCCGTGGCTGGATCAGTCCTGGTCCCGGTTGCGCGTTGTTGATCAGGTGCGAACGCTGAAGATGGAAACCGCCCGCGCCCAGGTACCCAATCTCAAGAGTCGTCTGCGCACCCAGTTGCTTTTCCACTGAAGCGCTCCACTGCTGCACGTATTGCGCCTGCGCGTGCAACTGAACTGAGGTGAAGCTGACGGCCGTAGTGCCCAGCACAGGGGTTGGGAAGTTTAGCGTCGTGATGCTGGGAATATAGGGATCGCTCTGCGCGGTCTCCGGGAAGACATAAGGAACATTGTGCCTCTGGTTGCACCATGTATTCATGTCCACCGGGGTATAGAAGATTCCGTAGGCAATGTGCGCCACCACGCCCAGCTTCGGCAGGCTCTGTGCCAACCCCAGCCGCGGCGCGAAGTTCGTGTGGTTGGCATACATCAGCCCGCGCGGATAGCCGTTCTGCCCGCCGATGAACACCTGGGGCACGCCGCTGGAGAGGTCGAGGTTGCTGTTCGCGTAGTCCAGATCAACAAGTGGGCTCATGAACTCATAGCGCACGCCGTAAGTCAGCGTGGTCGTCGAGGTCATCCGCCAGGCATCCTGTCCAAAGCCGTCGGCATACCACTGCCGCAACTGCATCTGCGGGACACCTGCCTGGCCTTGCCTTGCCGCGGGAAGGCCCAGCAGGAACGCGGCCAGCGCCGATCCGGTGCTGCTATCATTCAGCGCGTACTGCGTCGTGTAGCCGTTCGTGTATTGGTAGTAGCCGCGATTCTGGAAGAACCCCCACATCGGCCAGATAAAGTTCTGATACGCGCCGCCGAACTTCGCGCTGTGCCGCCCGACCTGCCAGCTAAGCGAATCCCGGCCCTCGATCACCGTGTCCCAGGCATGCATCGGCGTTGCCAGGTAGTTGTCGCCAAATGGCGAGTACCCTTGCACGGTGAAGTACGGCGCGCCCCACGCATTCGGCCCGCCGAAACCGGTCCCCGTAATGCCCAGCTGGGTCACAATGTTGTTCTTATTCGCGCTTTCAGTGCTGTGCATCATCACCAGCCGTGAGATCGCTGCTGATGCCATATTCACCGTGTGTGGCGAAAGGACTCGGTTCCACGCCAGAATGCCGTGCTGCGATAGGTTGTTGTGGTACAAGCCAAAGCCGGGAAGGCCCTCCGGCATGAAACCATATTCGCTGCCGGCTGAGTAGCGAAAGAAAGCAGTGTCGCCGTCCCTGAAGCTGTGATCTATACGGACGGTTCCCTGGTCATCGGTCATCTGTTCCTTGCGCGTATCCAGATAATTGTTGGCGTCGTTGCCGGCGCCGATCACGGTGGGCTGTCCCATCATCGTCATGCTGCCCATGTTCATCGTGTTGGGCAGTGGGGTGTACTTGTTCAGCATGATGGACGCCGCCTGCGTCAACCGCCCCGGCGGAATCACATTCAGTTTGCCGTTGTACTGGAACTGCTGTCGAATGTATTGCGGATTTGAGGGGCTCGCCGGGAGGCTCGGGTTATAGCTGGGATTCGAAACCGTCGTGTTCGGNNATAGATGTTCACGCCGCTCTGGCTGAAGTCACCCGCATCCTCAGCGGCCGTAGGCACTGTGTCCACCATCGCGTCGATTTCGACGTGACGCAGGGCCTCATAATTCATGAAGAAGAAGGTCTTGCTCGCGTGCTTCACCGGGCCGCCCAGCGACGCGCCAAAGTTGTTCTGCACCAGAAAATTGGAAGTGCCCATTTGGTNNTGCGCGTCCAGCGCGCCGTTGCGCAGGAACTCATAAGCCGTCCCGTGTAAATGGCTGGTCCCGGAGCGCGTGGCAATATTGATCTGGCCGCCTCCCGCTCCGCCCATCTCCGCGGAATAACTTCCTGTCTGTACTTCAAACTCCTGAACCGCGTCGGGCGACGGGCTCAGATTCTGCGTGCTAAATGTCGGGTCAGTATTCGTCGCCCCGTCGAGGAGAAAGTAGTTCGCATTGGGCCGGCTTCCACCAATGCTCACAGCCGATCGTTGCCCTGGCCGCCAATACAGGGTATTCATATCGCCAGTGGAGGCACCGTGGCTGATGTGCGCCCCCGGCACGGTCAGCACCAGGTCGATCAGCATGCGCCCGTTCAACGGCAGCGAATCCACTGATCGCTGATCCACAACCTCGCCCACACTGGCATCCTGCGTCTTCAGCAGCTCCCCTGAAGCCTGCACGGTCACCGTCTGCGTCTCGGAGCCAAGACGGAGTTGCAGGTCGAGCGTGGACTGCTGGCCCACTTCCAGGTTCACCGTCTGCGTGGATTTCTTGAAACCAGAGCTTTCTACAGCCAACGCGTAAGCACCCGGCTGCAGACCCGCAATCTCATACAGACCGGTGGCGTTCGACACCACCTCGCGNNAAACAGGAACGGTGTGAAAGTACCCTTCAAAGAACGGGCGCTGTCGGCGGCCGCCCCGGTTCCGGCAGCGGTGATCGTGATGTGCGCACCGGCCACAGGGCGCCGCTGTGGGTCCAGAATCGATCCACGCACCACGGCGTAATTGCTTTGGGCCTGAGCTGTAACAAGGGCGATTGCAAGAAACACAACCAAACGCACGATTTTGCGGATCATGGCTCTCCTTAAAAGTAAGACTGCGTAGTAAGAGGCCCGCAGATGCAGGCTGGGATCGTTGGAGGCCGCATACACTGTGCGCCGGGCCGGACCTTAGGTAAACAATTCCGTTCGCAAATGAAAGAAGATCAGGCACACAGAACGACAAGTAGCTGATTAACAATGAGTCTAGGCGCGGGTCAAATCGACGTCTTGAGACAGATGATGGAGCAAAACCTCATCATTTCGATGGAGACGGGGACCGGTTTCGACCTGGGCATTTTCTGATGGGTGCTTCGCCCATGACGATTACTTGCTGGCCGCTGCACCGTTCCCCGCGCTCAGCAGGTTGG
>PLKU01000582.1 GCA_003140705.1 Acidobacteriaceae bacterium
CCTCGAGCGCGATCTTCTCGCACAAGGCCGTCGCCAGCGCCAGCGCGGCGATGAGCGCGGCATGCCGGTCGCGCTGGATCACCTGCGTCGCCACCAGCGCCGGCTTCAGCCCCAGCCGCGCGCAGATGCGCTCCTCGTGTTCCGGCTTCAGGTGGCCAAACGTGCCCACCGCGCCGGAGAGCTTGCCTACGCGCATGTCCTCGGCCGCCGCATCAAACCGGACCAGGTTGCGCTCCATCTCCGCATACCAATTCAGCAGCTTCAACCCGAATGTCGTCGGCTCGGCGTGAATCCCGTGCGTCCGCCCAATCGTCGGCGTGTGCTTGAACTCCAACGCGCGTCGCCTGAGCACATCCTGCAACTCCACGAGGCCGGCGCGAATCAGCACCGAGGCCTCCTTTACCTGCAGGGCCTGCGCGGTATCGACGATATCGTTGGAAGTCAGCCCATAATGCAGCCAACGCGCCTCCGAGCCAAGTCCACTTGCGCTCAACCGCTCAGCAACGGCCGTGGTAAAGGCGATCACATCGTGCCTGACCTCAGCCTCGATCTCCTGGATGCGGGCAACCGAAAAGCCGGACCTGGTGGCAATGGCCTCCGCCGCTTCGGTGGGAATTACGCCGTCTTCGGCCAGCACAGCGCTCGCCGCGGTCTCCACCTCAAGCCAGCAGCGATACTTGTTCTCTTCCGTCCAGATCCGGCCCATCGCCGGCCGTGTATAGCGTTCAATCAACTGGGGAACTCCTCACTGGATCCGCGTCAAGCGGTCTCCGCCAACTGCTGCCAACTATTGATTGTACGAGGAGAAGGTCGTCAGGAGCGAGGAATTCCCAGGCGCAAATGCAGTTCATCGAAAAGCAGCCCGCGACCGGGCTTGTACGGCTGAAACCACTCCCCGTCAATCACCAGTTGGGGAATCGACCGCTTGCCCACGTGGCGCATCACTTCTGCCGAAGCCGCCGGGTCAAGGTCCACGTTGATCTCCGTGTACTCGATGCCGTTGGTCTCGAGAAACTGCTTCGCCGCCCTGCAATCCCGGCACCAGGCAGACGTGTAAACCTGCACCTTCATAGCTCCATTGTAGCGTTTGCCCGCTGTTACCATTTGTGATGATGACCACAGATGAGATCAAAACGCCCCTGAATCTTCACCCGCATCCCGTCGAGGGTGGCTCCTTCCGCCGCACCTATGCCTCTTCAGGAACTGTCGAGTTGCCGCGCGGGGTCCGCCCCCTCGGCACGGCCATCTTCTATCTCCTGGAGCCGGGAACCTTCTCTGAAATACACGTGCTCCACTCCGACGAAATCTTCCACTTCTACCTCGGCGACCCGGTGGAGATGCTGCAGCTCCACCCGGACGGCAGCTCCGCCATTTTTACCCTTGGCCAGGATCTGACAGCCGGCCAGCATGTCCAATTGGTTGTCCCCGCTGGCGTCTGGCAGGGCACGCGGCTCATCGGCGATGGCAAATTCGCTCTCCTCGGCTGCACCGTAACCCCCGGCTTCGACTTTGCCGATTATCAGGGTGGAAATTTTGCAGAATTAGCAGCACAATGGCCGGCTGAGGCGGAACGCATTAAGGCCCTGACTAGAAGTTAAGACGACCGCCGTTCGCGGAAGAATCCCCGCAGTAACTCCGCAGATTCTTCGCCAAGAATCCCATGCTCCACCTGCATTTGGTGGTTCAGCTGCAGGTGATTGAGCACGGAAAGTACCGATCCCGCCGCACCTGCCTTGGGATCGCTGGCAGCAAACACAAGCCGGTCAAGCCGTGCATGGATCATCGCCCCAGCGCACATCGCGCACGGCTCCAGCGTCACGTACAACGTGCACCCGTTGAGCCGGTAGTTGCCAAGCGCAGCCGCAGCCGCACGCAAGGCAACAATCTCCGCGTGCGCCGTCGGGTCCATTCCGCGCATTACGCGATTCTGCCCCCGAGCCACAATGGCGCCATCGTGGACCACCACCGCCCCGATCGGCACCTCGCCAGCCTCCGCAGCCAGGCGGCCTTCGGCGAGCGCGGCTTCCATCGCCTCAAGGTCGGGAATCATGACTCTGATGGTAATGCTCTTGGGATCCCCGCAGACGGGTCTTCGTTCGTGGGGTGTGCGGCGGGCTGCTGCTGGGTCATGCAGTGCAGCGTGCCCAGGCCCCAGACCAGATCGACGGAGTGGATGCCGACGACTTCGCGCCCCGGAAATACTTCTGCAAGAATATTCAGCGCAACCCGGTCGTTGGGATCGTTGAATGTGGGCACCAGCACCAGCCCGTTCGCAATGTAGAAATTTGCATAGCTGGCCGGCAGCCGCTGCCCACGGAAGACCACTGGACGCGGCAGCAGCAACTCCACCAGCGTAAATTGCTTTCCATTAAGAGTCCGCGCAGCTTTCAGCCGGTCCAGGTTCTCGGCCAGCGGCTCATGGTTCGGGTCGCTCTTGTCTGGCTCAACAGAGGTCACAATCGTCGTTGGTCCCACAAAGCGGCTGATATCGTCCACATGCCCGTGGGTATCGTCGCCAGCCACGCCCCTGCCAAGCCAGATCACCCGGTCGATGCCGAGAAAGTCATGAAAAGCCTGCTCCAGTTTTTCGCGGCTCACCCCTGGATTGCGCTCCTGCACCTCACTCAGCAGGCACTCTTCCGTAGCCAACAAAACTCCTGCGCCGTTGGTGTCGATCGAACCGCCTTCGAGCACCAACCTCCGCGCGGAGCCGTCCGGCAATTGAACTGAAGGTTCCCACGCCGGCAAGCCAAGCAGTCGAGTCACATGCCCCGGCACCTGGTCGTCGAGTTGCCAATCGGAATACTTGGCCCAGCCGTTGAAATGCCAATTCGTTACCGCGATCTGGCCCTTGACGTTCCGTACAAAGATCGGCCCGGAATCGCGGGTCCACACACGATTCGTTGGCCACCGATGAAGGCACACTTGGTCGAGCTTCGCTCCCGCCCGCTTCAAAATGCTCCAGGCACTCTTCTCGGCTCTTTCGTGGTCGACAAGAATATGTACGCGCTCGTGCGCGGAGAGCAGCCGCACAATCTCCACATAGACCCATGGAATCGCTTGGAACTTGCCCGGCCAATCGTCAGGGTTGCGCGGCCACGCTAGCCATGTTGCGTCGTGTGGTTCCCACTCTGCAGGCATGCGATAGCCGAGCTGTTGGGGGGTGCTTGCGGCCATCACTACTTGGGATCTCCGTCCTGTAACCACGTATTCACCGGATCGAGAAAACGCTTGGTGATCGGCCCGTAGGCATCGATGCGGCGGTCGCGGAGGAAGGGCCAGTTGCGGCGGATGTCTTCGAGAGCCTTGAGGTCTACGTCACCTATCAAGATTTCTTCGCGGTCGT
>PLKU01000238.1 GCA_003140705.1 Acidobacteriaceae bacterium
AGCTGGGGGTTCTGATCGTCTGCCATAAGATTTTTCAGGGCCGCCAGAAGGCGGCAAAAAATGTTCCGGAAAATGCGGGGCCGGACTGCACGGGCTGTGCTTCCATTTTACCTGCTCAAAGCGGGTTTCAGCAAGGCAAACACGGATAAATAAGTCCTTATTTTGCTTCGTTTTATCGGTTCGTTTGGTTGCCCTGGACAAAGCATGTGAAAGGGTGTGCAAAACGGGATGTTGTGGCCTCGATTTCCAAGCGCTTTTCAGCCACATTTTGATCCTGATTGTTGCGCGGAAAAGGCAACGTAATCGGTGGAAATGGGCGAACTGCCGGTGTCTACAGCAGACCAGGCAGGCTGAACACGCAGAACACGGCCTGCAGCAGCACAATCGCCCCTGCAGCGGCCATCGCCAGCCGCCCTCGCGGGCCTTCGTAGCCGTCGGCAAATACGCCACCGATGAACGTGAGAAGGAAGGGGAGAGCCCACAGCAAGGGGCTGCCGGGAACCCCGGTCATCACCAGCGGCATCAACAACAGTGAAAAAAGCAGTGGCGCTGTATTGCCAAAGTAGCGTGACTTGCGCAGTCCGATGTAAAGGACCACTGCTGCAGAGGCGGCTACAGTGATTCCAGCATTTGACAGAGCAGAGAAGAACCGTCGCGCGGGGTCGACTGAAACCCAAAGGAACCCGGCCGCCGAGCGGAAGACGTAACTGAATGCATCCGGCGAGAATCCGTAGCAGGCAAACACCAGCAGCAGAGCCCCGGCCACAGCAACCAGGACTACGGGGAATACCTGGCTGCGCCGCCCTTCTGCCACCCAGATCATTGCTGCGAGTCCCAGCAGCGCGACCACAGGAAGAGACGCAATATGCGATGCCGCCGCCATGCCAAACGCCGCGGTCAGCAGCATGATCCGAGGTCGCCACTTTCGACGCGGACCCTGCATGGCGTGGGCCACGCCGATGCAGGTATATACCCCGCCATAAACCCCCAGCGCCGCCAGCACTTCTGCGTTCGGGGCGACACAGGCTTTGAGCACCGCTGGAGAAAAGCAGTAGAGCGACAGCGCGGTGTAGCCGCCCAGGTTGCCATAGAGTCGCCGCGTCACCCACCACAATCCCGCGCCGAGCAAGGCCCCGGCCATCAAGAACGGCGTCCGCTCCAGCAGAAGCACATGCGTGAGCTGGTGGCGCAGTTCCCAGGTGCTAACCTCGTCTCCCGTTTGCACGATCTTGTCTTCAGGCTTGCGCAGCAGGTCCAACCCACGCTCGACTAAGAGATTGAGCGTGAGAGGCAGGCCAGCCAGCCGATAGCCGAGCACCCCATCGTGAATATTTCCGCAGGTGGTGTAGTAGCCGGTCAGGGCCTCGGGGCGCTCCCACATTTCACGGCCGCACCGCGCATACTGGTAATCGCGATCGGTCAATGTCTGGTGGTCGATGAGCCAAAAACCTTGAATGAGGAATAGAACCAAGAACCCCGCCGCGATGCGCTGAGGGAGGTTGAAGTGGAACCGTCGAATCCTGCTGAAACGAAGTGTCATCGCTTGGGGTGGGACAGCTTTCAGTCTAAACGGCCCAACTTGCTTTACGCGCACTAACCCCTGACCGTACACTGACCCCGCCATGCTCACTCGACGCCGCTTCGCTTTGAACTCAGCATCTGCAGCCCTCATGCTTGCCGCAAAATCACCGCTCGGCCTGGCTCAAGTCATGGCAACGTATCGCAACCCGATTATCGGTGGCGACCACCCCGACGCTAGCCCTATCCGTGTCGGCAAAGACTTCTACATGACGCACTCCAGCTTCGACTATGCTCCCGGACTCCTGATCTGGCACTCGCGGGACCTGATCAACTGGCGCCCTGTGGCGGCGGCTCTCCGCCGCTATTACGGCAATGTCTATGCCCCTTACCTTTGCGAGTACGAGGGAAGCTTCTATATCTACTTCCCTGCCGACGGCCGGCTGCGCGTTGTCCGCGCCAATGACCCGGCAGGACCATGGAGCGAGCCCATCGATCTCGGCATCAACGCCATCGATCCCGCCCACATTGCTGAAGGAGGCCGCCGATATCTGTATATGGCAGGTGGCCAAATGGCCGAGCTCACCCCGGATGGGCTCGCCGTGCTGAACCCGCCGCGGATGGTGCTTAAACCCTGGCCTATCCCCGCCACGACGCGGATAGAATGCGTCTGCCTGGAAGGCCCGAAGCTCATCGAACATAATAGCTACTTCTACCTGAATGTTGCCGAAGGCGGAACAGCGGGTCCGGCAACCAGTCACTCCGTCGTCTCTGCCCGAAGCCGCCACGCAGACGGGCCGTGGGAGTTCTCGCCCTACAATCCCGTCGTCCATACCCGCACCCGTGACGAGCGCTGGCTCTCCCTGGGCCATGGCCGGCTTGTGGACACCTCAGACGGCAAGTGGTACATCACGGTCCATTCCTATGAGTTCGGCTACCGGACGCTTGGAAGGCAATTGCTGCTGCTGCCGATCGAGTGGACGCGCGATGGCTGGTATCGCGTACCTCCGGGGATCACTGCCGAGAGCGCCATTCCCATGCCGTTTGCCGGCGTGGGCCAACACCTGCCCATCGATCCGTCAGACGACTTCTCGACACCTGAACTAGGACTGCAATGGAGCTACTGGCATGAATTTGACACGAAGCGCTTCACCACCGGCAATGGCGCGTTGACACTCCAGGCCCGGGGCAGCTCGCTTGCCGACAGCTCTGCCCTGACCACACCGGTAGGCGGCCACGCCTACACCGTTGAAGTCGACATTGAAGTGGAGCCTGGGTGCGAGTCCGGGCTGCTGCTTTTTTACAATCCCAATCACGCCACGGGAATCCTCTTGACTCCTGAAGTNNGAAAGGCACCACCCGCGCCACGCTGCGCGTCGTCAATGATCGTCAGGAGATCGACTTCTACTATCAGTTGCCGGGTCAGGCATGGCGGAAGACGCAGGAGTCTGCTGAGATCTCCGGCATGAACCACAACGTCCTGGACGGCTTCCTTGATGTCCGTCCCGCCGTTTACGCCGCCGGCTCTGGCAAAGCCACGCTCCGGGCCTTCCACTTCTGGCCCGGAGTGAATGTGCCGGCATAGGCGAGGGCTGCGCACTTCAAACTGAAGCTCCATACGCATGAAAGCCGCCCCGTGGGGTGGCTTTCATGGCTTGGTTGAGGTTGCGTCTTAGTTGAAGATGGCCCCAACGGTCTCGCTGGAGGTTGCCGGGGACAAGGTACAGGTGTTCGGTCCGGCTGCCGATGAGGGATTCGGACTGATGCTTGTGCAGTTTGAGGACCAGCCGCCGAAAGATACTCCCGGTTGGGCCGGCGCAGTGAGGGTGATCGGGGATCCTACCGGATAGGTCGCCACGCAGACGGAGCCGCCAGAGGTGGAGCCGGGACCGCAATGGATGACGTTCGGCGTACCCGTAGCCGAAGGAGCCGTGACCAGCCAGTTGGTGGTGTTCAAACCTTCGTTATAGACGGTGACGGTCGACAACAACGCTGACGTTTCAGAGCCTGGATAGCACGAACCCGGCTGGGTGGGTGGGTCGGGGAGAATCAGTGGGCAATTAAAGGTTGCGGTTGCGGTCTGGATGGTTCCATCAGCAGCCGTTACTTCAGCAATGATGGTGGCGCCTCCAGTTCCGTAGGCAGTGACCAAGCCACCGGGAGCCCCCGGATTTGCAGGGGTAGAAGCTGTGTCAACGGGGAATGAGTTGGGGAATGAGGAAAGCCAGATGACCGAGTTGGTGAGATCCCTGACGTAAGGGGGTGTGGAGAATGTTCCAATGGCAAGGAAGTTCCCCGTATCCTGCAAATTGCCGACGGTCAAAGTCGACGGAATGATGGTGAGCGAAAGCAGGGGTTCCGGAGCCGTTGTGAGTAGAACCGTAACCGTTGCTGTTGCCGAAACGACGCTGGCATTTGTGTTCGTCCACAGAGCAGTAACGGTGCTGGTGCCCGCACTGACCCCGGATACAAGCCCGGTTGCGCTTACAGTCGCCACTGAAGGAATGCTGGACATCCATGTGAGCTGCGACATGCCGCTGATATTTTCAGTAACGCCGTTGCTGAAAGTGCCAAGGGCAATAAATTGGCCGGTCTGACCGGACGCTGAAACCGACTGTGAACCCGGAATGATCGAGATCGAAGCTATTGCCCCACCCGCTCCGACGCCGCCTGTGCCTGTCACGGTGAGCGTGGCGGTTCCAGAGACAACCCCTGAGAACCCGGGAGCGGTAGCGGTAATGGTTGTTGTGCCTGCGGAAACACCTACGGCGACCCCGGCTGCACTCACGGTAGCCACGGCAGGTGTGCTGGAGGTCCAAGTCACCTGGTTCGTAATGTTCTGACTTTGGGGATCCTTTGAATTGCCCAATGTCCCCGTCGCAGTGAACTGAGTCGACTGGCCTACTCCAACAGATTGCGTCGCCGGGCCAACTGAAATGGAATCCAGCCCATTGTTCTTGACACAGCCTGCAATAGACAGTGCAAGACCGGCCAGTAGCAACGCATTCACGCTCGTACGATTGAACATCGATGACCTCCTGGGTCTCCAACCGGCTTAAGCTCCGCAGTGTCGGGCGGAGCCACAGACTTTCTTCCACCTTCGACTATAAGTCCGCGGTGGCCGAACCAATCGGTCCGCGAAAGCGTCTCTCATCATTCGGAATCAAGACGGTTAATAAACATTCGCAGTCACCAGGCAACCATTGCACCCTAAGTGGGATTGCATTGGTTGACCGGACACATGATTCCGAACTCAGTTCCTTCAGCGCCAGGTAAGCCGATCAACCTTGGTTTGAAGGACGCAACTTCGCAGCACTCTCTGCCCTAAGCCGATGCAAGTGCATGGCCATACTTTACCCTGCTTATTTCCATCAGAATCAGGGAATTGCAAACCTGAAAACCCAAAGTAATGTAATCTCCTGTATACGCAAGGGACCCGCTGCATACGCTCGCTTACTAGCACTCGCTGCGCTCTCATGAAGTTGCACCCACAACCCTGCCCCGCTACACTTCCTTCAGCATGGCCATTGCCCGCGACAACACCCCAGAACGTCTCGTCAGCGCGGCTCGCGCGGAAGAAGAGCAGGGCTTTGAGCTCAAGCTTCGTCCTCGCTGGCTGGGAGAGTTCATTGGCCAGACTAAAGCCAAGGAACAGCTGGCCATCGCGCTGGAAGCGGCAAAGTCCCGTGGCGAAGCCCTAGACCACGTTTTGCTTTTTGGCCCTCCCGGCCTGGGAAAGACCACGCTCGCAACCATCATTGCCAACGAGCTCGACGTCGGTTTCCAGCAGACCTCGGGACCGGCACTGCAGATCCAGGGTGACCTGACCGCCATCCTGACCAACCTCCGTGAGCGCCAGGTACTGTTTCTCGACGAGATTCACCGCATGCAGCCGGTGCTGGAAGAGAAGCTCTACACCGCCCTTGAGGACTACAAGCTCGACATCATCATCGGACAGGGACCCGCGGCGCGCACCCACGTGATGGAGATTCGCCCATTCACGTTTGTCGGCGCAACGACACGGCCCGGCCTGCTGAGCTCACCGCTGCGATCGCGCTTTGGCATTCTGCTCCGGCTCGAGTTCTACACAGAGGAAGAACTTCGCGTCATCGTCGCGCGCTCTGCGGAAGTGATGCAGGTGCCCATCGACGAGGACGGTGCGGCCGAAATCGCTCTCCGCTCTCGCGGGACACCGCGCATTGCCAACCGCCTGCTCCGCCGCGTCCGTGACTATGCGCAGGTTCGTGGCACCGGCTCAATCGACCGGCCGACGGCCAACGCCGCACTCACCATGCTTGAAGTGGACGCGCATGGTTTCGACGAGATCGATCGCCGGCTTTTGCTCACCATCATCCAGAAATACGATGGCGGCCCGGTGGGACTTGGCACGCTGGCTGCAACCCTCGCTGAAGAGGAAGACGCGCTCGAAGAGGTCTACGAGCCGTTCCTCATCCAGATCGGATTCCTTGACCGCACGCCGCGTGGGCGAGTGGCCACACGCCTTGCGTACGAGCACTTTAACCTGGCGATGCCTGGCCGCCAGGCGCCGCTGTTTTAGCTGAGCAAGTGAACCATATCCTGAAGGAGCGAATTCATGGCCCGCACGGAATCTACCATGCTCGATCTCGGCACTATCGCCCCTGACTTTGCTCTCCCCGAGGTTGTCACCGGAAAGACAGTCCGCCGCGATGACTTTAAAGGAAAGCAGGGGCTGCTGGTGATGTTTATCTGCGCGCATTGTCCTTTCGTCAAACATGTCAACCAGGGTCTTGCGGCATTCGGCAAAGATTATGCAGGCACGGCCCTGGCTATGGTTGCCATCAGCAGCAACGATGCCGAGACGCACCCCGCCGACAGTCCGGCAGGATTGAAACAACAGGCTCAGACGTTTGGGTTTGTTTTCCCGTATTCATATGACGAGACGCAGGTCGTGGCCCATGCCTACAAGGCCGCATGCACCCCGGATTTCTTTCTCTTCGACGCGGATTTCAGCCTCGTCTATCGCGGCCAATTCGACTCCAGCCGTCCTGACAGTGGAATTCCCGTCACGGGGAAGGACCTGCGCGCCGCGGTCGACCTGCTGCTTGCCGGCAGGACGGTGCCCAAGGACCAGCATCCATCGATTGGTTGCAATATCAAATGGAAGGCGTAAGCGAAGAGGTGTTGTTTGATAGTACATCTGTGCTCGCACTGCCAGCAAAGTCAACTGCGCCTTACAGCGCAAGCCCCTTCAGATACGCGCGGAACTGCGGGCCTAGATCACTCCGCTTGAGAGCAAACTCTACTGTCGCCTGCAGCATGCCGAACTTATCTCCCGCATCGAAGCGCTTGCCCTCAAACGTGTAACCAAAGACCTTCTCTTCTTTCACCAGCGCAAGGATCCCATCGGTAAGTTGTATCTCTCCCCCTGCACCGGGAGTGGTCTGTTCCAACAGCTCAAATACGCGCGGCGTCAAAACATACCGTCCGATGATCGCCTGCTTCGAGGGCGCATCTTCAAACTTGGGCTTCTCCACCATGCCAGTGCAGTTGTAGATGCGTGGATTGTCCTGGTCCTGCGAGCCCGACAACACTCCATAAAGCGAGATTGACGGACCTTCCACCGTCTGCGTTGCCAGCACCGACCCACCTTTCTGGTCGAATATTTTGATCATCTGCTTCAGGCAAGGCACCTTCGCATCAATAACGTCATCCGGCAAGATCACTGCGAAGGGCTCATCCCCAACCAGATCCTTTGCGCAAAGTACCGCGTGGCCCAGGCCCAGCGGCTCCTTTTGCCGCACATAGCTGATCTTGGCCAGCGCCGATACCCCCCGCGAAACCGCGAGCAGCTCGAGTTTGCCCCTCCGCTCGAGAGTAGCATCCAGTTCGAATGAGTGATCAAAGTGGTCCTCCATCGCGCTCTNNCCACGCCGTACTGGATGATGGGTTTGTCCACCACCGCCAGCATCTCTTTCGGAATTACCTTGGTGGCAGGCAAAAAGCGCGTGCCCAATCCACCCGCAGGAAAGACTGCCTTCCGGACACGTTTCTTCATTGCATCTTCCTCACTTTTGATCGAGCCGCAGCGGGTGCATCGCTGCTCTTCTTGCGCTCACAATACTAGGTCATTTCCAATTTGGTTGTAACTGTTGATCGCATCGCCATGGGCCCAACCGCTCGTTTCGGAGACCGGGAAACCGTATTCTCCCGCCTAGAGTGCCGGTGAATCGTCACCAAGTAATGCCTCCCGCACAATCTTGATGGGCGGGAACCCCTGCCTCAAGAAATCATCGTGAAATTTCTGCAATGAAAACGCAGCGCCCTGCTTCTTCTTCACGTCATCCCGCAGCTTCATGATCTCCAGTTTGCCCAGCGTGTAGTAGAGATACGTGGGGTCACTGGTTCCCCGCTTTGTCTCCACCATGGCTGACTCCTGTGACTGATAGCCTTCTCTCTGGAAGAACGCCACCGCCTCGTCGAAGCTCATCTTGTCCGTGTGCATTTCGATGCCGACAATGAACCGTGCGTTGCGCAGCAACGCATCCTGCAGTTGGCCAAGGCGCAGAAATTTGGCCTCGCGTTCATCTTTCGCTCCGGCGCCGGGCTGGCCATAACCCTCGTCAAGCATCATCTGCTCGGTGTAATGCGCCCATCCCTCGACGTCGGTGTTTGCGCTCAGCAGCTTTCGTACTCGGCTGGGCGCCTGCGGCAACCACAGAAACTGGATGTAGTGGCCTGGATAAGCCTCGTGGACAGCAGTCGAAATCACAGTGCCTACATTGAACCCGTGCATGTAGCCTTCAACCTCAGCGGGGGTCATGGAGGGATCGGGCAGAGTCACGTTGAAGTATGCCTCGGTGGCGTGCTTTTCAAATGCACCCGGCGTGTCCATGCTGGCCGTGGTCGTGGCCCGCATGAATGGAGGTGTATCTTCCACGATGGGTCGCACTTCGGACGGAATGGTCACAATGTGATGCACGCGAATGAAGCTGTCCAGGCCATCGAATGTCCCGCGAAAGGCGTCTAGCAAAAGATCGGGCGCTGGGTGGTCGTGTCCCAGTTCTTCAAGCACCGCGTGGGTGTCTTTGTCTGGCTCCAGCTCTTTCGCAATTTCGACGAAGTGCGCTTGGTTTTTGCGCATGTCTGCCCAACCAATTTCGAGCAGCTTGTCCAGTGGAAGGTCCACCATTTCGTCGAACTCAAGCTTCTTTGAGAAAGCATTCGCGCCAATGCGGAAGTCTCCATTGGACCTGGGGAGAAGGTCTGTTTTCAGCCATGAAAGGTAATCTTTCAGGCTTGCTATGACCGCCGCATTAGTCTGTGCAAATTCGGCCTTGAGCGCTGCATCCTGTGCGTCGGCAAAGGCCAGCGGAACGTCGTGTTCGAAGAAGGTCACAATGTCCGGCAACTGCTCGATGGCAATCTCTGTATACACACGGGGCGGATTCTTCAGGTTCACGCGTGCTGCGGCAAGCAGCGCAGGCATCTGCTTTTCCCGCGAAATAAGGGAACGCAGGCGGTCGTTGGGCGAGGCGAACTTGCGTTCCATCAACGTGAACGCGCCGTTCGCGCATGCACTCGAGTAGTTGTCCGCATTCTTCTCCCAGGGACGAATCGTCTCGAGAGTCAGAAGACGGGAATGGATATTGGACAATACGATCTCGCGATCACTTCGCGGAACAAAGTCTGCATTGGTGTCAGGATGAATCGCCAGAATGCTCTTTTCAAACTTCTTCAGCTCTGCAACCTCCGCATCGACGCTCTTCTGCGAGAAATCTTCTAACTTCGCATCGTATTGGTGATACCCGGCCAACGTTCCCTGGGTCGGCTGGTAGCGCAGATACACCTGATCCAGATACTCATCTGAAACCTTTTCGATTTGCTGCTTCCAAGTCTCACTTGAGGCATGGGAAGTGATCGAGGTCGACATAAGCGCTCCTGAAACAACCACAGCAATAAATTTGCTCATCGCATCTCTTTTCATCCGCGGACCTGCGCGCATCAAACCACTACGGGCGCCGCAGCCAGCTTTTCAAGCACTTCGTGAATTTCAAGCAAGACTTCATCTGGCCGCATAGCAACCAGCGGATATTTCAATAGTCCTTGCGGCGTGAACTGCGCTCCACGCTTGGCATTGCGCGCAACCATGCGCATCAGGTGCGCCGGATCAACCGCAGCATTCTCCATGAACCGGATTTGCAGCTCACCGCGTCGTCGATCGACCTGGGCAATGCCCATGCGCTCGCATTCCAGGCGCAACTGCGCCGCTTCAAGCAGGTACACTGTCGCATCGGGCGGCGCGCCATAGCGATCTTCCATCTCTGCGCGCACCTCGGCCACAGCCGTCTGGCTTGTTGCGCCGGCAATCTTTTTGTAAAGCCGCAGCCGCTGATTTTCCTCCGGCACGTAGCTCTCGTCGATGCGCAGTGGAATGCCAAGGTTGAGCGCGGTGGCGGGGCGCTCTTCGCTGGACTCGCCCTTCATCTCCTTCACCGCGGCCTCCAGCATCGAGGTGTATAACTCGAAGCCCACCGCCTCGATGTGTCCGCTCTGCTCGCCGCCCAACATGTTGCCGGCGCCCCGCAACTCCAGGTCGAGCGCGGCAATCTTGAAGCCCGCGCCCAGGTCGCTGAATTCCTTCAGCGC
>PLKU01000547.1:0-7326 GCA_003140705.1 Acidobacteriaceae bacterium
CAGCAGCACGCCCTTGGGAATGCGCCCGCCAAGCTTTTGGAACTTCTGCGGCTCGCGCAGATACTCGATGATCTCCTTCAGTTCCTCCTTGGCCTCATCCACCCCGGCCACGTCCTTGAAGGTGATCTTCTTTTGCTGCATTGAGAGTAGGCGCGCCCGGCTCTTGCCGAACGACAGCGCCTTGTTCCCGCCCGACTGCATCTGGCGCAGCATGAAGAACCAGATTGCGCCGAGCAGCACGAACGGGCCAATGTTGATCAGCAACGGAATCAGGTATCCGGTCTGCGGCGTCTTGATGGCCAGCGAAACCTTGTCGGCACGCAGCGCCTGTTCGAGATCTTGGTAATTCGCAGGAACCGTGGTGTGGAACTGATCCTTGGGCGTGGCCTTCAGGTGGCCATGGAGTTCGGTGCCCTCAATGGTCACATCCTGCACCAAACCGGCTTGCGCTTTATCGAACAGATCTGAGTAGGAAATCTCCTGGTCTTTTCCCCCACCCGTGTTCTTTGTGACTACTGTCCAAAGAAGCATCAGGCACATGAGTATGAAGACCCAGAACATTACCGTTTTAACTGTCGAATTCACCAGGATTCCTCTTTCCCGGCGGGGGGGGAAGTCATTATTGTTCTTCCATCACCGCCCACATCACCCTTAATAGACGCGCGTACGTTCCTATAAGTCACAGAAAGTACCCACCGCCCTTACGGAAGACACGTTTATCTTGCCGCTTGGATGAGCAGTAAGGTCGATTGTACTCCGAAGGCTCGGTAAGTTGGAATACGCAAACAACCGATTCTTTGCATGCCTTTGGGTCATAAACCTACATCAAAAGTTCCAAAGCGAGTGGTCAAAGCGCTGCCGCCGCCCGAGGCATCGCCCAAAGCGGTCGCTACAACTTCAATTCCCTGCTCCGGCTCCAGTTCCACGCCCTGCATCCAGACGATGCGGCCACTGACCTCGAGCACCGGCCAGATCGCCCGGCGACTCCCGGTAACACGCATCCGTTCAAGCACTTCCTTCACTTTGCGCGGCCCGCTGGAATGGCGCAATCTGACCCTGTCACCGGGACGCCAGTTGCGCAGCGTAGCCACCGCACTTGAGTCAGGTGGAGACTCTGCCCCCGCACCGCTTCCTGATACTTGGATCCTCAACCGCAGCCCGAAGGCCGGTGCGGAGATTTCCCCGGGAATCACCTCCTTGTACTCGGCAACTGGGCTCGCCACGCCGTCCCTGCTTGAGGTCGGCTCTTCCACAACCAACCTGAGTTCCCGCGGAGTGCGCTCGGCCTTCACTCCCTGGGCAAGCTCACACTTCCGGCCAGCCCGCCCCGTCAGCGCCAGATCGCGCAAGGCATCCGTCGACTGAAAGTCCAGTGCCGCTCCAAGCTGCTCCACGGCATAACGGAGGATTCTCCTCTGCACGGCCGGGCCCAGGGCGGCGAGGCGCGTCACATCCAGAGCAACGCCAGCGCCAGCCGCTCGGCCTCCTCCACGAACCGGGCGGCCTGGCAGCAGCAACTGCGGCGCAAGCCTGGCCATCTCAGCCTGCCAGGCTGCCTCATCGTCGCGGGCCAATTCGGCCATCTGTGCCAGGTGCGCGCGCAAACGCGGATTCCATGCTTCGAGCATTGGCAGCAACTCGTGGCGAATTCGATTGCGGGTATAAGCAGAGTCTGCATTCGACGAGTCTTCACGCCACACCTGTCCCACAGAGCGAAGATATGCCTCGACCTCAACCCTTGTTGCACCGAGCAACGGGCGAAGGATCCGGCCCTCAGGAAATTCGACAACTTGATGGATACCGCTCAGGCCCTCAGTCCATGCACCGCGCAGAAATTTTGCCAGCACTGTCTCCGCCTGGTCGTCGAGCGTATGAGCCGTAGCCACCGCATCCGCCTCGCCGGACGCCATTAGTTGCCGGAACCATCCGTAACGCAGCCGCCGCCCTGCCTCCTCAATGGATTCGCCGTTTTCGCGAGCCTCATCCCGCGTATCTACACGGGCTTCGTGGAAAGGCAGCGATAACTGCGCCGCCAGCGCGCGTGCAAACTCCAGATCGCCGTCGGCCTCACCGTCCCGCAGGCCATGGTGCAGGTGTGCCGCATGCAACACAAGCCCCAATTCGCCGGCTAGATCTTTCAGAGCGCGCATCAGCGCGACCGAGTCCGCGCCGCCGGAAAGACCCACGGCCAGCCGCAATCCCGGCTTCAGCAGCGTGGTGTCAATCGGCAAAGCTGGGGAGACCGATGTGTGCATCCCAAAATGATAGTGCGTCCAACCCGAGGTCCCGCCCAGCGAAGGACAACTTCAGCAAAACTCCCCTATACTCCAAGGAATGGAGACACGTTCGACTACCCCAGCCGATGCCCCGCTTGTCACCGCCCACCGGCGCGCAATGTTCGCCGCCATGGGACGGACCCAGGAGTCGATCCTCGACGCCATGAGCCGCAACTTTGAGCCCTGGGTGGAGCGCATGATCAGCGCAGGCAAATACACGGGCTGGATCACCAAAGAGGATGGCCGCCCCGTAGCCTCCGCCGGCATCCTGGTGCTGGACTGGCCGCCGCACCCCCTCGACCCCGCTGGAGTGGAGCGCGGCTACCTGTTGAACGTCTTTGTCGAGCCGGATTACCGCAAACGCGGCCTGGCGCATGCACTGGTAGACCTTTGCCTGGCAGAAGCCCACAAAAGAGGCCTCCGTGTGGTTGCGCTCCACAGCTCAGATGCCGCCCGGCCCATCTACGAGACGTTCGGCTTCCGCTCCACCAGCGAAATGCTCTACGTGGAACCACTTCACGAGTAGAAGGTCATTTGTACCACCGCTCTGAAAACCACCGAAACCTGGCCGATTTTCGTGAAAGGTCGAGGAACGTGGCCGCCGCTGGTCAGAGCGATGTTGACAACAAGGCAACCGACGGATTGGTGAAAAGCCGTCCGGAACCTGTTCGCTTGGGCGGTTTACGACTTGTAGATCCGGCAGGCTGAGCGAAACTAAACTCCTGACATGGGCTTTGAGTTGGATCATTTCTTCGTGTGTACCGCTCCAGGCACCCCTGCAGGTGACGAGCTTGTCCGGTTGGGTTTGCGTGAGGAGCCTCCCAATCGGCACCCTGGCCAAGGCACGGCAAATCGACGCTTTGCCTTCGCGAATGCCATGTTTGAGTTGGTTTGGGTTTGCGATGCACAAGAAGCTCAAAGCGAAAGTTCTCGGCGCACTCTGCTTTGGGAGAGATGGTCTGGTCGGGAGGGCAAAGCCTCTCCGTTTGGCTTTTGTTTTCGCCCTGCTGCCTCTGAGAACCAGGTACCACCGTTTCCGGCGTGGGAATATCGGCCGGCCTACTTGCCTGATCCGCTCGCCATGCATATTGGCGAAACGAGCGTTGAGGAGCCGATGTGGGTATACCTGAGCTTCATGCGGAGGGCCAATCGCGAACACCAGTTTATGGAACATCCGATTGGCATTCGTGAAATAACTGGCTTAATCGTGACTACAATCGCGCCGCTTTCTTCCTCCGTGTCTCAAAGCGTTGTCCAGAGTGGAGTTCTTTCAACTCGGACGGGATCAGAGCATCTCCTCGAAATTTACTTCGACGCCGCCCGGCGCAAAGAGACGCTGGATTTAAGACCGCACTTACCAATCATCTTTCGATTTTGACTAGTCCATTTTCGATGTGACTCCGTGTCGGCTGCGGGCAGTTGGTGCGCTGCGGCTGAGTAAAAGTTCCCCCCCGGCGGACCTTGTTTTCGTGGGCTGTTGCCTTGATTGCCTGGTTCATGGAACACCGCAGGGATGTTCCAGGTAGAGTTATACGGGCGTGTACGGGGTGCGGACTGACACCGAATTCCCAACGACGGCTGAACGCAGCCATCCTGCCGATGTCTATGAACCAGGAAATGCCAGCTTTGTGCGCATGTCAAAGCAATAAACCCGGTAAGCGGAAGTTCAATAAGTCGGATGCGAGACGAGGTCATCTGCAAGTCTCTCCAGCGCCGGGACCATTGCATCTCCCCCCGACGTTCCCCATGGTCCATCCTGTTGAACCATGAAGATGAAAATCCTACTCGTCGTGGTGTCAATGTCCATCGCGTTCTTGAAGGCGCCGCCGTGACCAAAGCCATTCTTTGAAACAACCCAGCCGAATCCGTAATCCTGCTTCTCCATCGCGCCGTTCTGCACGCTGGTCATCGCGTGAAATGAGGCAGGCGATAGGTACCGCTTTCCATTGAGTGTGCCGCCATTCAGGATCATTTGACAGAACTTCGACACATCGATCGCAGTAGAAAAAATGCCTCCGGCGGGCATCGGGAATCGATGTTGCCGGTCGTTCAGCGGATAGGTTAGTTGACTAATGCGGACTTTCACCAGGTCTTTTGTCTTGGGATCCAATTTGTATGTCTCGGCCAGCCGGGTTATCTGTTCACTGTCTGGCCAGAACGTGGTGTCTTTCATTCCCAGAGGTTCGAAAAGTCGCTGCTGCATGAACCTCTCGTAGGGCATCCCACTCACCACTTCAACGATCCGTGCCGCTGTATCGATGCCTTCGTTGGAATAACTGTAGCCGGTTCCCGGCTGAAACATCAGGGGCTCGGCGGCAAAACTGAGTACTGAGTCTTTCAAAGATAATGTGTCGAGAGCGCCGGGCTGAGCTGATGACTTGAACGGCAAGCCGCTCGTATGGCTCAGGATTTCGCGAACGAGGATCGGATGGCTTGCCGCCGCCAACTGAGATGGTGTTTGCAAGTTCGAAGCAGCCAGCCCGTTTTGCGCCTTGTCTTCATTCGCCGCTTTGACCATCTGACCATGAAATTCCGGCAGATACTTTTCAACCGGATCATCGAGGCTCACTTTGCCTTCATCCACCAGCATCATGAAGGCTGTAGCAGTCATGGGTTTTGATGTGGATGCGATCCAGAATATCGCGTTCGTAGGCAACGGGGCCTTTTCCGAAAGGTCTCTATACCCCGCAGATTGCAGGTAAAGTATGCGGTCCGGTGTCGCAACCAACGTCACTGCACCCGATAACGTGTGGTTGTCTATCAGCGGCTGCAAGTAAGAGCGAATCGCATCGGGACGCTCTGTGGTAGCGGGTCCCTGTGCTTGCAGGGAAAGCGGAAAACTGAGCAGCGTCAACACGAGAATCAGTTTCTTGACGAATGGTCCGTTCCGATGACTCGTGTCACTATTTAGATGTCGGGTTCTCACCTGTGCCCCTTGTCTGCAAGCCATGCTTGTATCATTCTAAGCATTTTCTCGGCTCGAACTCGGCTGGCGCTATCTGGGGTGAGGCCACAACCGAATTCTCTCTGTTTCAGAGTTCCGGGAGGGAGACTGTCAAACCGGAAGCAGCCCAATTTGAATCACGTCGTGGAAGGGTAGGCGGCGATACAGCCGGAACGACTGGGCCGGGCGCAGCCTTCATGATCCACTTCGCGCACTTATGCAACCGGAAAGCTACGGTAAACCGGAATTTACTAGCGGATAACAGTTCAACTTCAGATTTTGACGGGCCCAGCAACCTTACAAGTTTTTGAATTCAAGCAATTCGTGGCCGTTCGGCCAAGTCTCGCGCGTTTCCACACCCACTACCCGAAATCCGACCGATGCAAGTCCCGTTGTATACTTCACCCGTTATGCAAGTATTCGTAATTCTCCCCGCTGCTGGCCTGGGCACCCGGATGGCCGGGCCGCAGCCCAAACAATTTCTCGCGCTCGACGGCCTGCCTATCCTGATTCATTCGCTCCGCGCCTTTGCCGCAGTGGAGCGAATGACGGCCATTTACGTTGCCGTGCGCAAGCCTGAAGTGGAGCGCGTGCAAGCGCAGGTGGCCGAGTACGCAGCGGAGCATGGATTTGCCGGGCGCGTCCACGTGGTGGAGGGCGGAGACAGCCGCCAACAGTCCGTCTCGAATGCCCTGGCCGCGCTTCCTGCTGAGGGCGACGACATTGTACTGGTGCACGATGCTGTGCGGCCGCTGATCGACGTCGCTACCATTGACCGCACCATCGACGCGGTGGCGCAATTCGGGGCGGCCATTGTGGGTCTGCCTGCCGTCGACACCATCAAGCAGGTTGAGCGGACCGCCCACGGCGCACTCATTACCTCGACGATTCCGCGCGAGTTTGTGGTGCTGGCACAGACGCCCCAGGGATTCCGCTACGGCCTGTTGCAGAAAGCCTTTGCCGAGGCCATTGCGGATGGGTTTATCGGCACGGACGAAGCCTCGGTTGTGGAACGTGCCGGCTTGCCGGTAGCCGTGGTACACGGGTCTCAGGTTAATCTGAAGATTACGCAGCCCGGCGACCTGGAGTTGGCCGAGTTCTACCTCCACCAGCGCGCCCGCTGATTCCGATCGACGAGGATTTGCGATCGCCGTCGGCTATCTTCCGCAGAAATAGGCATGGAAACCATGGATACTCGGATTGGATTTGGCTATGACTCGCACGTCTTCAAGCCCGATGTGCCGCTGCGCATTGGCGGGCTGACGATCAAGCACCCTGAGGGCCTGGCCGGCCACTCCGACGGCGACGTGCTGCTGCATGCCATCACCGACGCTCTGCTGGGCTCCGTTGCCGCAGGCGACATTGGCAGTTTTTTCCCGCCTGGCGATCCGCGCTGGAAAGACGCCGACTCGGCCATCTTCCTCAACCTGGCCACGGAAGAGTTGCAGCACGCTGGATTCCGCATCGTGAACATCGACACCACGCTGGTGCTGGCTGCGCCCAAGATTGGCCCGATTGCCGGCGAGATGCGTGCTCGCGTCGCCGACCTTTTGAATGTGGAGATCGACCAGGTCAGCATCAAAGCCAAAACTCCCGAGGGCCTCAATCTTGACCACGTGGCCCAATGCCATGCCATCGCTTTGGTCGAGCGAGTCCGCGAACCAGACGAGCTGACCAGCATGAGCGCCGTGATTGAAACGCAGCGCCAGCTCGAAGACGTCGTCGAAGACCTGCTCAGCTCCGTCCAGGGCGTGCCGAAAAAGCGCGTTGCCCCGGTCTACGACACGGAAGACATCACGTAAGAAGATAGGGGTCAGAGAACAGAGATCAGGAAAACCCTGTCTTGGTCTCGTTGGAGGTCTTTCGCCTTGAAGATACAAGTGCCAGGTTTTTGGGCAACTGCCTTTCTTGGCACGTTGTCATTTGTCGCTCATCCGCAGGGCACCCAGGCACCCGACTGGCGTACCCCTGCCGAGATCACCGATTACCGCACCACGCCGGACTACGCTGAGACCGTCGCCTATTTAGACCGCATTGCCGCTGCCAATCCCGCACAGGTCAAGATTGAAAACTTCGGCAAGACCGGCGAAGGCCGCGACCTGAAGA
>PLKU01000547.1:7381-41804 GCA_003140705.1 Acidobacteriaceae bacterium
AATCTCAATCGCGACTATATGAAGGCCGACGCCCCTGAAACCCGCGCCTTCCTGAAGATGTTCCATCGCTGGCTGCCCGACTTTTTTGTCGACGACCATGTGACAGATGGCATGGACTACCAATACGACGTGACCTTTGCGATCGATGCCGGCCTGGACGTTGCCCCCGAGACCGCCATGTGGATTCACCAGACCGTGACCCCGGAGCTGGCTGCGCGAGTCAATGCAGCCGGCCACATGGCCTTCCCTACCCTGATCGACCTGAACGACGACACTGACCCCGCGAAGGGGCTGAGCTTCGCTCAGAATGCGCCGCGCTTCTCCACCGGGCAGATGATCCTTGAAGACCGCCCAGGGTTGCTCGTCGAATTGCACATGCTGAAGGACTACAAGACACGCGTGACCGGCAATTACGAGATCCTGTGCGCGCTGCTAGAGGTGATGAACCGCGACACCGCCAAACTGATCGCCCTCAACAAGGACGCGGACGCCGACGCGGCCACACTGGGCTCACACGCGCTGAGCAACGGACGATTCCCGCTGGCCATCGACGGCAACGGCGAGACCACGCCGNNTCACGGCTGGCAGTTCACGCGCGCACTGAGTGAAGTATCCGGCGCCATGTGGGTTCAATACTCGCATACGCCCTGGAACGTGACACTCCCCCTGGCTACCGGATCCAAAGTCACCACCACAACTGACCCGCCGGCCGCCTACATCGTTCCGCCGCAATGGACCCACGTGATCGACGTGATCGCAGCGCACGACATCGCGCTGCGCCGCACCAGTGCACCATGGACCGGGAAGGTGGAGCGCTATCGCTGCTCAGGAATGCAGTGGCAGGGACCTCCATTTGAAGGCCGCCACCCAATTTTCCGCGGCGAGGCGCCTGGCGCTCAGCCCGGCCAATACGGTCAGTGCATTTTGACCAGTGAAACCATGACCTTCCCCGCGGGATCCGTCGTGGTGCCGCTCAACCAGCGGCTCTCCAAAGTCGCGATTCACTGGCTGGAACCGGATGCGCCCGACTCGGCCTTGCGCTGGGGCTTCTTCGACCCGATCTTTGAGCAAAAGGAATATGGCGAAGCCTACGTGCTGGAGAAGCTGGCCCGCGAAGAGATGGCCAAAGATCCCCCGCTGAAAGCCGAGTTCGAGCAACGCATCCAGTCCGATCCGCGCTTTGCCGCCAGCCCCACAGCACGCCTGGAATTCTTCTACGAGCGCTCGCCATGGTTCCTGGACAACCGCGTCGGCGAGTATCCCGTGGGACGCTTGCTCTCGCTTGACGGTCTGCCACTCGAATAGCCAGCCGCCGTTTCAAGGAAAAGGCCGCGCCAACTTCCCTGACACGTGAAACTATTTCGCACCGGCCCCAGTTTTCGATTGCAGAATTTCCCGTTTCGCCGTACCTTTTGTCCGAGCTTCCATCTCAATCCCGGAGTGTCCTCTATGCACTTTCTCGCGCTACTCCTGCAGGACCAGCCCGACACGACCGCGGGCTTGCATGTACTCATGGCCATGCTTGCGATCATGCCCATCATCATCCTGGTGGTGGTCGCAATCGTCATTGTGCCTTTTTGGTTCATTTGCAAAAAGGCTGGCTATTCTCCCTGGCTCTCAATGCTGTGCCTGATTCCATCAATAGGCATGCTCGTTTTGCTTTACGTGCTGGCCTTTGGGGAATGGAAGGTCGTGCCCGCGTCGCAGCAAGCCTGGACGCCGACACCATACCCCCCACAGCCGCCCACAATCCCTCCCCAGGTGTGACCCGGGACATGGCTTGAATGGAGGGAGCGAATGCTAGCATCGTGAATGGGAAGTTACCTCAACGATGCCTGATTCAGCTCCCTCGATAGCCACGACTCAACGCGTCCGTTTCGCCTCTTCTCCCACCGGCTATCGGCACGTAGGCGGCGTCCCCACATCCCTCTTCAACTGGCTTTTTGCCCGCTATACTGCCGTGACCTCCGTGCGGCCCAATGATGGCGCGGATTTCGAGCGGCCGTCTCATGCCACGGCCAGCCACGGCCGCGAGCTCTGCCACGCCCGCATCAATCAGGCCGATTTCCACTTCCATTTTTCAATTGAGTTCATTCCCCGTACATAAGGAATCACAGCCCCAAGGAAACGCAATCATGACCAACTCGAATCCGAAAAGCCAAGACACTCGAAATCAGGACGCTCCAACTTCTGACGCTCGCCCCTCGACCAACTTCCTCCACGATCTCATCGCCGAGGATGTGCGCACCAGAAAGTACGGCGACGCTTTAATCCAGACCCGCTTTCCCCCCGAGCCGAATGGCTACCTCCATATCGGCCACGCCAAGGCCATCTGCATCGACTTCGGCCTCGCCGACGAGTTCGGCGGCAAAACCAACCTGCGCTTCGACGACACCAACCCTGAAAAAGAAGAGCAGGAGTACGTCGATTCGATTCAAGAAGACGTACGCTGGCTCGGCTTCCAGTGGGAGCGCCTCTGCTACGCCTCTGACTACTTTCCGCAGCTCTATGAGTGGGCCTTGCAACTCGTCAGGGCCGGCAAGGCCTACGTCGACGACCTCTCCGCCGATGAGATCCGCCTGCACCGCGGCACCCTCACTGAGCCCGGCAAAGACAGTCCTTATCGAAATAGATCGATCGAAGAGAATCTTGACCTCTTCGTCCGCATGAAGAATGGCGAGTTCCCCGACGGCAGCCGCGTCCTGAGAGCTAAGATCGACATGGCCTCGCCCAACCTGAACATGCGCGATCCGGTCATGTACCGCATCCTCCACGCCACGCACCACCGCACCGGCGATGATTGGTGCATTTATCCCATGTACGACTACGCCCACGGCCAGTCTGATTCGCTTGAGTGCGTCACCCACTCAATGTGCACCCTCGAGTTCACTGACCACCAGCCACTCTATCGCTGGTATATCGAGCAGTTGGGCATCTTCCCCTCGCAACAAATTGAGTTTGATCGTCTCAACATCACGTACACCTTGCTCTCCAAACGTAAGCTGTTGCAGCTCGTAAGTGAAAAGCGCGTGAGCGCCTGGGACGATCCTCGAATGCCCACTCTCTCCGGCCTCCGCCGCCGCGGCTTTACCCCTGAAGCCATCCGCGCCTTCGTCGCCGCCGCCGGCGTCTCGCGCACCAATGGCGTCGTCGACTTCGAAATGCTCGAACACTTTCAGCGTGACGACCTCAACCGGCGCGCCAGCCGCGCCATGGCCGTCCTGCATCCACTCAAGCTGGTCATCGACAACTACCCGGAAGGCGAACAGGAGTTCGTCGAGGTTGCCAACAACCCCGAGGACGCTTCCGCCGGCACTCGCCAGGTGCCCTTTTCACGCGAAATCTACATCGAACAGGATGACTTCCGCGAGGTTCCTCCGCCGAAGTATTACCGCCTGTCTCCTGGCAAGGAGGTCCGCCTGCGCAACGCGTACTTCATCACCGCGCAGGAGGTGGTGAAAGACGCGGCCGGCAACATCGTCGAAGTCCACTGCACGTACGATCCGGCCAGCCGCGGCGGCAACTCGCCCGACGGCCGCAAGGTCAAGTCCACCATGCACTGGGTCTCGGCAGCGCACGCCATCTCCGCCGAAATCCGTCTCTACGACAAGCTTTTTCTCAAGCCCGATCCGACCGACGTCGAGGGAGGCCGGGATGTCCTCGACAACCTCAACCCCAACTCCTTCGAGATCCTCACCAGCGCCAGGCTTGAGCCTTCGCTTGCCAACGCCCGAGTCGGCGACCGCTTCCAGTTCGAACGCGTCGGCTACTTCTGCGTCGATACCGGCTCTGCGGCGGGCAACCTGGTCTTCAACCGCACCCTCCCGCTCAAAGACTCCTGGGCCAAGATCGAAAAGAGATCTGGCATCTAGTCAAGGTGCCATCATTGACGCAGTCTCATCGCGTTAAGAGTCGGAGGCCACGCATCTGCTGAAGTTCGCCGAGATTGTTCCGGCGAATTGTGCCTTGGGCGCCGGAGGCAAACGGAGCGGAAGGTCGGTAATGCCAGAGAATCACAATTTCATTGGTTCTGTGCAATTCAGGAGCTAAGTTGTTGATTCAGTTTTGGTTCATTGGCTCCACAGGTTTACAGCTCCAAATTTGCGGTGTGTGACCGGCTCGCATGGATTTCAGCATAAGTATTTCTTTTTAAATCACTTGCATGGAATACTCTGCCACCAAATGTAGGCTTTTAACTGGACGTTTTTTGTGAAAAGCTGTGGTTTCGGAGATCGGAAGCCCAGCCTTTGGATCGACGGCGGCGAACGCTGGCGCGGTTTTGGCGATGCTGTTCGTCATTTCGCAGTTCGGCCGTGATTCGCGGGACACCCCGACATCCAGGACTGGTGGCGCTGGTGGCTTCTAGGCTCTCCACTTTGATTGTGAGCCGAATGCAGGAAATCATATGCAAACTTTCAGACAAATTCTTCCTACCGGGGAGCCGCTGCACAAGGCGTACCTACCGAAATTCATCTTCCTGATTTTGCTTTTTCACTTCCCAATCACGTCGATTGCCACCGGAATCGTCTTTGGCGGCATGCAGGCGTTTTTGTCGCAGGCCTGGTAGCGGAGTTTCGCTTCGACAAGATGATTGCCGGCCGTGGCCACGATCCGCGCCTGAATCGTGAATGCAGTGGTGTACACGCTGAGCTCGGTGGTGGGGTCGAGCGGCAACACAAACTCCTCACCGGCCGGGTAGGTGGCCTTGCTCAGCCGGACACCAGCGTCATCTGGAAATGAGAACGTGGTCGGAATCAGAAACTCATCTTTGGGCGTGTGCGAATTGATGTGCAGCCCCGGCGCAATGCGAAAGTGTAGCGTCACATCGCTTGCCTTGCCTGCGGGCACTGTAACCTGCTCCGGAAACAGATATTCGACGGTCGCGCCTTTCAGGATCGATCGCTCAGGCAGGTCGCTCTGCGCAGCGGCAAACATGCTCGCGATCCCCAACAACAAGGGGGCAATGCCAAGTTGTTTTTTCATCCGATTCATCGATCCCGGCCCACTTGTTTGTAGCTCGGAGCCCGAAGCTAGAAGCTTCCCTTACTCTCCCAGCGCCTTCTTGATGTTGGCTTCGATATCCGCTCTCGAGGTCAGCCCGAGTTGTGCCGCCACAACCGTCCCGTTGCGATCGACAAAGAACGACGTGGGCATCTCGTCCAGCCCGCCGTAGGGTGTGCTCAATGTGGCTCCATCGATCAGCACAGGGTAGGAGATTTTTAGCTGCTGTGCGGAACGGGCGATGTCCTTCCTCTCGTCGCTGAGCTTTTGCTTGTCGTCGCGATCGAGGTCGTCTGTCGACACGCCTAAGATCTCAAACCCATGCGACGCGTATTGGCTGCGCAGCTCGACCAGCCAGGGCGTCTCGATTTTGCACGGGCCGCACCACGTAGCCCAGAAGTTGATCAGCACGGCTTTGCCCTTGTAACTGGCCAGCGAGACCTTGTTGCCGCTCAGGTCTTCAAGCGTGAACGTGGGCGCGGGCTTGCCCTTGAGCGGGGAAACATACTGCGGCATGCCGCCAGCTGTGTCGGGCACCAACTCGGCCTGGGCCGTCGCGGCCGACACCTTCTCGGCGGCCTGTTGGCGGTACTCCCAGTTGGCCCAGCCAGCCCAGGCAAAGGCAGCCAGAATGAACAAGACAATGGTGATGACAATGGAATTGCGCTTCACGGGGATTTGCCTCTCACATCCATTGTACGAAAGCCGCGGGCGCAGCGACACCGCCGAAAACTGTTAACATCAGAAACCGATGAGCCAGTCGAGTCAGCGCAATCCTGAACCAGGTTCCGTCGGGCCGGCCGGGCTGGTGCGTACGGAAGCGGCGGCGCTTGAGGCACTTGCCTCGCGGCTTGAAGGCCCGATGGCCGAACCCTTCGATCGGGCAGTTGAGTTGATCCTGCTCTGCGGCCAGGGCAATGGCCGCGTGGTCGTAACGGGGATGGGCAAGAGCGGCATCATCGCGCAAAAGATAGCCGCCACGCTGAGTTCCACCGGCTCGCCTGCCTTGTTTCTCCATCCCGCTGAAGCTGTTCACGGCGACCTGGGCGTTTTGCTCACCGGCGATGTGGTGGTTGCCCTCTCTGCCAGCGGAGAGACAGAAGAGATTCTGCGCCTGCTGGCCACGCTCAAGCGCAAGGGCGACGCGCTGGTGAGCTTCACATGCAATCTGAACTCGACGCTCGCCGAGGCCAGCGATGTAGCTCTCAACTGCGGCGTTGAACGCGAAGCCTGCGGGCTGAATCTCGCCCCCACCGCCTCGACCACTACGATGTTGGCGCTGGGCGACGCGCTGGCGATTGCCGTCAGCCTGCGCAAAGGCTTCCGCGTTGAGGATTTTGCCGAGCTGCATCCTGGCGGCAAGCTGGGCAAGCGGCTGGCCAAAGTCGGCGACCTGATGCACTCCGGCGAGGCTGTCCCAGTTGTCGCGCCCACCACCCCGATGACCGATGTGATCTACGAAATGTCATCGAAGAAGCTTGGAATTGCAACGGTGCAAGACAAGGGCAAATTGTGTGGCGTTATCAGTGACGGCGACTTGAGGAGACTGCTCGAGCGAGAAGGCGGCGCCGCCTTGAGCCGAACGGCCGGGGAGGCAATGAATGCGCATCCCCGCACCATCGCAGCATCGGAGCTGGCAGCCACCGCTCTCGCCATCCTTGAAGAACGCAAAATCACGTCGCTGATCGTGATCGACGGCAACCAAATCGTCGAAGGTGTGGTGCACCTGCACGATCTCTGGGGCGTCGAGCTGATTTGAAGCCAACGGTCAGGGTTCAGGGAGCGGAAGACGGGCTGGTTGAGCTTCCTGCCTTCCCAGGCCCTCCGCCGAGGGGGACGGGACCCCCTAGGCACCCGGCTCACTCAATCAGGAACCATCGTTTCAGAAAGCCGTCAAATTCCTTCCAATGGGTGGCTGTGACAGGGTAAACCGGTTTATGAAAAGGCTCCGGCGCGTAGTCGAGACGCTCGATTCCCCTGGCAGCGTTTTTGTCGAGCCTGAAGATCATGAACCGTTGAATCCTGGGAAAGCGGCCGGTGTCGCCTTCTCTGACTTTCATTGAGCGCAACATCTCCTGCGAGGGCGTCTCTGTTCCAGTCCAATCAAGCACTTCGCAGATAGGGGAAATTCCGGTAGTGGTGCAGTTTGAGATTTAGTCCAGTCTGTTCTTGGTGAACAGGGTTTGAATCTCATCGTTTTTGCGGTGCCGACGAAAGCGAGATAATTTGAGGCCAACAAACAGGCCAAGTATGCCAAGCCCACCAGCGCAGATTGCAGCCGCCAATATTTCAAAGATGCGAATCATACCCGTCATGCTATTCTTTCGAGCAATATTCGACATACTCAAGAGAAAGTATTTGGGGGCGGTGCCTGATCCATTTCGGCCTGAACAGTTACTCCTCCCTACCGTTCCGTAGCCTCTTTGACGATCCGCGCAGCCGCCTGGTTCACATCTTCGCGTGGGTGCTTCTGCTTTTTATGGAGATCAAACTGCGCCTTAAACCACTTGCGATTCTCTTCTTTCGACGTGATCCTCGGTTCTCCCTGCGGCATTTCCTCACTACATGCGAAGCACTTCGCGGAGACTGGAAAATTATTCGCGTCATAGACGATTTTGAGCGTGGGTCGGTTTGCCATTCTCAAAGTCTACGCCGGACCTTACCCCACTGCTAGACCTGTGGAAAACCAAACTGCATCACTACCGAAATTCCGCCTTTATCGCTGTGAAACCCGATGACGCGGACGATAGCGAGGTTGCCGGAGATGAGGCGATAGAAGATAACAGTGCCGACCGGCCAATCACAGGATTCGAGAATCCGCTTTCTGACCTTTTTCTCAGCCGGCTGCGGAGAAGTGATCTCCGCCCGAAGTTTTTCAAGGGCTTCGCGCCGTTTGGCGAAGCCGCACGAGCTCGGTTGCTACCGTTTCAGATCCGATTGTGAATCGATGACGGAGAGAGCCTTCTGGAGCGTTTCGGATTCGAGACGCCCGTGACGCCACTGGACAGATGCCAACGCAAGCCATACGACACCGGACTCAGAAGGATCGGCAAGTGAGGTCTTGTGGGCGGAAAGTACTCGAGCGGTCGCTTGGGGCCCGCTGAGGCCATCGCCCAGGGAGCCTTTGTAGTCGTCGCGAATGTCACAGGAAGTGTCGTCCTGGAATATTCCGGTTCCCCAAGCGCCCATGGATACGACAGATATTACAAAGCCGGGTCAGATGACAAGATTACGCAAATTCATCGCTTCATAAGAGTTAAGGACTGGCGCTGGGGGACAAGGCCGCCCAAGCAGTTAGAATAGAGGTTTTGAGATCAAGGAAAGTCAGACGCTCATGCATCGCTGGTCGAGACTGTTCATTCCCACTCTCCGCGAGGCCCCGGCAGACGCCGAAGTGGCCAGCCACAAGTTTCTGCTTCGTGCCGGCTATATTCGCCAGCTCGGCGCGGGCATCTACAACTTTCTTTTTCTGGGTCAACGTTCGCTGAACAAGATCATCGGCATTGTGCGTGAGGAGATGGATGAGATTGGCCAGGAGTTCTTCCTCCCGGCCATCCTGCCGCGCGAACCATGGGAGCAAAGCGGCCGCTGGAGCCTGATGGGCGAAAATATGTTCCGGCTAAAAGACCGCAGGGGCGCCGATCTCTGCCTGGGCATGACGCACGAAGAGATCATGACCACCATTGCCCGCAGCGAGTTGCGCAGCTACAAGCAGTTGCCTCAGATCTGGTATCAGATTCAGACCAAGTTTCGTGATGAACCGCGGCCCAAGTCGGGCCTGCTGCGCGTGCGCCAGTTCACCATGAAGGACAGCTACAGCTTTGATTTAGATAAGGCCGGCCTCGACAAGAGCTTCGATCTGCACGATGCGGCGTACCGCAGGATCTTCTCGCGCTGCGGCCTCAGATTTGTATCTGTTGAGGCTGACTCCGGCTCCATGGGCGGTTCGCAGTCGCAGGAGTTCATGGTCTACACCGATGCTGGCGAAGATCTGATTGCAAGCTGCCCGGTGTGCGGCTACGCGGCCAATCTTGAGAAAGCGACCTCGCGGCTCGATCCAATTGTCGAGATGGAGCCGACTGGAGACGGAACCCCGGAGCTGGTGCATACGCCGGGATGCGGAGCGATCGCCGATGTAGCAGAATTCTTCAAAATCTCCCCAGCTTCCGACATCAAATGTGTCGCCTACATGGGATTGAAGCGCGGGGCAGTAGGAAAGCCAGAAACATGGCGCGGCGTTGCGGCGTTCCTGCGCGGCGACCACCAAGTGAATGAGACCAAGCTGCTTGGCGGGACGGGCGCGGCGGAACTGCGCACCATGCAGGCCGAAGAGCTGACACAGTATTTCAACGGGCCAGCAGGATTCCTCGGCCCCGTCGGCCTCAAGCCGAGCGCTGCGTCACTCGAAGAAGGTCTCACGGTCATCGTGGACAAGTCTCTTGAAGGCCGCAGGAACCTTGTCGCCGGAGCCAACAAGCTCGACTACCACTTGCGCAACGTATCGCCCGGACGCGATTTTACCTGGACCGCGAGCGCCGACATTCGCAGCGTGAACGAAGGCGAAGCCTGCCCGGTCGACAATTGCACCGGCAAGCTCGTTGTCGGCAAGGCCGTCGAAGTGGGCCACATCTTCAAGCTGGGCGATCGGTATACGAAATCGATGGGCGCACGCGTACTCGACCCCAACGGCAAGGAAGTGACGCCCATCATGGGTTGCTATGGAATCGGCATAGAGCGCATTCTGACTGCAGCCATCGAGCAATCGAACGACAAGAACGGCTTCTGTCTCCCGTCCTCCATCGCGCCATTCACCGTGGTGGTAACCGTGACCAATGTCTCTGATCCAGCGCTTGCTGCAACCGGTGAGAGGCTTGCCTCAGACCTGGCGGCTGCGGGCCTGGATGTGTTGCTTGATGACCGGGACGAACGTGCCGGCGTCAAATTCAAAGATGCGGACTTGATAGGTATCCCCTACCGCATCAATGTAGGCAAAAAGGCTGTTGATGGTTTCGTCGAACTGGTGACGCGCACCACGGCAACTAGCGTGGACGTGGCGTTGAAGGACGTGNNTGAGCAGGTTGAGGCTCGCGTAAAGGAAGATGCACTGCTGGAATCGGTTCCTGCCTAAACGGGCAGGCCTTTCCGGCTTTGGATTTCAACCAGTGAAGGAGCAGCGATGGCAGTGAAGATCAAATGGTCGAGGCCCGCGGGGCGTCACCCCATCAGAACGCTGCTGCTGCGCATTACCCTTTTGACGGTCGGGGCTGTCGCGCTGATTGGGTTTTCAATCTTCGGATACTTTTACATCAAGTATCAGCACGTTGTAGACGAGCGGCTGAAGCAACCCATCTTTGCCACCACCGCCAAAATCTTTGCCGCACCCCGCGAAGTTCGCCCCGGGCAAAAGCTCAGCGTCCGGCTTCTTGCCAATGAGCTGCGCGATGCCGGCTATTCAGCCGACGGAGGCTCGCAGCTGTCGCAATTGGGGACTTACACTGAGAGCGCGGGCGAAATAACCGTTCGTCCCGGGCCGCAGTCCTATCATGCGCAGGATGGCGCTGTGATCCACATCGGCTCAGGCGTGGTTCAATCCATCATCGACGACCATGGCCAGCCGTTGGCCAGCTATGAGCTCGAACCGCTGCTGATCACCGGCCTGAGCGACGACGCGAATCGCACAAAGCGCAGACTCATTACCTACGACGAAATCCCAGCTGACCTGGTGAACGCCGTTGTGGCCATTGAGGATCGGCGTTTCTTCGAGCACAGCGGCGTCAACTATTGGCGACTCCTTGAAGCAGGCTTTCGCGATGTAACCACGGGGCAGAAGCAACAGGGCGGCTCAACGCTGACCATGCAACTGGCGAAAAACTTCTTCCTCTCGCCAGAGAAGCGCTTCAAGCGCAAGATCATTGAGATTGTCATTACCTTTCAGCTCGAACACCGCTTCGACAAGAAGCAGATCTTCGAGATGTATGCCAACGAGATCAACCTTGGTCAGCGCGGAAGCTTCTCTATCGACGGATTTGGCGAGGCATCGCAGGCCTATTTCGGCAAGGACGTGCACCAACTCGATCTGGCCGAATGCGCAATGTTGGCAGGCATTATTCAGCGACCAAACTACTTCAACCCATTCCGGCATGCGGATCGGACCATCGACCGGCGCAACCTCGTTCTGGATTCAATGGTGGAAACCGGCGCCATCACCAAGGAGCAGGCCGAGCGCGCCAAAGCTGAGCCGCTCCATCTCTCTGAAGCCAGCGTAGACGCCAGCGAGGCACCCTACTTCGTCGACCTGGTTCATGACCAAATGCAGCAAAAACTCGGCGATCGCGACTTTAACCGCGAAGGACTGCGCATCTACACTTCGCTCGATCCTGATTTGCAGCGGGAAGCTACTGCCGCGGTCGATTCCACAATCCACGTTGTCGATGAACAGGTGGACAAGAAGCATAGACATCACCAGCCAGGTGAGACCTGGACATATCCGCAGGTGGCGCTTGTGGCGCTCAATCCGCACACTGGCCAGGTGCTGGCGCTGGTGGGCGGGCGCAGTTATGGCACCTCCCAGTTGAATCATGCTGTCGCCAAGCGGCCTACAGGCTCCATCTTCAAGCCGTTCGTCTACGCCGCCGCTTTTGACACCGCCGTCGAGGGCACCATCCTCCCTGGACAAAACAAACTCTTCTCGCAGGTGACCATGCTCACCGATGAGCAGACCACCTATGACGTTGGCGGGCAGGAGTATACGCCGCGTAACTATGAAGGCGTGTATCACGACCAGGTTACGGCGCGGTTCGCGCTGCAAAAATCGCTCAACAATGCGACCATCGGGCTGGCGGGCATGGTCGGCTTCGATCGGGTGGCTGCCCTGGCCCGTGAAGCCGGCGTCCGAAGCGCGCGTGGAACGCCTTCGGTGGCCATCGGCTCCTACGACGCCACGCCGCTCGATATGGCAGGCGCATACACGATCTTCGCCAATGGCGGGCTTCATCTCGATCCATGGATGCTGGCCAGTGTGCGGACGTCGACGGGCGACATCGTCAGCGATTACACTCCCACCTCCAAACAGGTGCTTGATCCGCGCGTGGCCTACCTGACCACCGACATGCTCGAGAACGTGATCAATCACGGCACCGGCGCGAAAACGCGCGCTCTCGGATTCACCGCGCCAGCCGCCGGCAAGACCGGCACCGACCACGACGCCTGGTTCGCCGGCTACACATCAAACCTGCTGTGCATCGTCTGGGTCGGCAACGACGACTACACCGATATCAAGCTCGAAGGCGCGGACGCCGCCGCACCCATCTGGGCCGAGTTCATGAAGAAGGCAGTGCTGCTGCCGCAGTACTCCGACACCCGCAACTTCTCAGCGCCCGACGGCGTGCAGATCTTTCCGATCGACAAGGCCAGCAACCTGCTCAGCGACTCAACCTGCCCCGACAGCTACAACGCAGCCTTCCTTGACGGCACAGCGCCTACCGATACTTGCGACCATCCCGCCGACCGCCGCAACTTCCTGCAAAAAATATTTGGCGGTGGCAAGAATTAAAACTGACGTGCGAGAGCATGTTCATCCGTCGACATCGCTGCCATCGGCAATTGGCTGGCATTGCTGGCACCAGAAGGTAACGCGCGCATCCGGCCCCTGGACACGCCGGTGAACGCGCTCTCCGCACCGCCTGCAGGGCTCCCCATCGCGGCCATAAACCCACAGGCTTGCGCCGGGATCGGACTCGTGCGTGGTGCGCCGCCTTCTACCACTGTAGGTAACGATTGTGTCCCCTGAATCCTCAAGCACATTGGCCGCAACAAGTCGCTGCGACTCAGCGATCAGAGCCGTAACCTGCGACCGTTCCAGCGAAGCCACCTTGCTGAATGGGTTGATGCCGGTGACAAAACAGACCTCCGACTTGAAGACATTGCCCACGCCAGCCATTACTTCCTGATGCAACAATACGTCGGCAACTTCCTCATCGGCGCAAGCGAGCAGGCGGCGCAATACTTCAGAGCCGTCGAATTGCTCGCTCAAAACATCAATAGCGGGTGGAGGAATCCTGGCTGCTCGCGCCAGTTCCTGAGGTTTCAACATCTTCGCCACCGGCACGCGAAACCCCACCGCGCAGTACTCGCTGTTCTCGATTACGATCCGCATATTGATGCGCGGCTGCTGCCAGCGTTCCAGCGGACGGTAGATGTGCCAACTGCCACTCATGAGCATATGAGTGGCAAGCGTTCCACCACCGGAAAAATGAATCAAGAGCCATTTGCCGCGCGACTCCACCTGCTCCACGGTCTGACCCATCAGCGGTGTTTCATCGTTGAACCGCGTCAGCAGCGGATAGGTCGAGCGGAATCCAGTAATCGGCTTGCCTTTGAGCGCGCGGCCGAGCGCGCGGGCCGTGCGAAAGATCGTATCGCCCTCAGGCATGCGCTATTGCACCTCTCCAGGCAGTGTGCCGTGAGGCTGTTGCCCAACTGGCAGCAGAATGCGCCGCAGGTGCATACCCAGCGGGCCAGGATGGAAGCCCGCATCCATCAGGAATCGGGCCATGGGATGTGCCGCCACCGGTTGTCCGTTGATGGTGGTAATGAGAACGCCTTGATGACTTGCGCCGCGCAGGCGTTCCTGACCTCGCGAACAAAGGAAATGCGCAAGTCCCGCTGCCGTCTGCGAACGTTCCGGCTCTTCCGCTGGCAAAAAAACCAGCAGGTTTGGGTTGCCACGCCTGAGCCAGGCAACCAACTGCCCATTGCGCAGAACGACCTCAGCATAAGCGGCGCGGGTAAGCAACCTGGGCGCAGTTTCGGCGTCGTCTTCCGCAACGGGGAGTTCCGGCCAGCGAAGCACTGAGCCATAAGGATTAGCTGGATCCGTGGCGGCTAGTTGAACAAACTCTGGCTTCTCCGCGGCAGGCGCCGTCCGCAACTGGCGCAGCAGATCCACTGCGGCAGGCAGCGCAAACTGGGTGGCGCCGAGGCCGGCCACAAAATACCCGCGGCGAATGCTCCCGCTCTCTTCCAGCGCCTTGAGCACGTCATACACTGCGCTGAATCCGCCAGGAACATTCTCAGCCGCCACATGTTCCCTCAGCAGCACTCCGTAGCGATTGAGGAGTTGTAACGCGAGCGCGTGACGGGCCTCCGTTACCGAGGGCCCGTCTGTACCCTTCTCGAAACGCGATGGCAGCAGCGACCATCGCCCTTGTGCAGTGGGTGGCACTGTCCTGCGTGAACGAAATACTGTGCCGGTCTGCAATCGCCGCGGCGCGCGTGCGCTGTCTGGCCTGGCGATATAAGCTCGCAGGGCATGAAGCGAATCGTTGGTGATCAAGCCGCGCCACACCAGACTCCACAGCGCCTCAATCGTCTCGCCGGGATAGCCGCCGCCCACAGCCTGATGAAGCGCATCAAAAAAGCTTGCTCCTGTGGACTCAAGCACCGCTAGAAGCCTCGCTTCGTTCTCGCTCAGAGGCTCTGTCTGAGGTCGGGATTGCGCCAGCAGGGGCAATTTATCGGCAAGGAAAAGCGCAATGCGGCCGTCACGCTCTCCGATGGGCTCAACGCCCGCCCAAGCCACTTCGCCGGCGGCAATCAGGGTATCCAGGCCCGCCTGCGCATACTCGACAATGCGCGCCGGCAAAATCGCGGTCTCCACAAGCGATGCCGGCAGCGGCGCACCTTGCAGGCTGTCGATTGCGTCCAGCAGCCCGTCCAGATTGCCATGCCCACTGCGGCGGGGCGCCAACACTCCCTGCCAATGGGTAAGGAAGCGCGCAAGCGTGAACTGTTCCACCGGCTCAACCTCGCGACGAAGCTTGGCCAGCGATTTGCGGCGGATCAGTCGCAGCATCTCCGCATCGCACCACTCGCGATGAAGGCCCCCGGGACGAAAGCCTCCTTCAAGGACGCGCCCTTCATGCGCAAGGTTGCGCAGCGCCGCTTCGACGGCTGCACTATCCAACCCAAACCGTTCCGCAACATCACGCAGAGTGAACGGCCCATGCGTGCGCGCGTAGCGTCGAACCAATTCCAGCACCGGATGCGCCACTGGCTCGAGCAGTGCTACAGCCAGCCCCGGCGGCAACGGAATCCCCAGCCCGTCGCGGTAGCGCGCCGCGTCCTCCGATGCAATCACGCGGCGCTCGCCTGCGATGCGCACTTCAAGCAGACGGCGGGACCGGATCAGTCGATCCACGTGCTGCAGCAGATCCTGCGAAACCACACGCCGCCCCAGTTCCTCGCGCGACAAGTCTCCCAACCGCAAGCAAAGATCGTGAATACCGTCTGCCGAGCGGGCGCGATAGTCCTCGGCCAAACATTGCGCAGTCTCCTCGATCTCGGCAATTGCATCCGCATCCAGCAGCTCGCGCAGGTCGGCTTCGCCGAGCAACTCGCGCAACTGCTCCTGGTCGATGGTCAACGCCTGTGCGCGGCGCTCTGCCAGTGGCGCGTCACCGTCATAGAGAAAATTCGACACATAACTGAATAGCAGCGAAGCGGCAAAAGGAGAGGGTTTGCGCGTTTCAACAACATGTACGCGCAACTGGCGCTGCTCAACGGCACGCAGAGTTTCAATGAGAGCAGGCATATCGAAAACATCGCGCAGGCACTCGCGATAAGCCTCAAGCAGCAACGGAAAGCTGGGATAGCGTGAGGCCACACTGAGCAAGTCATAGGAGCGCTTGCGCAACAGCCACAACGGTGACCGTGCATCGGCCCGCCGCCTTGGCAACAGCAAAGCGCGGCCTGCTGCCTCACGGAACCGCCCCGCAAACAGCGCGGTCGTGCCCAACTGGCGCAGCACCAACGCCATCGCCTCGGCGGACTCGACGAGGAACCAATCCGGATCGGGCGGCTCATCTGTGTCAGGAAAGCGCAGCACAAATCCATCGTCAGACCAGAGTGTCTCCACTTCCGGCCCGCCGCCCGCGCGAATCCGCGCGCTCACCGCCATGGCCCATGGAATATGGATGCGGCTTCCAAAAGGCGTCAGCACGCAAACGCGCCAGTCGCCCAACTCATCTCGGCAGCGCTCAATCACCACCGTGCGATCGTCAGGAACCGAGCCGGTTGCTGCCTCCTGATCGGCGAGAAACTGCATCAGATTCTCCGCCGCGCCAGGATCGAGGTCGTGCTCCGCAACGAGCCGAGTAAGCGCCGCGGGCTTGGGCAGGGCACGCAGTTCGCGAACCAGCGCACCGATGCGGCGACCAAATTCAAGCGGCCTTCCGGGCCCATCGCCCTTCCAGAACGGCATCTTGCCGGGCTCGCCGGGAGCGGGCGTTACCAGCACGCGATCGTGCGTAATCTCTGCAATCCGCCAGGTTGACGCGCCCAGGATGAAGGTCTCGCCAGGATGGCTCTCAAAGACCATCTCCTCATCCAATTCGCCAACGCGCACGGCCTTTCCCTCGCTGTGCGCCAGAAAAACGCCGTACAATCCGCGGTCAGGGATGGTGCCTGCATTCAGAATCGCCAGCCGCGCCGCACCATCGCGCGCAGTCACAACATTGCGCACACGATCCCACGTAATGCGTGGCCTGAGCTCCGCAAACTCGTCAGAGGGATAGCGTCCGCTGAGTAGGTCGAGCACGCCTTCGAATGCGCCGCGACTTAAGCTTCCAAACGGCGCCGCGCGGCGCACAAGGTCGAAGAGATAATCGACACTGACCTCGGGCTTTAGCCACCCCGCGGACGAAGACCCGTCCGTGGGAGCCACGGATGTCGGCCCATGCATTTGATGGCCAGCCGCATCCCAATCATCGAACTTAAACTCTGCCGTGTGTACCTTCACGCGCCGCGAACTCTTCATCACCTTGGCCTTGCGCATTGGCGCTGCGGCAGAAGGCGGATGTGCAACGATCGCAACAAGTTGCTGCGCCAGCACATCTAGCGGGTTGCGCGGGAAGCGGGTTGATTCGATTTGTCCCTCGTGCATGGCGCGAGTGACCGCTGCGCAGGCCACAAGGTCGGCGCGATATTTGGGGAATAGAATCCCCTCGCTTACCGCGTTCACATGATGGCCTGCGCGGCCTATGCGCTGCATCCCACTTGCTACCGAGGGCGGCGCTTCGATCTGGATCACCAGATCTACTGCGCCCATATCGATGCCCAACTCCAGTGTCGACGTGGCGCAAAGAGCTCGAATCTGTCCCGCTTTCAACTGCTCTTCGATCACCGATCGCTGCGCCGCTGCAAGCGAGCCGTGATGAGCGCGGGCAATAGCTTCACCCGCAAGCTCATTCAAGGCGCCCGCGAGCCGCTCGGCCACCTGGCGGCTGTTTACAAAAAGAATGGTCGAGTTGCGCGCCCGAATAATCTCAAGCAGGCGAGGATGAATTGCGTTCCAAATAGAAACTCGCTTCGGCGCTTGCGAGGCCGGACCGCTGGGCAGTTCCTCCTGCTGGCCTATGTGCGCCATGTCTTCAACCGGGACCTCGATGCGCAACTTCAATTGCTTGGGCGCACCGGCGTTGATGATGGTCACCGGACGATAGCGCAGAGGCGCCGCATCCAGCGCATCGGATGACCAGGAATCATTTGCAGCCAATGAGGACGCTGTATTCGAGGCAGCCTCAACAGGCAGAGGATCCGCTTTGACCCTGGCAGCAATCGGCTCACCTGCCTCGACGCCTCCCAGAAATCGGGCAACTTCCTCAAGCGGCCGCTGCGTGGCCGAGAGTCCGATCCGTTGGAGTCGCCGCTTGGTCAGCGCCTCCAGCCGTTCAAGTGTGAGTGCAAGATGCGCGCCGCGTTTGGTGGGCACCAGCGCGTGAATCTCATCGATGATCACTGTATCCACGGTGCGCAGCGCCTCAGACGCCTGCGATGTGAGCAGCAGGTAGAGCGACTCCGGCGTGGTGATGAGAATGTCAGCGGGATGACGCGCAAACCGCGCCCGTTCCCTCTGCGGTGTGTCGCCCGTGCGCACACTGATTGTGGGTTCTCGGAACGCCACCCCCATGCGTCGGGCCATGTTGGCCATGCCGGCCAGAGGCGATCGCAAATTCCTCTCCACATCGACGGCGAGCGCCTTCAGGGGCGACACGTAGACGATCCTGCAGCCAACTTTATGTCCGGCATTCTGTGGCTGAAGCATGAGCCTGTCCAGGCACCAGAGGAACGCAGCCAGGGTCTTGCCTGTGCCGGTCGGCGCCAGGATCAGCGCGCTCTCTCCCCGAGCAATCGCGGGCCAGCCCATCCGCTGCGGTGCGGTAGGCGCATCAAAGACGGCCCTGAACCACTCCGCCGTCACCGGATGAAAACCGGCAAACGAGTCCTGCACTGTTTCCGGGGTGGGGCGGGACGGCTGCATGTTCCCTAGAATAGCGCGGGGCGGCGGCGAAGAGGAAGCGAAAGGCGTTCTGGCTTTTAAATGGACCGTCAACGAAAGTGAGCGCGGCCCACCGGCTGCATTTCCGCTAACTAGATTTGGCACGTATGTTTTCCCGCACCGGTAGCATGAACCGCGCATCTAACCGGCAGACACCCAAATGCTTGCTGGAGCACCCATGCGAGACCACCTGGCTGCACTGCTTGACGACTTCCGCAGTTACGGGCGCGAAGTGGCAGTGGTGCGCTACAAGGGGAATCGCCGTCGTGTGACCACTTACGGCGAACTGGCGCGCCTGGCTGGCCGCTTTGCCGCTTTGCTGGCCGAGCGGGGCATTGGGCCCGGCGATCGCGTTTTGATCTGGGCCGAGAACAGTGCCGAGTGGATCGCCGCCTTTCATGGCTGCATGTTGCGCGGCGTGCTTGCTGTTCCTCTTGACTCGAACGGTACAGCCGATTTTGCCGCACGAGTCTCATCCGACGTCTCTCCACGACTCGTCGTGGGCGATGCCCGGCTGCTGAACGAGCTTCCTGAAGATCTTGCCCGCCTCGCTTTTGAAGATTGGCTGACACAGTTGCCCGTGGCAGAGGCCGGCGGGGTGGCTGGAATTACTGCCGACACCCCGCTCCAAATCCTGTTCACTTCAGGCACCACCGGCGATCCCAAGGGCATTGTGCTTACCCATGGAAATGTGCTGGCCAGCGTTGGGCCAATTGAGGAGGCAGCCAAGCCCTATCTGCCCTACGAGCGGCTGATCCATCCCTTGCGCATCTTGCAAACGCTGCCACTGAGCCACGTATTCGGGCAGGCCATGAGTCTTTGGGTTCCGCCCATCTTCAGGGCCGAACTTCACTTTGAAAGCCGGCTGGTTGCTCCGCGATTGATTGAGACCATCCGCAAAGAGCGCATCTCCGTTCTGGCCGCCGTGCCCCGAGTAATTGCCCTGCTCAAGATCCAACTTGAATCGAGCTTGCCCGGTCTGACTGAGCGAGTTCTCGGCCCATGGGGACAGCCCGGACCAACGATCCCAAGGTCATCGCTGCGGAGCTGGATTGCAACGGCAGCGGCGATCGCACAACGCTGGCGTCACTTTCGGGATATTCACCAAACATTCGGTCCTAAGTTCTGGGCCATCATCTGTGGCGGCGGCGCGCTCCAAGGCCCGCTGGAACAGTTCTGGAATGCGGTGGGACTTCTGCTGGTGCAGGGCTACGGGATGACCGAGACCACCGCGATCATTACGCTCAACCATCCTTTCCACGTGGCAGAGGGAACCATTGGCAAGCCGCTGCCCGGCCGGGAAGTCAAGCTCGGCCCGGATGGCGAGGTTCTGGTGCGTGGCGCATCCATCTCCGGTGCCACATGGTCGGGTGGCGCACTGCACCCGCGCGAGAGTGAATGGCTTGCTACGGGCGACCTGGCGGTTGCCCAAGCCACCGGCGAATTGCGCTTCCTGGGGCGCAAGAGCGAGGTGATTGTGACCTCGTCAGGGGTGAACCTGCATCCCGAGGACATTGAAGCGGCAATCGACCAGCAGCCTGGGGTGAATGCGTGCGCTGTCGTGGCCCTGGAAACTACTGCCGGCCCTGAGCCTTGCGCTGTTCTTGCTTTCCGCGGGACGCGCGATCAGGCAGCGGCTGCAATCGAGCGCGCAAACAGCAAACTGGCTGAGTTTCAATGGATCCTGCGATGGGACTTGTGGCCCGATCCTGACCTTCCGCGCACCTCAACCGGCAAGGTCAAGCGCAAAGCTGTGGCGCAGTGGCTCGCGGAGAAGCATGGGGTAGCAGGGGCCGCCGAGGCCACGGACAACCACGCTCTCAAGGCCGGAAGCGCTGACTGGCTGCTGACCTTGATTTCCCAGATCACAGGCGAGCCCGTGGCGGCGGATGGCGACGATCTGCGACTGACTGAAGATCTGCATCTAGACAGCCTGGGCCGCGTGCAGTTGGCCGCGGCAATCGAAGAACGGCTTGGCATGGCCCCGGAAGCGGGCAATGGAACTCTGGACCACATACACACGCTGGGAGAGTTACGAAGATTGCTCACCGCGAACCCGGAGCATGGAGCACACCAGGCTCCGGCTGCCCCGGCCATCCCTTCTTTTTCGGCAGGAGAACAGGCGGTAGAACAGCTGAATCAGGAAGTTCAAACGGCAGTGGCGAATCCGCAAATTCAGGTGGAACCCTCTCTTAAAGCAACTTATCTTTATCCTCATTGGCCATGGATTCTTCCAATCCGGTGGCTGCGGATTGCTTTTCTTGAGGCTGTGGTGCGTCCCCTCGTCTGGCTGTTTGCCAGGCCAGTGGTGGAGGGCCCCGAGCGTCTTATAGCTTCTGAGCCCATGCTGATTGTCGCCAACCATATAACAGCCTTCGACGGTCCTCTGCTGGAATACGCACTTCCGGGGACCGTCCGCCGGCGGATGGCGGTCGCCATGTCAGGCGAGATGCTGGAGGATTTTCGTCACTTCCGCAACCCGGAGCATGCAATGGGCAAAGTCAGGTTCTTTCTTCCGGGGCCGCTGTATTATCTGCTGGTGACCGCCCTTTTCAATGTGTTTCCGCTGCCCAGGCAACGAGATTTTCAGCGCAGCTTTGCGCATGCGGGAGAAGCGTTGGACAAGGGAATGAACCTGCTCGTCTTTCCTGAAGGGGCCCGTTCGGAAGAAGCTAAATTGGCGCGCTTCCGGCCAGGGATCGGATTGCTCGTCAAGCAATCCGGAACCGCGGTCCTGCCCATGGCCATGCGCGGCCTGGGAGAATTGAAGGCCAGCCATGGCCGTTGGTTTCATGCCGGTGCGATTGCGATCCGCGTAGGCCAGCCGATCCAGTTCTCTCCGCTCGAGACCGAGGCGGCCATCACTGCACGACTGCAATTTGAAGTCGAAAAGATGTTAGCTGATTGAATATAAGTAGTTTATCGACAGAAGCACTCGCACGCTCCGCGAACGCTCCGCTTCGATCACCTAAAGCCCGGTCAAACATACTTAACGACGCTTCCGGTTCTGGTCCGGACCGACCAAGCTTGGAGCTGGTCGGTGCGCAGCGGTGGAAACAACTTGACGGGTTCCTATTCTTGCTAATTCTCCGATGGCATTTCGATACGGTCGATGAACAGAACCTGTACCGGGCCCTTTTGCGATTCCAGTTTCAGCCCAAGCTGCTCCTGGATCGCGGTAAATATCGACGGGCCGGATGATTCGGACGCGAGCGCACTCCCGTCGGTCCCGTTCATGCTGGGAGTTGCGCCATCGTCCGGTGTCCAGTTGAGACTGAGGTTGTACCGCCCATGCAGCCCGGTTTTGTTAATGACAGCGCGGCCCAGCGCTTCTGCCAATTGCCCGGCGAGGAGCCCGACCGTGTCGTCTCCTCCCTCGACCTGGATGTGGCTTCGCCCCCCATTGATGGTTGTGCCGTTGGCCTGCGTGGCCCTGAACCTGGGGCCGCTCTTCGCAACGAGCAACGCGTAGATCGGAAGTTCGCGCGTTTCTGTGTGGCTGATCAGTTGGAAGCGATCTGACATCAGGGCCTGCACCCTCCGCCGCTTCTCAAGCTTGGCTGCAGAACTATCGTAGGTACGCGACAAGTCGAGGGAGTTGTCGGACTTTGCGTCGATGTCGAAGGTGGTCGAGTTAAGCCACGACGGGCCGCCGACGATGCGGCTCGCAGGCATGTCGAAGGCCCATTGAATCAGGGCTCTCGCGCTGACATTGACAGTTGTAAATCGGCCATTGGAGTTGAAGATGTGCGAATGTTCGTGAGGAACCGGTTTGTGAAGATGGATCGCAGTCACGTCGAATAGCGCCGCAGGATCGACCTCCGCAGTTTGGGAAGTTGACGGCGCCTGGGCCGCGCTTGCCTGGCCAGAGTCAACCGGCACCGTTGCCATGACCGCGCCAGCCGCAATCAGAAGTAGCCTGGCCGAGAAATTCAGTTTGCGCTGAGCAAATGGGGTCATGGTACTGTCAGCTCCATTTGGTGCGATTTGGTGGTCCGATCGATGTACCCTCTAAGACGACCAACTGGCGCACCGCGGGTCGCTGTGTACATCAGCAGCGGAAATGCTTTAGCCTCAAGTGTCACGCAGTTCGTGCACAGGAATCTTAATGACCTTGACGAATTCCCTGAGTCCGGAGCTCGAAAACCTCCTCGCACTCGCACGGCAGATCGCCGCCAATGCATACGCGCCTTATTCGGGCTTCCGCGTTGGCGCGGCCCTTAAGCTCACCAACGGCGAAGTTGTGACCGGGACGAATGTTGAGAACATCAGCTTTGGCCTGACTATTTGTGCCGAACGGTCCGCCCTGGTGCGCGCCGTGGCCCAATTCGGGAGCGAGGTCCGGGTCGAGGCCGTCGCCGTGGCCAACCTCAACAACGCGGCAAGCCCACCCTGCGGCGCGTGCCGCCAGGTGCTTGCCGAATTCATCCTGCCTAATGCTCCGATTGTTTTCCCCGCCGCTGACGGTGTCCGCACCATGCCCTTTGAAGCGCTAATGCCACTGGCCTTTGATATGAAACTAAAATGAGCAATTACCTCGATGAAGCAAACTGATCCTATGCAGACAGTCCCGAACTCCGCGCCGCTGCACACCGTTGACCTCATCCGCAAAAAGCGCGACGGCCTCTCCCTCGATGATCGCGAAATCAGGTTCCTGGCCAATGGGGCAGCGGACGGCTCAATTCCGCTTGAACAGCTGTCCGCGTGGCTGATGGCCGCCTGGATTCGCGGCCTATCGCTAACCGAAACCCGCGCCCTGACCATCGCCATGCGCGACTCCGGAGAAAAGTTTTCGCCTGCGCGTCTGCGAAAGACAGCGGTCGACAAGCACTCCACCGGCGGCGTCGGCGACAAAACCAGCTTTTTGATTGCTCCGCTGGCCGCGGCATGCGGAGTAGCCGTGCCCATGATCAGTGGACGAGCTCTGGGCCACACCGGCGGTACCCTCGACAAGCTTGAATCCATCCCCGGCTACCGCACCACCCTCACACTTCAGGAATTTGAGACCGTCCTTCTCCGCTGCGGTGCGTCCATCGTCAGCCAAACCCCATCGCTGGTTCCCGCCGACCGTGTGCTCTATGCCTTGCGCGACCGCACCGGCACGGTCGAAAACCCGGGACTCATCTGTGCTTCGATTCTGAGCAAGAAACTTGCCGCTGGCCTTGACGCTCTGGTCCTCGACGTTAAGACCGGCTCAGGCGCTTTCCTGCGCAAACAGGAAGACAGCGAATATCTTGCCGCCCTGATGGTGGCCACGGCAGAAGCTGCCGGAACAAGAACTGTGGCCCTCCTTACCGATATGAGCCAGCCTCTGGGCCACACCGCCGGAAATTGGATTGAGTTGGTCGAGTCAGTCGCACTGCTTCGCGGCCGACGCCCCGCCGAGAGCGAAGACCTTCGCCAACTATCGCTCGTACTTGCCGGCTGGATGATTCATCTCGGCGGCCAGGCCGGGACACCGGAAGGAGGATACGAGCGCGCTGAAGCGGCCCTCGCAGATGGTTCTGCCCTGCGCAACTTCTTCTGCATGATTGGGGCCCACGGTGGCGACACTTCTGTCTTCGACGATCCGGCAGCTTTCCACAATCCCGGCGCAACAGCGGTGCTGACGGCGTGGAAGAGCGGCTACATCTCTGCCATGGATACAGCAAAGATTGGATGGGCGGTACAGAGACTCGGCGCAGGCCGCGAGAAAGCCGGCGAACCCGTCGATCCCCACGCCGGCATCGACTTCAATGCCCGGCGCGGCGCGAAGATTCAGCAAGGACAGCCTATCGCAACTCTCTTCGCGACAAGCGCTGGATTTCTTGAAGAGCCCTCCGCTCTGCTGAAAGAGGCAATCATCGTTTCTGACTCGCCGCCGGAACCTGTACCACTTGTTGGCCGCGTCTTTACCCGCGAAAATGCAGAGAACTATTTGCAAAATGCTGTAAGGTAGTCGGAGAACAGCTTTCAGCCCCCAGCTTCCAGCTCTTAGCCTTGATTTTCCGGGCACAGGATGCCCCTGAGAATCAAAGCCAATGAGAGCCTTAAGCTAGATCTGGAGGCTCGAAGCCAGCAGCTCGAAGCTGGTTTTCAAGGAGCACCCTCTTGGATCGATACACCGGAGTGTTGGGAATTCTTGCCGTTCTTCTGGCAGCGTGGGTCGGCTCGACTGACCGCAAACACATCCGCTGGCGGACCGTCGCCTGGGGCCTTGGTCTCCAGGTGACATTTGCATTCATCGTGCTGCGGTTCGATTACGGGCAGCGTGCGATGACATGGGCCGGCGGCGTGGTCAACAACATGCTCGCCGCAACGTTTGCCGGAACGCGGGTCCTCTTTGGTCAGCTGGGGCTTCCCAACTCCGGAGCGTTTGGCAATCTTCTCCCACCGAATTCGGGCTCAATCTTCGCCTTCCAGGTTCTGCCGACCATCATCTTCATCTCCGCGTTCTTCGCGGTGCTTTATCACATCGGGCTGATGCAGATCATCATCCGCGCCATGGCGTGGGCCATGCTCAAGACCATGCGCATCAGCGGCGCTGAGAGCATGAATGTGGCGGCGTCAATTTTTATGGGACAGACAGAGGCTCCGCTCACCATTCGCCCGTTTCTTAAGGGCGCCACACGGAGCGAGCTCATGGTCATCATGACCAGCGGAATGGCGCACGTCTCTGGCGGCATCATGGCCATGTACATCGCTCAGGGCGTTGAAGCGCGGCATCTCCTGTCTGCGGTCATCATGACCTCGCCCGGAACCATCCTGATTGCTAAGATGCTTGTCCCCGAAACTGATGTCCCCGCGACTGAAGGCAAGGTTGTCATCCCCAAAGACGAGCTCCACAAGGATGAGAACCTCATCGGCGCCATCGCACGTGGCACTATCGACGGAGGCAAGCTGGCGATGAATGTGGCTATCATGCTCATCAGCTTCCTGGCTCTCGTTGCGCTGCTCGACAGCCTGCTCGGCTGGATTCACGGCGGTGTGCCTTGGGTCCCTGGCTCGCTCGGCCAGATTCTCGGCTTCGCCTTCGCTCCGGTCGCCTGGCTCATCGGCGTGCCGTGGCATGACTGCCTGGCCATCGGCAACCTGCTGGGCACGCGCATGGCGCTAAATGAAGTCATCGCCTACATCTCGCTCGGCGCACAGAAGGCCACGCTGAATCCACGCTCCTTCACAATCGCAACCTTTGCATTGTGCGGGTTTGCGAATCTGGGTTCGATCGGCATGCAGATCGGGGGGATTGGGGCTTTGGTTCCGGAGCGTAGGAACGATCTCGCCAAGTTGGGGGTGCGCGCCATGCTCGCAGGCACCATGGCCAACTTGATTTCAGCCTCGATTGCGGGGATGTTCCTGGGCTAGCATAGAACGCGAGGGAATCTCGATGAGCAACTCCCCTTTCGAAGCGATGCTGGCCGAACTGACCGATGGGCGTACGGAGTTAGTATTCGACCTTCTTCCCCGTGGAGTGCCTGCAAGCCACAAAGACGAAAGCGGCGTCTCCCTGATCCAACATTGCGCGTACTACGGAGACGTGAGTGCCATTCGCTTTCTTCTCTCGCAGGGAGAGTCCCTCCGCTCGCTCGGCGACAACTTCGGCTTAAGTGCAGCCGCTTTTCATGGACATTGGCGGCTCTGCAAATTCCTTCTGGAGAAGGGCGCGGATGTGAACCGCCCCGAGACCGATACCGGCGAGACGCCGCTCCATTCAGCGTTGTCGAAGACAGACCGAATGGTCTACGATCGCGTCGTTACTGTGCTTCTGTCGCATGGTGCGAACCCGAATGTTGCTACAATACCGGGAGTGGAAACCGGCTGTTTCATGCGCGACTGCCGGACTAAGGGCGAGACTCCGCTCCACCGGGCTGCGGCCTTCGGCGAAGTCGAGACCATTCGTCTCCTAATGAATGCCGGTGACATCGTAGACATAAAGGATGCAAACGGCGATACGCCGCTCTCGTGGGCCAGCTGGTACGGACGTCCAACCCCCATACTCAGGGAACTGCTTTTCGGAGACTTCCGCATTCATCCGCAGAATCAACCCATGCGCGCCAACTTGCTGGGGAACCCGCACGTCTAAGTGATACATATGCGTGCCGCCATCAACAGCAGACTGCCCGGGAAGATGCACGATCAAAATCCAAGCAAAAGATCCAACTTGGGAAGTCGAGGCAAAGAATGAAGAGGTTTATCCTGACCGGGGCGCCCGGCGCGGGGAAGACCGCGATCATCCGCCAGTTGGAAATCGATGGCTTCAGCGTAATCGACGAAGCAGCCACTGACATGATCGTCCTGGGCAGGCGCGCGAAGTCGCTGAGCCGTGGACAGAGCCGTCGTTCATTGATTCAATCGCAAATCTGCAACGAGTGCGGCTACTGCGCGCATCGAACGAGCCAAGCGACCTCCAATTCCATGATCGTTCAGCCGTCTGCACCGCGGCCCTGGCGGTTTGTCTGGGATACCCTGTTTCCGCAATGCTTTCGCGTGAATTGGGACGCATCAGGGCAGACGCTCTTTTTGAGAAGTCCGTTTTCTTCATCAGGAATCTTGGCCAGATCGTGAAGACCGAAGCACGGCGAATCAGCTTCGAGGAAGCTTTGCATTTTGAACGGATCACGAGGAGACCTACTGTAACTTCGGCTTTGGCTTGGTCCTCATCGAACCAGCGACCTTGCCAGACCGGGTGGCTGCGATCAAAGCCACACTCCAAGCCCTATACATCGGGTCCTGATGAGCACCGCATCCACGATTCGAAACGATTCGCAGAGAATAATGCAGGCTGGATGGTCATGAATTTCATCCAGCTAAACCGCTCCTTCGCATCCGCCTGACACGGTAGAAAACCGTCAGTGCCGTCACCGAGCCGCAGGTCAGCAAGCTCGCGGCCATCCCCAAGATCAGCGAAAGATCCCGCTGATAGGAGCCATGCACAATCCCGATGGCCTGCAGCACGCTGAAGCCGCCGAATGTGATCAGTGAAATGCCTTCATCGGTTTTCTTCCGCCAGACAGCCAGTACCTGCGGCACAAAAAGCAGCGCGTTGCATCCCAGGCCAAGCCCGAAGATCACGGCGACAATCTCTTTCATGCGACACGTCCCTGGTTGCCAAATCTCTCTGCACTGCGCGCCTTGGCCTTGGCAGCTTCTTCCTCACGATTGCGCATGGGCGCGTTCGTCTCAAGCGACGACAGCAGCCTTGCCGAAACCGCGGCGATGTCTTCCACCGCAGCCAGGAACGCCGCTTCGTTTGCCTTGGACGGCTTGTTCAAGCCGCTAACCTTTCTCACGTACTGCAGCGACGCAGCGCGAATCTCCTCTTCAGTCACAGGCGGATCGAAATTGAAAAGCATCTTGATATTCCGGCACAATTTAATGACCTCAGCTAAATCTTATTCTCTGGCTGTAGAATCTCAAAAAGCAAGCGTTCAAGCTTATCCATGACCTATTTCGACCAAGTTTCTGAAGCGGCCACATTTCTGAAGAGCAAGCTCGGCTCCGTGGCCCCGCGCAATGGCATCGTGCTGGGCTCGGGGCTGGGCGCAGTGGCCGACGCCGTGGCCGACCCCATTGTCATTCCCTACGGCGAAATTCCACACTTCCCCCAATCCACCGTCGAGGGACACTCCGGGCGTTTGGTTGCCGGGCTCATGGCAGAAATCCCCGTGGTCGTAATGCAAGGGCGTGTTCATTTTTACGAGGGCTACACGCCGCAGCAGGTCACGTTTCCCATGCGCGTTCTGGGTGCGCTTGGCATTCAAGCCGTCATCCTAACCAACGCGGCAGGAGGAATTGGCGAGGGCTTGCATATTGGCCAACTCGTCGCGCTTGCCGACCACATCAACTTTATGGGCTTCAACCCGCTGAATGGGTCGAATGAAGCGAGATTCGGTTTCCAACCTGGCGCCGGGCTGCGCTTCTTCGACATGACCGAAGCCTACTCGAAACGGCTCCGCGCACTTGCCCAGGAAGCTGCAGCCAGCGAAGGTTTTCAGCTTGCAGAGGGTGTGTACCTCGCCGTCCCCGGCCCCAGTTTTGAAACTCCGGCAGAGATTCGCGCCTTCCGCACGCTGGGCGCCACGCTGGTAGGCATGTCCACTGTGCCTGAAACAATCGTGGCCCGCCACATGGGGATTGAAGTGTTGGGCATCTCTTGTGTCACGAACCTTGCCGCAGGCCTCGGCGCGACGCAACTGAGTCATGCGGAAGTCTTCGAGGCAGGCCGTGGTGTTGAACACTCACTCGCCTGTCTCTTCAAGCGCCTGCTTCCGGCGATAGCAGCGGACATGGAAAGCAAACCTTGATCGACAGTCCCACGAACGATGGCTCCCTAAATGATGGCTCCGCTGGCGGCTTCGAAGATTGTACAGCCCGCCTTCCCTTTCCTCCCGTTGTGCTGGCCATTGCCGGCTGCTCGGGCTCAGGGAAGACTACCCTTGCTGCGGAACTTGCCCGCACCCTCGGCGGCGTCCACTTCCATTTTGACAACTACTACCGCGACCTTGCTCACCTGCCGCCGGCAAAGCGCGCCCTGGAAAACTTTGACGACCCCGCCATGATCGAAAACCCTTTGCTCATCGCCCACATGCGTACCTTGGCGGCTGGTGGCCCCATTGCGCGCCCACTCTACGACTTCTCTACTCACACTCGCATTCCTGGGCAAACTGAGACGTTTCGGGCAGGCCCATTCCTGCTGGTTGAGGGTATCTTCGCCCTCTACTTTTCCGAATTGCTCTCTCTCTATCATCTGCGCGTGTATGTCGATACCCCGGACGCGCTCTGCTTCGAACGGCGCATGAAGCGCGACATTGAAGAACGGGGGCGCACGCCGGAATCCATCCGCCGCCAATACGAAACCACGGTACGTCCCTCGAGCGTTCGGTTTGTCCGTCCATCAGCCGCGCATGCGGACCTCATCGTGGACGGCACCGGCGCGCTTGATTGGAAGGTGGAGCGGGTGTTGAATGAAATGCGCAGTCGCGGCCTTCTGTCTGGTGCATCCAAGAGGGCCTGAGCATTCTCCGAAATCCTGTAGACCGAAGCCACACGCTCAGGTTGGCGCGACCACCGGGAGCGACGGCCTTGTAAGCAGCGAGTAAGTGGACACGACTTGGGAAATGCCTAAAGTCGCTCAGACTGAACGTGCTCTCGATTCCCACTGCAACTTTTGGTTCATTTACCAAAGATTCATTGCCGGTTTAATGGTTATCTGCATCAAGACAAGTAGCGTGGAAAGTAATGAGTAAATACCTGGGGCCCACAAGTATCGCCGCGATGAACTTCGCCTCGATTAAAAGCAATGCAGCAGCTTGGCTGTGTCAGGGCAACTCGCCCCGCCGCCTGGCGCTCACGCTTGCGCTCGGATTCACCATCGGATGCTTCCCCGTTGTGGGCATACCCACTGCGATCTGCGCAGTGCTGGCTCTCGGACTCAGGCTTAATCTTCCCGCCATTCAGGCCGCCAACTACGTGGTCATGCCGCTGCAGCTTGTGCTCATCGTGCCGTTTGTCAGATTGGGTGGATGGCTGCTTGCATCGGGCCCCTCCAATGCATCGAATGCGGGCGGTCTGCTGCACATGTCACCGCACCAACTTCTTTCCAGCTTAAGTGGCCTTGCCGCTCACGCCGTGCTGGGCTGGCTCATCCTTGCCGTGCCGGCAGTTGCGTTGATGACCTTCACGCTCACCTTGGTGCTGCGCCGCATACCTGCCCTGGCCGCCCCTGAAGCCGCCAACTAGAGCGTTTCAAAATCATCCCTCAAATCGAAACCAAGGTCGCTATTTTCCTGCGTACGGATCGGGCACGGGCTTGGCGCTTTCTACCCACGCGGTCACGATCATGTCCCGCAGCATTGAGGCTCCCGCAGCCAACCGTTCCGCTGTAAATTCCCGAGACTCGGCCGTTCCCGCTCCCGCAAACCCGCCGGCCTTTTCCAACTGGTAGACTTTCTCGACGTAGCTGTTGGTATGCCGCAGGTAAGCGACGTAGCTGTCGAAGATGTCGCCATCAATTGTCTTGAGCTCGGTCATCTTCGCCTTTACCTCGGGCTCATGTTCGTTGGCGGCTACAAACGGCCCTTCGAACTGGTAATGAATCTGGTGAGCCGTCGTGTAGCCGTTGGGATTTGGTCCCGTCCAGCCGTTGTACTGAATGGTTGTATGCAGCGGTTGGGACGCGTCGCCCACATAGTGGCCCAGCCACCCGGCATAAAAGATGGCCACCTCCTCCACGGGGCGCGTGTCCTGGCCCGCCGCCGCCAGGCTTCGGTACTCGCGTAGCGCAGCCTTCAGACGTTCCCAGACCTCGGTCGCCTCCCACGGCTGCAGGCCAATCTTCTCCGGCCGCTGCCCGGACGCGAATACTTTAGCCTCGAAGTCCAACCGGTTGCGCGGCAATGGGCCCAACGCATCGGCCGGTTCCAGGTCAATGAAGTGCTCAGGCGCCTGCGCGGCGCTCAGTTGCGGCTCTCCACGCGACCTCCAGCGATCCGGCTCCGGACCAAGGTATTCGATCTCTTTGATGGCCGTGTCTGAACGCAGAAACGCCGGTAAGCTGGCGGGAAGCGTTTCGGCAGCCAGTCGGTTGATCAGGCGGTGGCCTTCATTGCCCCACGCGCAGGCGGCTTGCGACTGAGCGAGGACACAACCCAGCGCTGCCGCAGCAAGGGCTGTGGGCAGGAGACGAAGTGAAAGCGATCTATGCAACATGAGGCCAGTATACGATTGGCCGCGGAGGCTCGAGTCGAACATCACGACAACTCGACGCTCTGCTCTGAGCGCGGTTGAACAAACTCCCCGGGTCTGCCACCCTCGCGGTCCCGCGCCAACCCCATTAACTGCAATGTGTCGTCCCTGATCGCGCCATTCCGATTTGCCTAGAGAGTCTGCAAGCAAACGCTTATACTACCTGCAAATTGCTCCGGATGGATGTTAGCCTTGTCTGCGGGCAAAGCAAGGCTTTTCATTGAAGATTTTCGGCGTGCAAGTGGCTGCAAAGCCTCTGCACAATGGCCGGGCTGTTCGATCTTTGCCGCGGGGGTACCATGCAGGACCAGCCCGAAGTGACTCCGACAGAAAAAGGGCGGCCTGCGCAGGCGGGAGGGGGCGGCTTGGCCAAAAACAAGGGCATGGCCAAAAACTGGCCTACCCTGGCGGGATTGACCTTCGGGTTGGTCGCAGGCGCTATTTCCGTGCGCTCCACGGGCGGACCACGGTTCGATGGGCTGTTGATCTTCGCTGCGGGAGCCGCCGGCATTGTTGTCGCTCTCCTCGCAATTCGCCTCTTACTCAGCAATTCTCCTTCTACCCCTGAGCCAGTTGCAGTGCCTGTCCCAGGAAGGAAGACGGGCCCGCTTCAGGACGTAGTCGACTCCGCCGGCCCTGCCATTGTGGCCATCAGTTCCGATGGCCGCCTGACCCACGTCAATCCTTCCGCGGAACGGCTGCTGGGTTATCACGCTCACGAGTTGATGAAGGAGTGGACGACAGTAGAGATTCTGGCTCCCGGCGAGGGGGCACGCCTGGTTGCGGAGATTGAAAAACTCTGCGGCGTTCCCAGGTCTGCGGCACCCACTCCTGCCGGCCGCATGGCGGCATACTTGAACTGCGTGCGCAGCCTGCCTCCAAGCCAGGTACCCAGCTTCGACGCGCGCTTGCGCCACAAAAATGGAACATTGCTTCCGGTCACGCTTCACATCTCCGCGCTGCGCAATGCCGCAGGGGAGTCGACAGGCCTGGTAGCCGTTGCCCTGGATCAGAGCGCGACCGTTCGCCAGGAGCTTGAGCATCGAGAATCACAAGAACGGTTCCGCGACCTGTTTGAAAGCTCCAGCGAGATGATTGCAACGCTTAGTCCGACAGGAAAATTCCTTTATGCCAATCCCGCCTGGAAGCAGTGCTTTGGCAAGGACAATACGACGCTCCTCGATCTCCCATCGTTTGAATACGTCTTTGCGCCTTCGACTCGCAGCGACGCCGGCGCTCTGTTTCGGCAGGCATTGGATGGCGACGTCGTGGATCGCGCACCCCTGCGCCACCATACGCCCGATGGCCGCCTGTTGGAACTGGAGCTGAGCCTGAGCCAGCGGCAAGAGGCGGGCAGCCCCCTTGCGGTGCGTTGCCTTCTGCGCGACGTAACCCAGCAAAGGCAGCGCGAACATCGCCTGGCTCTGCAGCTCCGCGTGAGCCAGATCGTAGGAGAGAACGCTTCCCCAGGTGTTGCTTCCACGCGCATTCTTGAGGCCCTCTGCGTGTCTCAATGTTGGGACATGGCCATCAATTGGGTGGTCGACGACGACGGCAACCGATTGGAATTCTCCTCCGCATGGGGCGCTCCTGGAAAGCACGCACAGATTCTGATTCAGGAGAGCATGGGGCTGACGCTGGCCTCTGGTGCCGACCTGCCGGGCCGCGCCTGGAAGGACAGCCGGCCTGTTTGGATTGCCGACCTGGCGACCATGCCGTTCAGCCAGCGCATCACGACCGCCTTGCACCATGAGATGGTTTCCGGCTGGGCAGTGCCCGTCCGCGTGGGAAACAAGGTGCTGGCCGTTTTGGAATTCTATTGCCATTTCTGTCTTCGCCAGGATCCCGAGGCGTTGGCCGCCGTCGAGACCGTCGCCGTTTCGCTGGGACAGATCCTGGCTCGCTCTCACGAGCACGGACGGGCCGAGGGCCTCTATCGCCAACAGGAGATTTTGCTCGATTCAGTTGCTGACGGCATCTGCGGCGTAGACCGCCATGGCCTGGTCAGCTTTGCCAACCCCGCCGCCGCCCGCCTGCTCGGCGCCCCCACGGGAAGCCTGACCGGAAAGTCAGTCCATGAACTGCTGCACGGCTCGGCGGACGCCCTTAAACGCTGCAAAGAAGATTGTGCCCTTCTTCGCGCTACTTTTGACCACAAGGCCGCGTCTGGTGAGGACACCATCTTCCGCGTCGGCGGCTCGTCCTTCCCCGCCGAGTACACTCTCACCCCAATCCTCGAGCAGGGTCGCCTCTCCGGATCCGTACTCAGCTTCCGCGACATCAGCCAGCGCTTCGCTCTTGACCGTTTGAAGGATGAATTCATCTCCACCGTTAGCCACGAATTGCGCACACCGCTCACCTCTATCCGCGGTGCATTGGGCTTGCTCTCCTCGGGAATTCTGGGTGTGATGAACGACAAAGCCGCCAACCTGCTCCGCATCGCCAGCACCAACTCTGACCGTCTGGTCCGGCTGATCAACGATATTCTCGACCTGGAACGAATTCAGAGCGGCCGTGAACCACTTGCGTTCCGCAACGTGAAACTGGCTGAGATAGTCCACCAGGCCATTGATGGAATGGCTCCAGTGGCCGAAGCCGCTGGCGTCCAATTGATCCACGACACCACGCAGGTTGAGATCGCCGCCGACCCCGACCGCTTGCTCCAGGTGCTCACCAACCTGCTCTCCAACGCCGTCAAGTTCTCTCCTCCAAGCTCAACCATCTCCGTGATGCTGCGCCCCGGCGGGAGCGGCGTAGTCCTCTCGGTTATTGACCAGGGCCGCGGCATTCCCGCAGACAAGCTCGAAGCCGTCTTCGGCCGGTTCCAGCAGGTGGATGCTTCAGATTCTCGCCAGAAAGGCGGAAGCGGCCTTGGCCTCGCCATCTGCCGCACAATTGTGCTGCAACACGCCGGGCGGATCTGGGCCGAGCGTAATCCAGTAAGAGGCACCACCTTCCGCGTCTTCCTGCCCTACAAGCCAGATTTGGCTGAAGCTGCGACCGTGGAAAACAATGAGCCTGAGAAAGGCGGGGGCATGCCCGGCGCCAATGGAGCCGGGCAACAGCCGGCCCCTGCCAACTGGCCCACGCCACCGCCCAGCGCCTGACCACAACCGCTGCCGGAACCTGAAAACCACCCGTCTGTTGCTGAAAAGGTTGCCTGCAGCACGCGTCCTTCGCCGCGCCCATCGACNNATTCTGATCATTGACGACGAAGAGGACATACGCGATGTCGCAGCGTTGAGCCTTGAGACCGTTGCAGGCTGGGAGGTGGTGGTTGCCAGTTCCGGCGCACAGGGTATCGCCCGCGCCATCGAACATCAGCCCGACGCCATTCTTCTCGACGTCATGATGCCTGAAATG
>PLKU01000153.1 GCA_003140705.1 Acidobacteriaceae bacterium
ACACCGCCAATGCCGTGGCCACCGTCATCTACACCCATTCGCTGGAACCCAACGTAGCTGTCGTATGGTCGGGATTGTGCAACCTGGCGGGAGTTCTCGCGTCAACGGGTACCGTAGCCTTCGCGGTGATCACGCTTCTCCCTGTCGATCTCATCCTCCAGGTCAGTTCCGGCGCCGGCTTCGCGATGGTGTTTGCGTTGCTCGTTGCCGCCATTCTGTGGAATCTCAGCACCTGGTGGTTGGGTCTCCCAGCTTCCAGTTCTCACACCATGGTTGGCTCCATCATCGGCGTAGGTGTGGCGAACCAGCTTCTCAACATCCGCACTGGAACTTCGGGCGTCGACTGGGATCAAGCGATCAAAGTCCTCAAGGTCCTGCTGGTCTCGCCTGTTGTTGGATTTTGCACCGCCGCACTTTTAATGATTCTGTCCAAGCGCCTCATCAAGTATCCGTCTCTTTACAAAGCTCCGAAAGGCAACACGCCTCCACCGTGGCCCATCCGGGCTCTGCTTGTTCTTACCTGTACCGGTGTCAGCTTCTTTCACGGTTCGAACGATGGCCAAAAGGGCATGGGCCTGATCATGCTCATCCTCATCGGCACAGTTCCCACGGCCTATGCGTTGAACCATGCTGTCAGCCCCTTGGAAGTTCAGGCCTTCATTGCCGCCTCTGAACAGGCCGGCTACATTCTCGACCGCCATGTCGACAACTCAGCGCTGCTTGGCCCCGATGCCCGCGCTGAGGTCACCGACTACATTCGCACCAAGCAGCTGCAGCCTGACACCATACTGGCGCTGCGCGAGCTGGTGGAAGACCTGAACCACGAAGTCGCTCTCTACAAGGTATTTAAATCTGTCCCTGCGCAGGACCAGGCAAACGTCCGCAACGATATGTACGTGGCCAGCGAAGCCATTCGCCTGATGCAGAAAAACAACAATCCGGCCTTCACCGCGGACGAAAATGCTGCGCTCACGAACTACAAGAACAAAGTCGACAAGGCCACCAAGTTCATTCCCGACTGGGTCAAGGTTGCTGTAGCACTCGCTCTCGGGCTTGGCACGATGGTCGGCTGGAAACGCATCGTTGTCACAGTTGGCGAGAAGATTGGCAAGGAGCACCTGGCTTATGCGCAGGGGGCAAGCGCCGAGTTGGTCGCCATGATGACAATTTTTGCTGCCAACGTTTTTGGCCTACCTGTCTCCACCACCCACGTCCTCAGCTCCGGCGTGGCCGGCACCATGGTGGCGAACGGGAGCGGGTTGCATCTTTCAACTGTGCGCAACATTCTGGCAGGCTGGTTCCTCACGCTGCCTGCGGCCGCGATGCTTTCTGGATTGCTCTACTGGCTCTTCCGGTCGATCTCCTAAATCTTCGCTGAAAACCGAAAGCCCACCGACGAACAAGGTGGGGTGAGAAGTGCACTCGGAAGCGCAAGCTGCGTCGATTGTTGAGCTACCGCCGCTCCAGGCGTGCCTTTTCCTACATCTTCATCAAGGACATGCCAGCTCGCACCGTGCCTTGAAGCAGCACCTCATGAACATCCTGAATGACTAGCGCCGGAAATTGAATGGACGGTACCTTGGGTACGTTGACTGCCTGATTAAGGCCGTTACGTTGGACGTGCCAAGACGGTACCGCTTCACGAGCCCTGACCGACGGCAGGATCGATGGTGATTTTTGGGTGCGGCAATTGTTGAACCGGTACTGGCGACGGAAACCAGCGTTACTTTTAAAGCGCGATTGCTGAAGAAACCTCTGAAACCCTCTTAACTCAGACCGGCAATCTGCCGATAGACAGTTAGGGAAAAGACTGCATGCCACTTGAAATCGTACCGGAGCCTAGTACCGACGCTACCCCACAAGCGTGGGTAGACGATGTGCGCTATGTCGCACGGCAACCAATTCTCAACCTGCAAGGGCGGGTGCATGGGTATTACTGTTCCGGAATTCTCCCGACGCGGTTGCTCCTGGCGATCGCGAGTTGGCTACGCAGACCATGCTTGATAACGGGGTCATCTTCGGCCTAGAACGATTTACGAACGGCCTCCCCGCCTACGTGATCTGCACGGCAGAAGCGCTGACGGAAAAGCTGGTGAATGTTCTGGCGCCTGCAATGACGGTACTGGCGCTGCCCTCGAGCCTGGAGTTTACACCCGCACTGGAAGAGGCTTGCCTGGAACTAAAAAAGCAGGGGTTCCGGATTGCGATTGACGATTTCAACAAGAAGACAAAGCTGCACACCATAGTGAAACTGGCCGACTACGTCCGGGTAAATTTCACCCGGTTCGATGCCGAAGAACGCGAATATCTGCAGCAGATGAACTTCGCCTCGAATGTGCTGGTTGCCAAGAGGGTAGACACGCAGGAGGACTATCGCGAGGCTTGCGCGAAGGGCTTTACGCTGTTTCAAGGGGACTACTTCTGCCACCCTGTCCTGCTCAAGAAGCACAAGATTCCTGCCAACCGGCTCTTCCACTTCGAGATCGTCAGGCTTCTGCATCACAATCCAATCGACGTGCGCGAGGTGAGCAAGCTGGTGAGGCGCGATGCTGCACTTACCTTCCGATTGCTTCGACTGGTGAACTCGCCGCTCTACGCAATTCAAAAGGAGATGCGCTCAATTGAGGCGGCCATCTTCATCGTGGGCGAGGACGCCCTACGCCGGATGGTTTCGCTTGCGGTGTTAAGCGAGATGAACACCGATCAGCCACCGGAGATTCTTCAAATGGCCCTGGTGCGGGCTCGATTCTGCGAGCTTGCCGCAGGCCTGTTCGCTCTTGAACCGGCCGAACAGTACCTGCTTGGCATGCTCAGCCTGGTGCCCGCTATGCTCTGTCTGCCCGTAGAGGAATTGATTCCATCTTTGCCGCTGAGCAGCCCGATTTGCGAAGCCCTGCAGGGAACTGACAATGCCGAACGTAGCTTTCTCTCATGGCTGGAGTTCCATGAACGGGGCGACTGGGCGGCCTGCGACGAGATCGTTGCAGCCGTTGATCCGGCCCGGCAGCAGCTGAACCGGAGACAGTTGATCCTTTGCTACGCTGACGCGGTTGTGTGGGCGCAGACCGCTCTCCGCTCGGCCGCCTGGCCCGAATCTTAGCCGGCTTCGCCACGCATTCGCTGCATGCTTGAATCTCCTAAGGTGAGCAAAAGCAGCTGATCCTGCCCATTCCTCCAACAATTCATACCCCTTTCATCTGACTCGTATATCCATTGCTGAGTCCGGAGCTTGCTTCCCCAAGCACCGCTGGACCGAATTCCATCCCAAAGTTTGGAGTCTCTCCATGTCCGATTTGGCGACAGCTATCCCCACCCGGCCACCAGCCGCTGAGCTGCTTGATAAGAAAATGAAGAAGTCCCACGCCATGATCAGCACTGGAGTGGTCCTGGTCGCGCTGGTCGTCGGACTTGGGTTTATCGCCTTCCACCTGATCAGCGACCTCAGCGGTGCACAGGCCGGGAGCGTCTGGGCCTACAGTTTGCTCGCTATCGCGTTGCTGATTGCTCTCGGCTTCGAGTTCGTCAACGGCTTCCACGACACGGCGAACGCGGTGGCAACGGTGATTTACACACACTCGCTGGAGCCAAACATCGCCGTGGTCTGGTCAGGCATGTGCAACCTTGCCGGCGTACTTGTTTCCAACGGCGCCGTGGCCTTCACCGTGATCACGCTTCTACCGGTTGAGCTGATTCTCCAGGTCAGCTCCGGCGCGGGCT
>PLKU01000097.1 GCA_003140705.1 Acidobacteriaceae bacterium
AGGCCGCACCTAATCCACCGCGCCACCCCTCGACTTTACGGGCTTTCCATAAACTGAGGCCTTGGATGAGAGCGGCTGTTGTCCCTTGAGAACAGAGTCGGCAGAAAAACGCGATGGGAATATATCGCCAAGTGAGAACGGGAAACAGCCATAAACAATTGAAAATGAATATCTTATTACAGAGCTTCATGGAACCGAAGCACCAGGCGCCTGATGGCCACTTCCGCCGACCACGAGGGAATAAAGATGAGGAGAGGGGGCAGCCAGATTCCGACCACGCTCGCCTCCTAGTGCGGGAAGCTTAGTTCGTATGTCGATCTACGCGGGCGCTGCGGACCGGTTTGTACACCAGAATTGCCGTGAGGAATTGCGGCCAACATTCTTACTTCAAATAGGCACGCACCAGATCAATCAGGACTTCGGATGCTCGCCGAGAAAGAATCCTCCGGCGGAGTCGGAGGAGTTCCCGATTAGGTTATTTTGCAGGGGACAGCCGGCCAACCAGCGTCAGATCGATACCCACCTCCCTCGCAACCTTGAGGACGAACACGCTTGGATCCTTCAAACCCCACTGAACGTAGGGGACTATAAAGCGCCCTTTCGCTTTAAGGTCGGCGCCATCGATATGCAGTTGCATCGGAAGGGTGAGGTCGTGCGGAGTGCCGTGAAGACGCCGCTGACCTGAATGGTGGAATCGCCGCTGGCGGCGATCGGTGCGAGGCTAGTCAGTTACTCTCAGCAAAGGTATTATGAGAGGCCGGAAGCGATTCATGCATCGAGATAAGCCTGCAATGCAATTGCCGATTGGTACGGTTCTCGGGAATTTGCCTGGACTCCGATTTTGCTTGATGTTGACGCTAGGCGCGAGCATCATGCCCTCGGCCGCTCTGGCCACTTCCCCATCGAGAGCCGATCCAGTCGGCAACACGGCAACCGCGCAGGCGAGGAACACGGCCCCTGAGGATTTGGTGGGCGCCGACGTTTGCGCTATCTGCCACAAGGAGGTTTCCAGCGACTTTGCCAACAATCCTCATTCCATGGCGACGAAGATGCACGGCCCCACCGGGATCGATTGCGAGAGTTGCCACGGCGCGGGCCATGCGCATGTTGAGAGCGGCGACAAAGCCAAGATCTTCAACCCCGCCAATGGAGCCACCAAGGAAGTGAACGCCAAGTGCCTGGGATGCCACCAGGCACAGCACTGGAGTCATGACGCCTCGGCTCACGCCGAGGGCAACGTAAGCTGCGTCGGATGCCACGACATTCACCACAGCAAGGTAGAGTCCCTCCTCAAGGCTTCTCAGCCTACCCTCTGCTACCAGTGCCACGCAGATATCAAGCCGGAGTTCTCCATGCCCTTTCACCACAAAGTGAATGAGGGACTGGTTCAGTGCTCAGATTGTCACGACCCTCATGACACGAACAAGAAGAAGGTCCTCAAGCCAGCAATCGAACAGGACGCTTTTTGCGTCAAGTGCCACACTGAAGTTGCTGGTCCGTTCATCTATGAGCACGCCGTCGTGAAGACCGGAGGCTGCACTCTCTGCCACCTCCCGCACGGAGGGCCAAATGCACACATGCTCAACCGCGTCAACGTGAACACCATCTGTCTCCAGTGTCACTCTCCATCGGCGAACTTTGCGACATTGACGTCTGCCGGTCTCTCCCACGACCAAGCGGCTCAATCCCAGTCGTGTCTGGCTTGCCACGCCAGCATTCATGGCTCCAACGTCAGCCGCATTTTCTCGAAGCAAAGAGATTAATTCACTCAAATTGGCCCATGAGGGTGTGGTTGCGGGGACTGGTTGGAGATACCCTCTGCGGAGCCTTTATAGGGCGACAGTTTCCGGCCGCATCGGAATTCCGCCGGTTAGATTCCCGTCCTTGGCTCAGAACTTCAATTCGATCTCGATCTCACTGCCGCAACTCCGCGCTGCTGGTGCTTGTTGCAATCGTTGCTTGCTTCAGACATTTACCAGCGTCGATGCTTTCCCTACCGGTCTGAATTCTGCTCGTTCGATTGAGGACTCTCGTTCAGAATCTCCTGAGGTAAGCTTACTTCGTTTGAGGGAGCGGGCACGAACGGCTCTGGTCCCAGGTGACCGCGATGACAAGTGCCGCAGGTCACCGGCACACCAGAGTTGTCGATGCCGGCCATGTATTTCGTGTTGATCTCCTCGGTCATGGTGAACATGGTTCGAGCGACTGCCTTCAAGGGTTTTGAATCCGCAGCGAAATTGAGCAACGGGCGACCATCGGGCCCCATGTTCTCATGATCCTCGGCGTGGCATGAGCTGCACTGGGCACCAAGTGAGGCTGTCCATTGCACCATCAGTGTGTGAATCTGTTCACTGGTCAGATCTTTCGGTAGCACTCTGAGGTTAGTCGGTACGGGAAATGTCTCGGGCTGAGGCTCTGCAGCGCCCGCCCCGGTTTGCGCAGCCTGTGCCGCGATGGTAACGAAGCAGGCAGCCGCGACCAACAGAGGCGCGAGGCCAACAGACAGGAACGAAAACGATGGCTTCAAAACAAGACACCTCGTAGCAGGCAGAATCGCATCTTCGCGATACGCGGCATTCGCCACTGACGCGATACGGTTCTTCGTTCTACCGGATTTTTCTTCCTTGTCGCTTCGACGACATAGGATCGGCAATCCAGTCACTTCCTTCGCCGCTCAACTCTTGCCTCCGCCAGGGAATAATGAGTGGCGCCGGTGCTCCGGCGGCTATCTTCAAGGCTGAGCGCTGCCTTGCGCAAGCTCCAGGTCAAGTCCCACGCGCTCTCCGTTGATGAGCACGATTCCGTCATTGATGAGTTGCTGGCCGGTGCAATCGTACGATGCATAGCGGCGAAGAGATTCTATGGGAAAAAAGAACTCAACCGATAGAGGCTTCGCTGCTGGCAGGCCCGGTTTTGTGCGGCTTCGCACCGTGCTGCTGAAGCTTATTCCGTCGAAGCCTTGGTCGCCAGGGAAGTAAGTGAGTACACGGCGAATGAGTGGCGAGATGTGTTCGTCAAAGGCCAGTGCAGCGAGCTTGTAGCGAGAGCTGTCCGGCGGCTCGGCCAAAGTTGTATTCAAGGAAAGCTCGAGAAAGACCTGATGATGAAATGGAATAAATGCCGGCGGCGCGTAGATAACGAAATGCGCATCAGGCTCCAGCTCCTTCAACATGTGATTGCTGGCGCCCTGGATGGAAGACTGCAGCGTTGCGAGCGCCTGCGAGGAAGAGTCGTGCACTGGCGGTGGAGGAGTGGCCAGGATCGGGGGCGCGGGCGCTGAAACGGGCCTGGGCGCAGGCTGACTTGCGGCGTCGTTTGCTGCAATCACCGGGGTGGTGACGCTCTTACCCGCCGGGAGCGCTTCGGCTTCTGGCGCCCCTGTTCTCGTGACATCCGGCGCATTCAGTGCAGGCTCCTTGTCGGAAGCCGGCTCTTCGTCAGTCAGCCAAATGTCCAGTTGCTTGGCATTGAGCATCACATCAGCATTAAGCAGCGCGCCTTGCTGTGCCAGGTTATTCTGCGCATTGACTAGTTTTACCGCCGCAGCCTGAGGGAAATAGATCATCAAGTTTTCAGGTCGCTCTATCGGCATACCCATTGTCTTGCTGATTACATGGTGCGACACCTCAACTGCGTATCCTTGCACAGCGGTGTTGCCCTGGAATGTGGGAACCACGGCCTTCAGAATGGGCACTACAACATCCTGAAAGGTCTGACGAGCGCGCTGCTCTTCGTTGAACTTGTCGGATGCGTAGGCGCCGTAGTAGTTTCCGGAGATGGCGATCACTGTTGCGCCGTTGTAGTGTTCAAAGCGGATGGAGTGCTGGTCAGTCCGCTTCTGTATCTTTTCGTCGATATCCAATTTCCGGCTTAAATAAAAGGGAAAACTGAATTGATGACCGGCAATGTTTTGGCCAACCGTCTTGAGATCGGCGAAGGACTTTTCCTGGAGTGCGCGCAGCGCAGGATCAGTTATTTCGACCGAAGCCACGACCTGCGCGGGGACAATCCGGGCGCCGACCAGTAACATAACTAGGACTGCAAATCTACTTGCGCGCATAGACCGTCCCTGCAGGCTCGTACGGAGGATCAGCCACCGCGCGAGTGTAAGAGATAAGAGCCCGTGCGTCGGCCGGGCTCAGTGTATTTCCGTACGGAGGCATGAGCGTCGAGCGATTCAGCGCCGGGCCGCCGTGAAGAATGATTGACATGAGATCGGCATCGCTCATCTTGTTCAGAGTTGCGCCGTCAGTNNCAAGATTGTCGTAGTTGGAGACGCGCTCGGGAGAAGACTCCGAATCGTGGCAGCGGCTGCAGTATTTATCCGCGAGAATGGAACCGAGTCGCTGTTGATAGCCAAGCGCCGTTTCGACGATGTCAAGGCTTACTGGCTTTGATTTGCCTGGTGTAATTGCGCTGATCTGGTATCTTCCCGCAACGGTGCCCAGAGTGACCGAGGTCGTAGCCTGTCCACTGGAATCGGTGACGATCACAGCTGGGTCAAAGGCGACGCCCGTGGTGCCATGAAACTCAACCAGTGCGCCGGGAACAGCGGTTCCCTGATCGTCATTCACCTGCACCACAAGCGGATCTTTCAACACAGTGCCGGTGGCGCCCACCTGGTGCCCGCCGCTCGATTCGACAATTGCGGTTCCAACAGCAGTAGCTTTCAATCCAGCGGCCGATGGAGCGGGGCGCTTGCAGCCTGCCAACGCGGCGAGAGCGAGCAGCGCCCACCATCCGAATTCACGGAGCGCCCTGCGTCCAGTGCTTCGCATTTTCATTTCTTCGCCCCCTGCCCGGCTGGGCCTTTCAGTGACATCAGGAATGCCGTCAGAGCGCGGGCGTCCTCATCGCTCAGGTCCTGGTTCGGTTCAGTCGTGCCAGGCCGCAGCGCTTGTGGATTCCTGAGCCACGCGTAGACCCAGGCGGAAGTCAACCGCGAGCCAACCTGTGTGAGCGTCGGTCCAATGTACCCCTTGTCGGTTTTGGAATCGACGATGTGGCACGACTGGCAGGCATACTTTGAATAAAACAATTGCCGCCCCCGCTCCACGGCTGCCGGTGGACTCGTGGCCGAAGGCGCAAGGTCAGCGTCGATCGACGGCGATTGATAGACGGTGAGGATGTAGTCTGTCAGTTCCTTGTTGTCACTGTCGCTCAGGTTGAAGCGCGGCATGCGCCGAATGAGTGATGGTCGAAGCGTATTGGGGTTGTGCAGGAAGCTAATCAGCCATTGCCGCTGCACTGCACTTCCTTCCCATGTAAGATCGGGCGCCATGTCGCCGCCCTTGCCGTTGATCCGGTGGCAACTAGTACACGCTAATTCAGTCATCAGCTTGCCCGCCTGTCCGGCTGGTTGGTAATTCGTCTCTTGAATTGCAGCTACGCGCAGATTGTCCGGCATTGATCGGCCGCGATTTGTAAGCGCAAGCAGAGCGGTTGTCAAAGCGTCGGTCTGCGAGGCAGTCAGCGTGAACTGCGGCATTTTGACACTGACGCCGAAGGCTCGTGGCTGACGGATCTTGGCTGCGATGTAACTCGGCAGCGAGTGCTCCATGCCGGGCAGAAAGACAATCTGCGCCAGGGGCTTGCTCCCAATCGCGCTGAGCTCGGGCGCGAAGTTCTCGGGCTTCTGCACACCGTTCATTTCGTGGCATGCCGCGCATCCCAGCTCGACGATGAGCTTTCGCCCGTGCGCGATCTGCTTCGTGTTCGCCGTATCCAGATGAACGCCCGAGCCGTAGTCTGAATCCGTTTTGCTCTGCAAATACTCGGTCAGAGTCGCGATCTGTTGCGCTGTGAACCGGTAGTGAGGCATGGGTGTTGTTGCATCGTAGATACGAGGATTCTGGAGCCACGCCGTCAGCCACTCGGGCCTGACCTTGTTGCCAAGGCGAGTGAGTTCGGGACCTACATCGCCGCCCACCAAGTTACCTGCGGCATTCTGGACCGCGTGGCAAGAAGAGCAGAAGGATTCACCATAGAGACTCGGTCCTGCGGACGGATCAGCTTTTGCTGCCAGTTGAACGCTAGCCGCAGCAGTATCTCCCGCTTGCGGCGTGCTGCTGCTCACTAGGTACGCTGAAATGTCGCTTGCGTCGCCATCATTGAGCTTGTAATTGGGCATCGTCGTTGATGCCGCGTATGCCTGGGGATCCTTCAGCCAACTATAGATCCACTCGCGAGTCGTCTTGTCGGCGATATGTATAAGTGACGGGGGGCGATCCGTAGCCAGCACTTTGGTGCCGTCTGGCCGCGTGATGGCGTGGCAGTGAACGCACCCGTAGCGCGCCAGCATGGCTCTGCCAAGGTTCAGTTGGGGAGTTCCGGGCAAAGCATTCTGGTGGCATTGGCCGCAGCCGGATTCAATGTAGCGAGCAGGTAGGATCGGCTCTTCGCCAGCTCGGTCGCTGTGGTGCGCCTCCGCAACGGTCGTGGCTTGGCCCTGACCACCATGACAAATGACGCAGCCGAATCCGTCAAGCGAGTGCGGAACAAACGGGTGCTTACGGAAGGGTTGCTGAGTCACGTCGCCAAGGCTTGCCTCATTCAATCCCAGGTGGCACGTGGTGCAGCGGTCGACGACGTCAAGATCCGGCAGCCAAATCTGATGGATGCCCGGCTGGAATCGCCGGCGCAGGCTCACGGCATCTCCGCGATCATGGATGAGCGCCAAGTAGTGCCGCTGATAGCCGTGCCACTGGCTGAAATGTTCTTTGGCCGGTGCAATCGCAAGAGCCAACAGCAAACCGAGGCTGACAATGCCGAATGCCCGCACCGGATCGCCGAAGAGGGCCTGCCATGCAGAGGAAAGAATTTTTCTCATAAATTGCACTTAACTCCTCCATGGCACAACCCAGGACCAACCCGGGCCGCGGAACCACGTGCCTACAGCGGTGAGCACAATGAGCTCGAAAAGAAACCAGGTCATAATCCAGTAAGCCAATGGTTTCCTGGCCAGATAGCGACGGAACCGTGAAGGCGAATCGGGCGTGCTGTTGGCGGCGACAATCATTGCTAAAGCCACAATCACGGTGGGCGGAACGGCGACGTAGACATGGAAGACCAAAAGAAAGGCCAGCATCCCGAGAGCTGCCAGATAGAACAACCGCAATCGCTTTGTCCGGTCTTTCAGAAAGAGGCCGTTGGCTTCGATGTTGATGTTGAAATACGGAATGACCACCAGGGCGATGATGAGCAGCGTAGGCACCAACACTCCCGCCACGACAGGCGGAAAGTAGTGCAACAACTCCTGCAGGCCGAGAAAGTACCACGGCGCTTTCGCAGGGTTCGGCGTGTGGGTGGGATCGGCGATGCCCTCAAGCGGAGAGTTGAGGAACAGCGAAACAAGAACCAATGCGATGGCAAGCAGTTCGATGGCCAGGGCTGCGCGGAACAACACCGCAGGATAGGTCTGCACCTGGTCTTCCTGCGTGACACGAACCTGCGCCGAGGTGCGGCGCGTGACGAAGACAACGCGGGTGGGTGAGCGCCGCTGGTCTGAGTCGATGCTGGCGACGAAGTCCTTCGGATCGCTCATTGAACCTCCTTTGCGTCGGGTTCGCTCTCGACGTCTGCTTGCGCTCGCGGGTCCGACTGCTGCACGTAGAGGCCGCCATCCTTGCGAATGCGCCAGAAATGGATTGCGATGAAGAGAATGGCCGCGAGCGGCAGTATTACGCAATGCAACACGTAAAAACGAAGCAGCGCATTTGCGTTTACCTGGTTGCCGCCCAGAAGCAGGAAGTGGATCTTGCTGCCTACCAGCGGTACTGCGGATGAAAGATTAGAGCCGACGGTGATCGCCCAGTAGGCGAGTTGATCCCACGGAAGCAGGTAGCCGGTGTAGCTAAGCAAGAGAGTAATAAGCAACAGTACGATTCCGATGACCCAGTTGAACTCGCGCGGAGTTCGATACGCGCCACGATAGAAAACCTTGAACATGTGGGCAAAGACCAGGAAGACCATGAGCTGCGCCGACCAGCGGTGCAGATTCCTGAGGAAGAGTCCCGACGATACGACAAATTGCAGATCCTTCATATCCGCGTATGCCTGCGGCACGGACGGGTGATAGTAGAGCATGAGCAATATGCCGGTGATGACCAGGATCAGGAATGTTCCGAACGTCAGCGTTCCCAGGTACCACGTCGCGCTAAAACGCACCATGCGCTTGCGAACTTTGGTCGCGAACAAGTGAAGGAATATATTCTGCTGGATTGCCAGTGCGCGGTGCAGCGTGCTTTGACCCGTGCCGCTGCGGAAGACCGACCGCCACACCCGGCCCGCGCGAACTTGTTCGATGATCTGTTCGGCCTTCGTGGACATGCTCATATCCTTAGGTACTGGAGTGAGGGGATATCGGTAGAACGGTCGACCATGAGGTCGCCTTCATCGTCCACCCAGGTCTTAAGCCATGGCAAGGGCTTGGGCGCAGGGCCTTCAATCTTTTCTCCGGTACGTGTGAATTTGCTGCCGTGGCATGGGCACGCGATGATGCCCAGGTCCTGGTTCCATGCGGTCAAGCAACCCAGGTGAGTGCACACCGCACTGAGCGCAAAGTAGCCTTCTTCAGCGCGAACCAAATAGATTCCAGAATTCACATCCATGGTCACCGAGTTCACCGCGAAGTTCTCAGGCTTACCTACGTTGACGATCGCCGAGGGTTCGTACAGGACATTGGGCGAGAGATATTCGTAGGAGAAGACGATCGTGCCCGCGGCTGCAATGCTCAGCGATCCAAGCCCGATCTTAGTGAAGAAGGCTCTTCTATCGAGTTCTGCCGGAAGTTTGTGCGTCAATTCAAGTGTTGCGTCGGGCATGTATTACCTCTTCAGCGCGGCCGCCAGCGGCGGTCTGGAGCGCAATGGACGATCAATGGATTCGACAGAAATCAAGCCGGTTGGGTCCGCGGAAACAAGGTTGAAAGACTCCATGGTGATCGTGCCTGCTGGACAGCGCTCCGCGCACAGTCCGCAACGGATGCATCGCGACTCATCTTTCAGCATGGCCGAACCGGCGATCACTCCAAGCTCGTCTGCCTTGATGTCGTCCAGTTCCACGCCAAGCAGACCACGGACCTCTGCGAGTTGTCCGACTGTTGATTCGTCGAAGGCGATGCGGTCGAGCGACACAAGTTCCAGGCAGTTCTCGGGGCAAACGTCAACGCACCCGCCGCAGAGAATGCATTGAGTGGCGTCCGCAGCGTTGCCTTCAAAGACGGTATTGACCCAACAGTGGAGGCAACGTTGCGCTTCGGCTACCGCGGCTTCCTCGTCGAAGCCGATCTCAACCTCAGTGACTCCGGTGCGGCGATTGAGCGGGAGCATTGGAATCGGCGGCCGCACCAGATCGAGGAGATTCAGCGGCATGCGATGGCGCTCAAGCACTTCCACTTCCACAATCGGGGCAGAGTGTTCTTTTCCGCGCAGGAACTCATCAATTCCCACCGCTGCCCGCTTGCCATCGGCGACGCTGTCAATAATGAGGCGCGGCCCAAACACGCAGTCGCCACCGGCGAAGACACCTGCGGCGGAAGTCATCAGCGTCTGAGGGTTCACGGCGATCAGCCCGCGCGGCGAGATGTCCACCCCATCTTCGGTTCCAAGAAACTGCAGATTGGGGGCCTGGCCAATGGCCATGATGATGGTGTCGCAATTGAGCCGCGTCTCGCTGTTCTCGTAGAAAGTGGGGCTGAACCGGCGGTTTGCATCGAAGACCGACTTGGTTTTCAGCACCTCTAGCGCTACGGCTCGCCCATTTTCGCCAATGATCTGCTTTGGGCCGAACCCAGGGTGGATGATGATCCCTTCTTCTTCCGCCTCTTCAATCTCCTCCAGTGCGGCAGGCATCTCCGCGCGATTTTCCAGGCACACCAAGTGCACCTCTTGCGCGCCAAGCCGTAATGCAGAGAGCGAAACGTCCATCATCTCGCGGGCAGCCACCGCATTCATGCTTCCTTGTGACGGCTCGAAGTTTTCAACACCACTAGCATGCTGGCGCAGGACCTCGCGTGCCGCGGACCTGGCCACATCCATGGCCACATTGCCTCCGCCAATGACGAGAACCTTTTTGCCGATGGTGAACCGGTAGCCCAGATTGACATTGAGCAGGAAATCGATGCCCTTGTAGACTCCGTCCAGATTCACGCCTGGAATTGTGAGGTCGCGGCTTCGATGCGCGCCGACTGCGATCAAGACGGCATCAAACTCCCGCCGCAGATCGGCGATCGTGAAGTCGCGACCAGCCGCCTGGTTCAATTTCAGCGTGATATCGCCGGTGGCGAGAATCTCGCGAACCTGCGCTTCCACCACGTCGCGGGAAAGGCGATACTCGGGCAGGCCGAGGTAGAGCATCCCACCTGGCACCTGCGATGCTTCAAATATGGTGACTGCGTATCCCATCAGTGCAAGATCATGGGCGGAAGAGAGTCCCACCGGCCCGGCCCCCACGACGGCAACGCGAAAAGGAAGTTTCGGCTGTGTGCGCCCGGCGTTTACATCGATGGGGTGCCGTGACTCTGGACCGTATCTCTCGGTCAGGAATCGCTTGAGCGCCCGGATTGCGATAGGTCTGTCGATCTCTCCGCGACGGCAAGCTGTCTCGCAGGGATGTGCGCAGACACGCCCGCAGATGCTGGCCATCGGATTGGGCTCGCGCGCGGTGCGATAAGCCTCTTCAAAATCGCCCTCTGCAATCAACGCAACATAGCGGCCTGCATTGGTGTGCGCGGGACAGGCCATCATGCAGGGAAAGTTGGTGTTCAGCCAATCCCGGTCAACCATTTTGTCGACATAGCGCTGCAGCATGGGGGACCTCTCCCATTAGGGGATGGGGAATACGGGCGGCAAGAGAAGACTCCGCCGCCCCTAGATTTACTTGCTGAGTGTGAAGTCCGCCGTGGTATCTCCGGCAACTTTCACAGGATTGGATTTGTTCTTGGCGCCTTCGTGCCAAGCGGTTACGGTGTAGGCACCGTCCGGCACGTTGTCGATCTTGAAATCGCCGGACTTGTCCGTCACAGCGAAATAGGGCGTTGGCGAAACGATTACGTAGCCTGACATCTCCGGGTGGACGTTGCAAAGCAGAGGCACGATGCCCGGGTCGTCAAATTTGAAGGACTTCCTTTGACCCTGGGGCCACGTGCCCAGGTTGTGCCCAAGCTTCTTGTTGCCGCTGATGGAGGGCCAGAACACATTATGCGCAACGCTGTCGCTGTTGAGGAATTCGACGGTTGTGCCTTGTGCGACTGCGGTGATGTGCGGCACAAACATCAGGCCCTTCTGGTCGACGGTGATATGTTGTGTGGGAGCAGGGAAGGTTTTGCCGGCGACGCCCTCAACATATACCACGGACTCACCGCTAACTCCGGATACCTTGCCGTGAATTGTGCCGGCAAAGGCCACTGTAGCCAGTGCCGTCATAAAGATTGTCACGAGTGCGATCTTTTTCATTTGTTCTCCTCTTTGAAGAAAATGTGAGTCCTGTGTGCCGCGCTAATAAACGAATTCCAGCCCAACAATCAGAGCGTTTGTTCGGAATGGCCCGGTGAGCGGCAGACCCGTTGCCGGGTTGTAGACAATCTGTTGTGGCCGGATCTGGTATTCGATCGAGGCCTTGATGTTGGCGTGGATAAGAAACTGCTCGCCAGGAGTAAAGCGGTTTCGCGTGGCTGAATACGGTGAGAAGAACGAAGAGGGTGGAGGCGCTGACGGATCGTACTCGATAAAGTTGACCCGATCGGCCGTCGATTTTACCTGGTCCCATCGCATGATGGTCATCGCCCAGGGCAGGGCCAGGTAGTCCGCTTCAGCGAAGCCTCCGCTGAATGTTGCCGCCGCCGATGGCGTAAATCCGGTGATGCCCGCTGCTCCCGATGCGGTGACCGGCAAAAGATTGTGATCATGGGCTGCCACATACACGCCAAACACATTGAAGGTACGGTAGTTGAAGTTGACGTCCCCGCCTATGCGGTAGAACGGCTCCCGCGCCGTGAGTACGGTTGGCGTTACGCCATCGGAAAGCACGCCGCTGAAGGGCTGCACTGTTCGCCCGTAGAAGTAGAAGGTGCCCAGAGCGAGATAGGTGTGATCGCGCGGGCCTGTCGTGCCTGCAGCTTGCACCTCATTGCGGCTCGCTGGGTCCTTTTCCAGGTTGAATCGGTAGACGAACCTGCCGTAGAGATCCTTGAAATTTGAGTCGGAAGAGTACGCAATGGCGTTCTGTGGCGCGACGTTCGGCGGGTTGCTGAAAACCCCGGTAGTGTTTTGGTCAAACACCGCAACGGAGTAGTGGTATCCCTGGTAAGCGTGGCCACCGCTGAATTCGACGCCATTGGCTGCATCCTCCAAGGCCAATCCGTTATTGACATTCTGTGCCGGCGCCAACCCGTTCTGCACGCCGATGTTAGCTTGGCTGAATATGTCCCAGCCGCTGAGGTTCCAGGTGCGCGCCTGGCTGAAGGGAAGATCCAGCTCGAACTGCCCTGCGCGCAGATTCAGTGAGTCTTTGGGCAGCTTGAGGAAGCGGCTGAGGTCATTGAACTTCAGGTAGCCGTCGCCCAAAGCTCCGTTGACGTTTGCGCCCGCAACACTTATATCGTCATCCACCCACCACGAAATACCGGTGCCGAAGTTTCCAGCCGTGAAGATGCTGAAGTACCCAGGCTCAAAATCTGACTTGGGAATGAAGTTTCCAACTGTGCCTGCGGGTAACGCCAGGTTGAAGTTGTTGCGGTTGGCACTTACCTGCTGGAAGTAGGTGTTGTACCGCAATCCGATCGGTAGCAGACCGGGAATGGAACCGGGATACACCGTGTGCGGCCACAGCTCCGCCTGAGCCGGAGCGCCCAGGAGGACGGGCGGCGTCTTCAGGAAAGATTCGTCATCTTTGGGAAACTTGAATCCCGCGTCTTTGAAGGCCTTGCCAAAATCGTTGAGCTTGGGAAAATCCGAGTGGCAGGTTGTGCAGGAGGTGCCATAGCGTCGTGAGAACGCGGGAATTGCGTCGGCGGAGGGCGGAAGCGAAAGGACTACCAGCGCGCACAAGATCGCCAACACAGCGGCGAAGACGAAGGAGAACGATTTGCCGTTCATGGGTGGGCCTCAGTGTTCCAGATCACAGCATGAAAAGATGCTTGAGGAAGAATTGTGAGCTAACTCACACCACAAGAGATGTGACGGCAATCACCGCATTTGAGGTATTTGTTTGGCGCGTGGGGAGAGAGACACTTCAGGACTCTGAGGGTAGTCTGTCAGAGCGTCAAATTGGCTACGATTTTGGGCTTTGGGACCGGTCTGACAGTCAGCCATACTTCGTTCACGCCATGAATCTGCACGCCATCCGCCCAATGGAAGCAGCCGTGTTCATTGCGGCGCATCTCGCAGGCACCTTTGCCGCAACGCTCCCCTCGCGGTGACTTATGCATGCCTCCAAAACAAACTCAAAGCCTTTACTCGCGGAGTGCGATCAGGACTGATCGTCCTGACCTGCAATCATTAAGCTGCCTGCAAATTATCTACATAGAACTGAAACGTTCCAACGCTCCAGCTGGCTTGGGCCGATGAGTAACGAAAAACCGACCACTTCTCGTCAGTTAACGGAAACGGTCATTCCGTAATCTGAGGCCACATTCTTTGGGCTTAGCCTATTCGCATGGGAATTGGTGTGGGGGCAGGTCGAGACATCTGTTCTGTGCACTATCAGGATTTGACAGCAATCAGCTGAGGGCGTACCGTGACTCCATCGCAGAACCTTTCCTTGGATCTCCACGAAGCCTCTCGGGAACGAGGGGTTTTCGTGTTTTGGAGTGATGTGGATCACATGAACAAATCTCATTACCCTTCATAATCTTGGAGCGATCTAATTGTATCGAGAATGAAGGCTCAACATTGCGGCGACCCTCGCCAACGTTATCACAGCTTTTCAAGTCTGAACGCGATCAATTGGAAAGGCTGAGGGTACTTGACTCCAGACTGCTTCATGCCACGATCGACGCGGCGCCTGCAATCGAAAGAAAGATTGACGCGCTAGTGGACGAGATTTCAGGTCTGAGTAAGGCAATCCGAAATTACAAATCGGGCTGCCTGTCAACAACGCAGTGATAGGGCACTAACCATCTTGAAGAAAGCGACCCGTCTCAATCCGTTTAGCCACTCCATTCGGCAGCGGGGAAAGAGGACCTTCAGTGGAGCCGAACTCATTCAAAGCAGATCACAAGTTGATTCAAGTTCTGGAGAAGAGGTCCCGGGCAGTTTCTTGCAGTGAACATTGCATTCTTTTCAAGCAGGGCGAGACCCCACGAGGCCTCTACATTCTCGAGAATGGAGAGGCTGTGCTCACTTTGGAATCTGCATCGGGCAGTCCAGTGATGTGCGTCCGTGCCGGAGCCGATTCGCTGCTTGGGCTGCCTGGAATTATCGGGAACGAACCGTACACGATGACTGCCATGGCTCGTAAGGGCTCTGAGGTCAGAGTTGTGACCCGCGCTGATTTTGAAGACGTCATTCGAATGGAGCCTTCGTTGGGTCTGCTTGTCCTGCAGGTTCTCGCTGCGGAGGTTCGATCTGTGCGGCAGGCACTTTCTGAAGTCTGAAGAAAGAAGGTTGAGAAGCCTCCATGGAGATCGTTCGCTTAGTTTCGGACGAAGGGTGGTCGACCGATCTAGCAAAGATTGAGGGTCAATTGGCGAAAACTGGGCATTCCATGAACTGAGGTCGCCACTGGGCAACCGGAACCAGGAGAACTGGCCGACTCCTGGTTCCGGTTGTAGAGGCGGAGCTTCGCCTTGTTCACCTTAGTCAACAGACTAAATACCAAAGGATCAAGTGGCCTCATTTCTTCTTTGCTGGGTAGCTTCATTTCGTTGCATTGACTGGCTTCACACCGCTGTAGTCTGCATAGAGCATTCGGCAAAGAACAACTTCTTAGAAGTCGAAGTGGCGCAAGCACTTGAACGGTGAGAAACAATCGTTAACGGGTGAGGTTTCATGCATTGCTTTGAACGCCGCGGGGGAGCATGATGCACCCCAAGATGAAGCGCAAGTTCTCAGATTCTCGAACGAAGATCGCGGCACTGTTCCTGTTGCCGTGGGTAGCTCAACCCGGTTCGGCTGTCGCGGAAGCTCCGCAGGCAGCCGTTTCAGCTTTCAATTCTTATATTGGTGTGGTCGAATCGCGGCTGGCCGAGCAGCACAGGGCGCAGGGTGGCTTCCTCGCCCCTTTGACCGCAGTTCAGCGAAGCGAGGCTCGGCTGCGCAGCGGGGAGCTGATCGTCGAACGGCTCTCGCCTGAAGATGGTCCAGACTTCTCTGGCGCTATGCTGCATGACTGGCGCGGCACTCTGTTTGTGCCTCGAGCCAAGGCTCAAGATCTTGAACGGCTGCTGATGGATTTCAACGCCTATCCAAAGCAGTTTTCCCCCCAGGTTCTTAAAGCGAAGGAACTCAGTCATGCCGATGAAGGCGGCCTTCATCGGGTCCAGGCCATCATGCGAATACGCCAGGAGCACGTGATCACGGTGGTCATGGACACCACCTACGACATCTCGTTTGGACAATTGGATCCGCAGCACGGGTACAGCATCTCGCGAAGCACACAGATTTCAGAGATTGACTCGCCCGGCACCAGCCAGGAGCACGCGCTCAACGCCAGCCAGGAGCACGGCTTCCTTTGGCGGCTCAATACCTACTGGAGCTGGGAAGAGCGCGACGGCGGACTCTACATCCAGATTGAGTCGGTCTCTCTGACCCGGTCGATTCCGCGTGGACTTGGCTGGGCGGTTGGGCCGTTCGTCGAGAGCGTTCCGCGGGAATCGTTGCAATTTACGCTGCGCTCTGCATCGATCGCGTTGCGCAAATGAACAGAGCGGGTAGAGGCAGGCGAGAAAACATGACGCCAGGAGGGAGCTGAGAATGAATACAATTTCAGCAACGAAGACGGATGAAGCGGCATTTCAGCCGGCACGCAGGGTCAACCAGGCGCTTACGGCTCAAATGGAGAAGCGCGCATTGCAGTGGATGGCCGAGCGTGCGCCAAAATGGCTGACAAGCGACCAACTCACCCTGCTTGGACTCGGCGCGCAGGTGGGAGCCGGAATCTTTTACGCGCTATCTCGATACAACCGCTATGCACTGCTTCTGGTTATTTTGTGTCTTGCTCTCAACTGGCTTGGTGACAGCATGGATGGAACGCTGGCCCGGGTTCGCCGGCAACAGCGACCGCGCTATGGTTTCTACGTCGATCACATGGTGGACATCTTTGGATCGGTTGCATTGATGTGCGGGCTCGGATTTTCTGGATTTCTGCACTGGCCGACGGCGATCGCAATGATGGTGGCCTTTCTCTTGCTTTCGAGCGAGAGCTACCTAGCCACCTATACGCTTTCGTGCTTTGAACTGTCCCAGGGCTTTTTCGGTCCCACGGAGATTCGCATTCTGTTGATCGCCGGCAACCTGGCGTTGCTGCGCAGTCCTTACTCAACGCTGTTCGGCCACAAGATGCTGTTGTTTGACCTGGGCGGAAGCATCGCGGCGGTGGGCATGTTTCTAATGGCCATCCTCGTAACCATGCGGCATACGGCGGAGCTCTATCGCAGGGAGCCGCTTCCATGAACCCGCTGATCCGTTGGGGAAAATTCAATCTGGTCGGAGCCATCGGCATGTTTGTCCAGCTTGGCGCGCTAGCTCTATTCAATCGGTGGATTCCGGGGCATTACATGTATGCTTCGGCGGCTGCCTTAGAATTGACGCTGTTGCACAACTTTGCGTGGCACCTCGACTACACCTGGCGCGATCGCCGAGACGACTCTGCACAGGCCGCTCAACTGGTCCGCTTTCATATTTCGAATGGACTGGTGTCGATGGTGGGGAACCTCGCGCTCATGCGAGTCTTGGTCGACGGGGCGCACTTTCCCATCATCGTTTCGAACGGCATCGCCATTCTCTGCT
>PLKU01000128.1 GCA_003140705.1 Acidobacteriaceae bacterium
GCTGGTCTCTACGCGAAACTCCGCGAGTGCGTCGGGGTTGGGCGCCGGGTTTCCGTAGTTGCGCATGCCGGTTATGTTGTTGCCGCCATCCAGGTAAAAGCCGACCTCGGGATTGCCGCCGTCAATGGAGCCGTTGATCTGGACATCAGTGGTCGGTAGCCCAGTGCTGAAACCCGGAGAGCCGGACGGGTTCGCGGTGGCGCTCATGTTATTGGCCATCACGCCCGGCGTGAGGGAAAGTTCGGAATATACATTGCGATTGACCAGGGGCAGGCCGATGATCTCGTCCGGCTCAATGGTCCTGCCCAATACCGCGTCAGACGTATTGACCAGCGGAGGAGCCTCAGTGACCGTGACAGTCAGAGTCTGCGCGCCCACGACGAGGTTGATTTCAACCGCCAGCGTCTGGTCCACGTCGAGGGCGAGATTCTGTTGCACAAAGCGTTCAAAGTTGGGAGCCTTCGCCTCGAGCGTGTACCTGCCCACGGGAAGGTAATCGATGCGGTACTCCCCATAACTGTTTGCCGGCGCCGACCGGGAGAACCCGGTATCCAGGTTGGTTGCAGTCACGTTGGCCGTGTTGACCACGGCACCCTGCTGATCCTTGACTGTTCCGACGATGGACCCTGTAGTCTGCTGTCCAAATGCGACGATGCTGCCGGTGAGTATGACGACAAACGCCGCCAAGACTCGTGCGCTCGCGCACAGCCTCGAGTATCCTGCCAAATTAAGTGTGTTCATACTGCCTCCAAAATTGATTGCTGTTGCCGTATCGTTATCAAGCTTCTCTGAACAACAGAGATGCTCACTTTGTTGTTTTCAAATCGCCGCCAAAATATGGCACAAAGCGAGCCGTTCTAAGCGGCCATCGCAACGCATTTACGCTATGTCTTGAGGTTTGTTGGCGGCGTCATGGCCATCCTCCTAAAGCTTGAGCGATGCAACGGGCAGCCCCTTCCTCTTCGCCTTGATCCTGTATTCTCCTTTGAAAACGATTGAGATTTCAGCGCGTCCGTTCGAGAATTGGATCGCGCGGGATCCACGCGCGGTTTCGGGGCCGACAAACGGGGTGTTCGAGCCGGAAACGGAGAAACGGACAAAATGGGACGAGTTGAGGCAAGGAACGCCGTTTGCATAACAGAGTTTTCCTTCAACAGTCCTGGCGGTTCCCGGAATCAGGGTCCCGGTCGAGTCGGTTAGCCTTCCCGAAAGGACTCGAAGAGCATCTTGGAGTCCAGCAGGGGGAGCGCAGGTGAACAGAGCCAGCGCGACCAACCCAGCCCTAAATCTTGCNNGTGCTTCTTAACAAGGAGTTCATTCCCGATGCCTCCAAATTGTTTCCGCTTCCTGGGCGGCTCCCGGGCCGCTGCCCCACGTACGCTCTCATTTTCCGTTCGAGCCCATTCAATGCGATTCTGTGCACTGAGCCTCTGGGTCTTTGCCCGTCAGAGAGGAAAGATAGCAACCTCTTTTCGAATCTGTCATGTGAATAATTCGAGGTTCGGCGTTAAGATCGATTGGAGCCCATAACATACTGAAACACATGGGTACTGGAATGATCCAAAGGCGGATCTCGCGAGCTGTTAACATTGTTAAAGTTCCGGCAAGTGCATTGCTTCAATAGGATTATCGAATCCTATGAAGCACCGCAGCCACCGTAAATCTAGGGGTGATGGTAGGGATTAAGCCAAATAGACGGTCTCCGCCGGGGTATGGGAAAGGGCCAATGGAGGTGCCGGAAAGGAGCGCTGAAGCGGCAAGGAGATAATTAAACTGCCTGACGACTGCGGGCGTTCCCCTACGAAACGAATGCCGCCAGCGCCTGGCTTACGTCTATGAAGAATACTTTGAGGATCAACCGGACCAGATCAAGGCAGTAATCGTTGAGCGAGGGCGTCCTTCCCTCAACTGAGACGCCCGCATTGTCGCTTAAGATTCGGGCTGGCCCGTCGGCAGTTACCGGATCAGGCGGGATGCAACTCCAATTTCAACTAAAGACAAGACAATAAACTGCATGACCTAGCGATCACGCACTCGAGGTTGCGCAGAAGGCCATCAATAGGATGAATGACCAGATCAGTCTCAAAGAACCTGCGCTCTATCGGTTCGAGGGTTCAGCAAGAACTTCGATTGCATTGACGATGGGGTAGTTGACCACCGGAATGAATGAGAGCTCGATCCTCCCTCGCGGTGTCGCCGGAATATTGTCGAACCTCTTTACCACGGGGTTGGTCGCGCCTTCCGCCATGATGTCGAAGTTCTTCAAAATCATGCTCCCGTTGCAGGAGACATTGAAGACGCGGCTGCCAGGTTCCCCGCGCACCAAATCGTGTTTGCCGAACCATGGTTCGGAGAAAAACAACGTGACACGATACTTCCCTGGTGAAATGACGGGGATGTTGTAGCGAAAGCTTCCAACTCGAGCGTAGCCGGTAATGTCGTGGTTCGACATCTTTGTTGGATCGGGATAGTCACTTCTTCGGCCTCCAATGAAGTAACGATCGGGCAGCCATGCCTGATTGGCGGAATCTACGATTGCATAGGGACTTGCAGTGATTCGAATCGGAAGCAGCTTTTCGGAGTTCGCAGGCAGAATCTCGACCGCACCAAGCAAAGAGACATCGCTGGCGTAGTCCAGATGGATCGCGCCATCATTTATGGGATGAATTCCGGCTAGAACGTAGGATGTCGCAATGCCATCCCCACCTGCATTGTCAACCACATCGAAGTCGATATGCGGCCCTGCATTGACGGAGAGGATGACGGGGCGGGTTGCGGGCGGCAGATCGGAATTCTCAGCAAAAAGGAGATGAACCTCATACTGTCCCGGTTTCACGGGAAAAGTGCAGTGGGCGATTCCGCGAATTCCGCCCAGATAAATGTAAGGATCCTCTGTTCCGGCGACCTTTTGGGAGGGCACAGTCACGCTGTCACCGTCCGAGCAGTATTTGCCCGGTGTCCAAGTATTTCCTGACTGATCGACATAGGTCTTGCGGCCAGCTCCCATGAGTGCACGGGTTATGCTTTTCGGTTGGAGCGGAGACGCCGGCGGTGCCTGGGGTGCGGTGGCAACCACCTTCGTCGCCGTTCGGTGAACAACGAAAAAGAAGCCGCACAATACGGAGAGCACCGCAAAGAACGCAACGGGCACAGGCCATCGTAAGAATTGCTTCGGTAGAGGCGTTGCGGCAGGAAGATCGGCGGAGGGAACGGCCTGCTCAGAGTCTGAGGATGCCAAAACTGGTGGGTCATCGATGTCCAAGGCGCGGTCCTGTCCCCAATGGACGAAGGACGGCACATAACGGCCAAGCGGGATCAGAATATGGACTGGCCGATTCACCCCGTCCGTCTGGTATATCTCCTCCAGCCGCTTCCGAAGGGAATGGGCGGTTACCCTGACGATGGTATCGGACTGCGGATCGAAATTGTCGCGCCTCCCCAGCGCTTCCGTCGCGATTGAGTATTCCTTAACCTGGTCATCTTGACCAAGAAAGTATTTCTCGCAGACAAATGTGAGCATGCGGGCCAGATTGCTGGATCGGCCGAGCGCCCCGGAGGAGAGCAGCCATTCCAACTCTGCTTTTTCCGCTTCAAGCCTGCTCGGGGCCACCGGCATCCCACGTCTCCGATTCGACCGGAATCTTCTTTTTTCCTCCCGGCTATCAGCGTCTATACTACCAGTCGCCCACTCGCAAGATTACGTTCTTCGGTATCGCTCAAGCGCCCAAAAGCCGTCTGGAAGCTATCAAAACATGTGGGGTGATTCGATGGTCGGGCACTCGGCTAAGCGTGAATCCATTCCGCTCTCAAGTGCTGCGATGGCTCGTTTACGTAAATTGAGGAAGAGCTTCGACTTGTCTATATTCCGGATGTGGTCTGAGGTCCTACGCAAACTTCAGTTTAAAGCTCTGCTTCGCCTCTAACGTAGTACTCACGCTCCCGTCGGTATAGGTCCGCAAGGCACTTGCGCACGGTGTATTTGACCTTGGCCGCCTCGGCAAGCTGTTCGAACAGACCGGACTCAGAGAAGCGCCCATGGCGGTTCTTGGGGAATGTCGAGTGGTGTGGAATCTCCTGATCGAAGCCAAGGCCGGTGAACCAACGCCAGGCCAGAAGCATCTTCAGCTCTTCGACCAGCTTGCGCTCGCTCGTGATCCCGTATAGATACCCGATCAGCAGGATCCGCAACAACAGTTCCGGATCGATCAATGGCCTTCCGTTCTCACTGTAGAAGTCCTTCAGCTTCTCGCGGACAAAGGCGAAGCTGATATGTCGGTCTATCAGTCTTAACAGGTGGTTCTCCGGGACATGGTCTTCCAGCCGGAAGTAGTAAAACAGCGATTCAGAACGGGTGTGTTGCCCCATCATAAGCAGATGTCCTCCGAGTATGGTTAGCCACAGCAGCATGGTGAAACTATGCCGCGAAGCGCATCACTTAGCCATACGGATTTCGTGAAAATCTGCCAACTCGTGCCGACTTTTTCAACAGGCACCCCAGTTATCAACATTTGACGCCAGACGCCTGAGCTACGATATGGGCTTCGAAATTCACCTCTGAATATGAATGGAGGTTGCTTCCCTGACGATCAGCACGGGGGCATGATTCGCGTCCTCGCGCGGATGCGCTTGCACTCGGTGAAGATCGAATTGCGCTTTGAACCACCTGCGCTTCTCCCCTATAAAGGCGGTCCGGAGTTCCCCTCGTGGCATTTCCTCGCCACAGGCAGTGCAGTTCGCAGACGTAGGAAAATTCTTGACGTCGTAAATGAGCCTTAGCGCTGGTGGATGTACCATGGCCAAAGTCTACGCCCGGTGCCAGGCCGCCGCTAGACCTGTGTAGTGGCCTAGGACTGCGTTGCTAGGTCTATGTGCTTAAAAACTAAGGCCGCTTTGACATCCTGCCTATCGTGAGGAATAAAAGAAACGCTACGACCGCAATTACGATCAAATGCCACGGTTGAAGCATGAAGCCCATATGCCCCCGGTCTCATTCTGCCTCTTCAGCGAGCATTCTCCCTCCAAACGCACGAAAGCTCCCCTGTTGGTATCCGGGAGGCTCCCGATCTAGGAAAGGGCTGCAGTGAACCGACGGTACGCCCAGAGGTGCTGGCAGTCAAATCCTGACAGTGAGGAGTTAAGAGGGAGTGGCATTGGCTTGACTCGCAAGTCGTTCCTTGATCGCTCAACTTGTGCGAAGGCTTGTTTGCACCAAGTGACACCAAGCTTCCTGGAACGCGGTGATCCGACCGGAACAATGGCACCCTCGAGGAAACCTTGTCAC
>PLKU01000180.1:0-315 GCA_003140705.1 Acidobacteriaceae bacterium
CGGAATTTCAGCCGAACGTTATTTTCATGAAGAGCATCGGTAGGAAGGGAGGCCGGCGTCGACGTCTTCTAAAGCAGGAGAGCCCAGGCTCAGGTCGTGATAGCCCGATCGGGCGAATATACGCCGGCTCATGCCCGCCGTCATACAGAGAGGCATGAACATTCATCAATCTGCGACTCTCGGGATGGTTGGCCGCTAGCCGGACAGAACTCTGGCTCAGGCACTCGTGCCGAGTTGAGGAAGGATCCGCGACAAGCAAGGAACAGATCGTCACTTGATGAAAACTGGGCATCCCATGAACTGAGGTCGCCACTG
>PLKU01000180.1:336-1669 GCA_003140705.1 Acidobacteriaceae bacterium
CCGTTGTAATGACTGGCTTCATTCCGCTGTGATCTGCATCAGAATTCTACTCAACGAAATGCCGCCCGGTTGCTCGTCGTATCCGACCCGCATTTCTTCGATCACTTAAAGTCGGTCACCCGCCGAGGCAATTGAGCAGAAGAGAATATATTGAGAAGTAACAGGACACGGAACTGAAGACGCGGGCCAATGAAAAACCTCGCTTGTCGATAAGACAGAGAAAGTGGACTTCCCGATGAGGAGCACTTCCAAGGGGCGCGCATTGGTCACCATCGCCGCTACTGTCTTCGGAGCTGTTTGCGGCACGCTGGCGGGGCATTTCATTGGACGATTGATCGTGCTGCGGCTGACCGCAGACAAACTTGGCCCAGAAGCCACACACTTCTCCAGGTTGGGCGACGAATTTGCGCAAGATACAAAGACTGCGCTCACTCAAATGAACGCCTCGACTTTGCCGTTCTGTTCTGAGGCGGATCTTGAGTCCATTCGAAACATTCTCTTCCATTCACATTTTCTGAAAGAAGCGGGAAGGATTCGTGACGGCAGGATTATCTGCTCGGCCACGTTCGGGCGTGTTCAGGTGCCCGCAGCCGAGCTACCCCAACCGGATTTTGTTGCTCCGAATGGATTGAAGCTCTACAGGAATCTCCCCGCGTTCCGGTTAGAGAACTGGCTCGTCCTGACTNNTCGTTGTCAATCCTTATATCAATAGCCAGCGGGACCCCTTCCCGATGCATTACACGGTTACGATGGTGGATGGGCCGCCGAATCAAACCAATCAACTGATGAGCGATTTTCCCCAACTCACAGGTCGGCTATTGACGACAGATGGCAATGGGCGCCAGGGAGAGGTCCTTTACTCGACGCACTGTTCAATGGGCGACCGCACCTGCATCACGACGATTCTTGCGGTTTCGGAGGCACTCAACGCCGAGCGCGGCCAGCTGACCGGTTACGTTGCATTCGGTGGAGTTTCCGGTGCCTTGCTTGGATTTTTCGCATCGCTTGTTCATCGCAGGAGGCGCAGCACGGTCCAGCAGCTTCGCCGGGCGATCGGAAAAGACAGATTGAGAGTGGTCTATCAGCCCGTCGTAGAGATAGAAAGCAGGCGGATTGTCGGGGCAGAGGCGTTGGCGCGCTGGACCGATGAAGAGGGTATCGCGGTTGGTCCGGAAATCTTCGTCCGGTTGGCCGAGGAGTGGGGGTTTTTAGGAGAGATCACCGAATTGGTCGTGCGGCACGCGCTGCGCGACCTGGGAGATATCCTTCAGAAACACCCCGACTTTCGACTTGCGGTGAATGTGGCCGCCGCGGATTTGTCAGATCGCGGCTT
>PLKU01000180.1:1695-12821 GCA_003140705.1 Acidobacteriaceae bacterium
CGACTTTGGCACAGGCTATTCGAGCTTGTCCTATCTGCACGCTCTGTCCATCGACGCCATCAAGATTGACAAATCCTTCATACAGACGATCGGAACTGAGGCGGTCACCGGTTGCATCCTTCCACAGATACTTTCCATAGCCAAAGAGCTTAGCCTGGAGGTCATTCTGGAAGGTATCGAAACCCAGGAGCAGCTCGACCACTTCTCCAACGCGGGTCAGAACCTCTTCGCCCAGGGATGGCTTTTTGGATTCCCGGTCCCGGCCGCCGAGTTCCAACGCAGGTTGACCTCAGACTGAAAACCTGGCTGGGAAAGAGCACAGAGTTAAGGACTAGACCCGTCCGGCGCGTGGCCCAACGCGTCCTGAGAAAGGCGCTGTCATCTGCTCTTAAACAGATTCGATTGACCTTCGCCACTCTAAACGGGCGCACTCCGTCTACGGGGAAGAGTCCCGTAGGGCCGGTGGCTGTGGAGGGCTGCGAGCGGAACATGTAGTGGATGGAGAATCCCGCCGAGACAGCGTTGTAGTCGCGCGAGTTGTTTGCGGCGAAGTAGCCGCCGACGCCATGCATTCGCCGGCAATTGACAGTTATGAAATGATGATCTCCGGGTCCCTGGCCGCTCGCAAGCCTTGTGAAGGATATGCCACCGTGGGTTTGTCATCGCACAAGCTCCTTCCCTGGCCGTTGCAATCTGTGGAACCTACAGCCACAGGCATTGACTGAAACCCTGAATGAGCCGGACGGAGTGAAGGTTGCGATTCTTTAATGCGTCAGAGTTCGAATCCCGCCACCACGGATCGCTTCGCATATTTGTCTTTCTCGTGGCCGTGTTCGCTTACCAGGTGGATCGTGACGACATTGTCTGGTCCATTCTGCATTGGCATTCGCCCCGCGCGGCAGNNCGCTGGCCCGGGTCATTTTCGGATTTGCACCGCTCCTCGCAGGCCTGGCCGCAACCTTGGGGACATGGGCGCATGCCTTCCCGGAAGCAGCCTACAAGCAAAGTGCTGCATCCGGACAGATGGTCGCTTCCGGGCCTTACCGCTACGTGCGTCATCCAATGCTGCTGGCCGAGATGATTTTCGCGCTTGCGCTGGGGTTCTTCCTCACTCAGCTGGGAGCCGCGATTGCGCTGATCGGAATGGCAATCCTCAACGTTCGCCTCATGGCTCGTGAAGAGGCGACGCTGGAATCGCAGTTAGGCAGCTCCTACCGCGCTTTGAGCGCGCTTGTCCCGCAATTCCTGCCTTCACTCAAGCCGCGAATTGCCTCTGCAACAGATAACGGACAATGGCTAGGAGCATTTCGAATCGAAGCGGCACATTGGGGCTATTTCCTGATGATGATTGCTTTTGCCATCACTCTCCGCGACTCGATTGGGTGGACGCTGGCAGGAGCGGCATTTGTTTTCGGGTTCTTCTTGAATATTCGCAAGCCGCGGCGCCGCCAATCCTTCAACCAATAGCAGAAACTGCTTGCCCCGGGATCGTTGCCGTGCTGTCACGCTCTAGGGCACGCGGAACGGGCGCACTCCCTCTACGGGGAAGAGTCCCGTAGGGCCGGTGGCTGTGGAGGGCTGCGAGCGGAANNATGTAGTGGATGGAGAATCCCGCCGAGACAGCGTTGTAGTCGCGCGAGTTGTTTGCGGCGAAGTAGCCGCCGGCAAACCAGTGCGGCCCGATCTGATAGCTCATCTGGCCGTGCAGGTCGTAGTTGGGACCTACGCTGGTTTTGGCCGGGAGCATGGGATTGTTGAGGCCAATCTCGAACGACGACTGCGCCGCAAGTGGGAACAGCGGGGTCAGGTTCTCCTGGAAGCCTTGCACGCCGAGAGAGCCCACCACGTTGTAATGCCAGCGGGTTTGATAGTGGCCGGCCCAACTGATGGGAACGTTGGCCAGGAAGTAAGCCTGGGGGCTGAAGTAGCCGCCCATGCCGAGCGTGAAGGCGTTCTCGTTGTGCGAGTAGTGCATGCCGAAGAAGTTTGCGCCGATGCTCAGGTTGCCAAACTCCGGAACCGTCTTCAAGCGCCAATACGCACCGCCGGAACCGTCGATGCGGATGTTGGTCTCAACATGATAGCCGGAGAGATACTGGCCGCCGACGCCGAAGTAGAATCCTGACTCCGCATCTCCGTGCGTGTACTGCACGTTGCCCTGGTTGGCAATCACACCGCCCCAGATCTGTCCCTGGTTGCCGAGGCTTGTGCCGGCAGGGTCGCGCAGACCGGAGTAGGAGAGCTGCGTGTCCTTCACCGAATCGCGGGAGAAATTGAACATGAATGGCCCATCACCAGGCTTCCACTGGGCGCGGCCGGTGAAGGTGGCCACCAGGAAACCTGCGGGTGTGTAACCGCCTGCGAAGGCAAGGTGCGGAAATGCAAGCTGCACCTCGCCGCCAATTCCAAAAGCATTCTGTTNNTGTTGGCCGCGTCAACGAGAGTGCCGATGGGCTGCGGAATCGGCAACAGCGTGGATTTGCCGGCAAGAAATTCCTGGACCGTGATGGTGCTTGTTCCGTCGGCCTGACCGCTGTCAAGAAACACCGGCTTGGCCACGATGGTCAGGCGCGCGTTATAGCCGAGCGGCATGGAAACCTCAAACGGAGCTTCGAGGGCCGCCAGGTGATCGTACCCGAGCGCGCCGCTGCGGTAGTTGACGATGCCACTGCCGCCGAGCCAGGGGCTGTACCCGCTCTCAATGGAGCGCAAAGCCATCTCTGCTTCTTCGCGAGGATCAAGGGGACGCGCGGCGCGCTGTACGCGCACCCAGGGTCCGCGCAGCGGAGGCAGATTTCGCTGCTCGAGTTCCTCGTCACTCATACCTGCACCTGTGGATTCGGGAACTGGCGTGGTGGTTGAAGGCGGGGCTGGCTCGGCAGGCGGGGCTGGAGCAAACTGCACTTGCTCCTGGTCTGGCTGCGCAGCCGGCGCATTCTCCAAAGTCGGGGTCGCAGCGGGCTGGGTTTCTTTATGGGCCGCGGTCTTCTTGTGGGCCGGCTTTCTTTTCGCCGCTGTGGGCTTGGCTGGTGCTGGCTGCTGGGCTGCTTGTTGCGTTGGCGGTGGCGCCTGCTGCTGTTTCGAGGCGGAGTATGCGCCGGCAGCCGCTTCCTGGGCGGAAGGCGTGTACTGCGCGTCTGTATATTGTGCGGCGTCTTTACCGGAGCCGGCTGCGTTCGCATTCAACCGGCCTGAAGACGAGGTTGGAGCATTCGCAATGGTATGGATCTGCAATGCGGAACCCTGCGTGAGTTGGCCATCGGTCTGGTCGGCAAAACGAGCTTGCACCTCTGCAGCCATCGAGTCCATGGGCTGCGAGGCAATCCGCAATCCACCAGCCGCCTTGGCGTCGATCGGCGTTGCCTTGGATTGCTCGGTCGAGACAACGAACCTCTCCTGCGATGACGGAGCAGCTTCGTTGGGCACTGGCTCAATGGAGGTGATGTTCTGTTCCGACGGCGGCAGATTCATCTTGCCGGTGTAGCTGGGTTGGCTCCCCGTGCCGCCTGTGTGGCTCGCAGCTGTGCCTGGCCGTGATGGAGTGCGGACTGATCCTTCCGTCTGGTGTGTAGGGGTCGCTGTTTTGGCGTTCCCTTCCGGCGTCGCGTTGCGCGGAATCAACAGCGAAGCCAGAGGCGGCGGAAGCGGGAGATCGGAAGCGGCACCGGAGGGATTGTTGATGTCGGGCACATCTTGCTGCGCGGGCTGCGGCACTTCCCGAGGCGACGGCTGGCGCGGATTCACCTCGACCGGCGTTGATCCGCCGTAGGGGTCGGGGCCATATGCGGGCAAAGGCGGCAGCTTGGTCGTCTTCGCAAATGGCTCCGCGTTTGGATCGAGCAGGCGCTCGAGATCGGCCGCGGTTACTGCGCGATGGGAACGCGTGTCCTGTTCGGGATAATAGAGTTCGTGCGCCAGCTTGGCAATCGGCGATCCTGGCGGCATGGCTGCCAACGCGGCACGATAATAGTCCGCCGCCCGCTGGTTGTCGCCACGCGCCTGCTCAAAGCGTGCTGCGAGCGAGAGTATTCCGGGGTCGCGTGCATAGCGCTCAAGAGCCTGGCGCAGCCAAATCTCCGCCTGAGTCTTGTCGTTGGCTGCCAAAGCCGCTCCCACGGCTCCCTCGAAATCGCCTGCGCTGGCGTCTCGCATCGGAATAGTCTGGTAGAGCTTGAGTGCGAGCCTTGATCGACCCACTAGCCCGTATCCGCCGGCAACGGCCTTGCGCACGTCGAGATTGTCGGGAAAGGCCTNNCTGCGATGCGGCATCGAGAATATCCACTGCGCGTTGAGCATCGCCATTGTTCATGGCCGCTGCCGCACGGCGCACGCTCCAGCTGGCCCAGATCTTCTGCACCGCCTCGCGCTGCGCAATCGTAAGGTCTGTTCGGCCTCCCAATCGCATCAGGGCCGGATATAAACTGCGGTCGTTCACGGTGTTGAACAGCAACCAGGCGTTCTCTACTTCGATGTTGGCGGGGGGCTGTGCTTTGAGATGGCTATAGTGGGCTTGCACCCGGCTCATGTATTCCGCAGCGTGCGCATAGTCGCCGATGGCGGCGTAGAGGCTGGCCTCGCTGTGCACAAATTCAATATCCGTATCCAGCTGCCGGCGCACCTGTGGCGGAATCAGCGCGATCTGCTGGATTGCTTCGTTGCTGCGGTTGGTGCTCTGCAATGCGGAGATCAGACCCTTCCATGCGGCGATGCTGTCTGGATGTGACGTCAGAATCTTCTGGTAGAGGTCATATGCCGGCCCTGTGTTGTTGCGCGCCAGGTAGATGCCTGCCAGTTGCAATTGGAGAGAAACCGTCGGCTGGCCTCCTGCGCCAATCTGCAGCCTGGCAGCGCGTTCCAGAAAGCCCTGTGCTACTTCAAGCTGATTGGCTCGCTGATAAATAGCGCCCAGCATCGACAGAAACGCCGGGTCGGCAAGAGCAGTTTCATACCTGGCCGGAGGCATCCTCTCTATCTCGCCAACGGCCTGGCTGTCCTGTCCCAATTCATGATGCGCGCTGATGGCTCCCGTCCACGCGGAAAGATTGCTTGGATCGTCGCTGAGGATCTGCGCATAGAGCGCCGCGGCCTGGTCGAATCGTTTGGCCTCCATCAGAATGCCTGCATACTGTAGCTTGGTATCCGCTTTGAGGGTGGTGCCATTGTTGGGGAACGGCAAACTCAGCGCCTGTGCCAACACACGCCGTGCATCTGCGTCTCGATTCTGGTCGTGATAAATCGCGGCTAGCGTGCGCAAATACTCCGGGTCTTTTGCCAGCGCGGATTGAACCAGCCGTGGTGCGCGAGCGGAGAGATCAAGCGCCTTCTTGTTTTTGTTGTCGCGCGCATACGCCAGAAACAGTCCTCGCCAAGCCTGGGCTGAGGCCGGCTGTACTTTTACCAATTGTTCGTAGACGCCCGCGGCAGCAGCAAATTGTTGTTCCTTGATCAGCAGGCTAGCCAATCCATTCAGCGCCTCAGGCGAGCGGGGGCGCATGGCCAGAGCTGCCTGGTACTTGGCTGTGGCCACCGGCAACTGATTGTCGTCGACGGCGTGCCCGGCCTCGGCCATGGTGAACCAGAATTGCGAAGTGGCGAGTCCATCTTCGACCGCCTTCGCTTTGTAGCCGTTCTGTTCAGCCTGTGTCAGGTAGCTGATGGCACCGCCAAAGTTTTCCTGCTGCATGCGCAGAAACCCCATGCCCGCCGCCACTCGTCCGTTCTCCGGCTCACGCGCAAGGATCGCCAGGAACCGTTTCTCCGCCTCATCGGCCCTGTGTGCGTTGAGGGCGGCAAAGGCTGCGCGCTCCTCCTGCGTACGGGCGATGCCGGTGTTCATCTGCGACAACTTCTGTTCATTCTCCTTGACCTGGCTGGAAAGCTCCATGTCCTGCGGATGCCCCTTGAGATATTGCCGCATGTCCGCGGTGGTGGCTGGATTGGCTGCGTCCCAAATGAGCGCCTGGCGAAGACCGGCCTGCACATTCGCATCTTGAGGATGCGCCTTGAGAATACGAATGCCCTCAGCGCGGGTCTTTGCGTCGTAGGTCAGCAGCACTCCAAGCTCAACAGCAATGCGCTGGTCACCGGGGTTACGCTTCGCAAGTCCGCGCATCCCTGAAATGGCCTGTTGCTTGCCGTTGGCTGTGCCATACAGAGTTTGATAGTAGGCCAGAGCGATATCGCCTTCGGGCGGGTGATCTCCGTAAAGATCGCGGTAAATGCGCATCGCATCGTCGGCGTTGCCGCGGCGCGCCAATTCACTTGCATGGCGAAGTTGGTCGCTCTGATTGCGCGAGCTGGTCTGCGCTTCGATCTTAGCGATATTCGGATCGTTGGGGTTGATTTTCCGCAGCCGCTCGAGTGCTTCATTGGCATTATCAATCGAACCGATCAGCTTGTAATCTTTAGCTAGTCCTGCCAGCGCTTCAGTGTTTGCGGGGTCTGCGAGGAGAATCTGCTGCCAGATCTGGACGGCCATATCCGGGCGTCCGCGCGACTCCATTGCCAGGGCTTTCTCAACAAGCACGGCGCGTGTGCCGCCTGGAGCATTGGCCGAATTCTTTTGAGCGAGGCCCATCTGGAGCGCCAGACAAAAGCAACTCGCAACGATCGCAACCTTTCTGGGAGCCACGCAGCCGGCGTTCATCAGCGTGTCCATTCTACGTTCAGTTCCCCGTCCGCGCCAAACCGAAATCTGCCTTGAACATAGCCAGTTTCAAACAGTGCGAGGTTCTGATCGTAATAGGACCCGTCCTTCCCGTACAAACCTGAAGTTGGGTCTCTCTGAACGCTCATACGAATGGTCTGTTTTGCGCTCAGCCTTGAGAGATCGGGAAAGGCTCTCAGGTAGGGCACCATGGCAGCGGAGAATCCCACAGGACCGTCTTGCGCCAAGGGGATTCCCTGGTCATTTACCATCTGGGGCGGAGCATCATGATTGCCGAGGTAGACGCTCATGGCGGGCAACGCGTTGAGCACCCGGGCGCGAGTCTGGCCGCCATCGAGCATGCCTGCCCACAGGTACACGCGGATCGCGTCATAGCTGCCTCCAGAGGACACGGTTGCCTTGTTGTCTGTTGGCTGTTTGGTGGTGGGATAAAAGCCGTCGCCGGGGAAATAATCCACCCAATCCATAGCAAACCCATGCCGAGCGCTCTGTTCGAGGAAACGCGGAATATTCTGGGCGATCTGCTCCCACGGGCCTGCAGGGTCAACTACGGCCAGGCGCTGAAAGACAAACAACGGCATGTAACTGGGATTCAGCGTCCAGACCTGTCCATGCTGGAAGCCCGCAGGCCCGGGCAAAAGGAGCAGACCAAACGAAGGCAGGTCGACCACCTCGCTCTTGGCGATCATGGCCATCATCTTCCGGCCCAGGTTTGTATAGGTTGGAGCATTCCAGAGCCTTCCGGCTTCTACGAGCGTGTAGGCCATCCAGACGTCGGCATCGGAGGCCGGGTTCTGGTCGACTACCTTCCAATCGCCCTTGTCGGTCTTTCCCCACAGCCATACAGGCAGATGGGTGCTCATGTCTCCGCCAGCCAGGTTGGTCTGTGTCCATTGCAGAACCTTGTCGAAGTGCCCGCGATCATTGTTAGCCAAGGCGAAAAACATGGCATAGGCCTGGCCCTCAGACGTCGTGCGATCCCCCGACGTGTGGTCCACCACCCTGCCTTGCCCGTCGATGAAGCGGGTGGAATAGGCGTCCCAAAGCGTCCAAGGCCCCCGGTTGCAACCGCTGGCGGCGCCAAGCAGTATCAGGAATGCGATCAGAATCAAACGGTTCGCAGCGCAAAACCTGCGAAGGCTCATCGCGTGAGTCCTCAACATGGAGTTGAAAGACGCGTGGCTTGGCTTGTGGGCGCGATCAGGGATTCCGAGCGTTTTCCCAAAAGGTTCGCAATCCCCCACAAGGTAAAGGTGTCCCGTCGCCTCGGGCTGGCTCTTCCCTGCTTCCCGATTCACGTTCCCATCTCTCTGTTGTCTGGGTTTTATTCCTGAATCATGTTCAGGCGCGTCCGGGCCTTGCCGCGCATCCATTGCCTGATCCAGACAGCAAGCAGCAGGGCCATGGCAAAAACGATGATCGCGGCCAACCAAGGCACTTCCATGAACCACAACGTCAACCATGTCCACCACGGCAACACACCCACATGATAGACCCCGGCGCCGATGCGGAACGATTGGAATTGGCTTCCATGCAAAACCGCAACCGAGCCGGAGATTTCGCTGGACTGCTGCACCTGCAGGAATCCCGAAATGAACGGCTCGAAGGCGCTGGAATCCTTGAGGTGGATGGCGACAATGCTGCGATTCCCCACCAGGTCGAAGGGAGACTTGATTCCCTCAATGATCGAGTCGGGTGTGCCGCCGGCCGTTAATTCGCCGGACTCGGTGCGGTCATCGTTCTTCAGCTTCCACCAGGCATGATGCAACACCTGAATGAAGAATCCCTGCGTGTCGCGCACCTGGATTTTGCCGTTGCCAAGGGCGACGGGAAGCTTGTCGTTGATCTTGTCGAATCCCGGCTGGTCACTTCCGGTACCGATCACGAGAAAGTCGTTGGCAGCGCCCGCCTGCAGCACATCAGGCCCCGCCACGGTGACACGGAGCACCGGGAAACCCGTCTGCCTCCCGAAGTGGCCCATCAGCGTGACAAAGGTTTCAATCTCCTGCTCGGTCGGCTGAGGCGGCAGCACCACGGTGGTCTCGCCCAGATCCGCAAGCCGTGTGAATGGGAAGCCGGCGTTGGCAAAAATCTCCAGGTTGGGCAGCGGAGCGTAGTGCGGGTACCCACGCAGATCAAGATAGCTGTCGCGAAGGATGGCGCCCTGCATGTTGATCGGTGTCGTGTCCTCGCAGTGACTCTTCTTCAACAACTGAAAGGTGAAGTCAAAAGAAAGCGAGTTTGAGAACGGGCGCAAATTCACCACGGGAACCGGCAGATCCCTCTCCGTCTTGCGTGCGTCTTCCTGCCCGGGGATGAGCGGCACCGAGTCAAGAAAGGCGTTGTTGACCCGCACCTGCATACTGGAGATGGGGCCGATGGGAATGGAGTTATAGCGATAGTCGAGCTTGAGGATTGCGTTCGGCTCCCGGGCTTTGTAATAGAGGTCGGGCGCGATGCGGAAGTAAACATTCAACGGCGCCGTCCCGTCCCCTTGCATTTGCTCCGCTGTGGCGTAGTCCCACAAGGCAACGGTTTTGTCTGTACGCGCCCAGCGCGGAGCCCCGTCGGGTGCCTGCTTTTCCGGCAACTTGAACGAATTGATGCTGGCCTGCGGTCCTGAAAGCAAGTCGCCATGCATAGCCACAGCCTGTGCAGCCACCAGCACGTCGTCCGCATTGGCGCCGGCAATCACCAAGATCTTGCCATAGGGATCATTTGGATTGGTGCGCATGGCAACGGTGGGTCCGTTTACCGAAGGCATATCGATGCCCAGCGGCAAATTGGCGACGCTCTCCGCGATCACGATGACATTCCCCTGGGGGATGGTCCCAATGAAGACCGGGAAGCGCATGGGCCGGCTCTCAGAGACAAGACCGAAGTAGCTTNNTGAAACCACGCCGGCGGCCTGAATTGCCTTGTAGGATGGCGTCGATTCAAAGACGATGGGAATAGCCGGTGGCTGGATCACAGCCGGGTCAAGAAACGGCATCGGCAGCTGCTTCACGTCGTCGGCCAGGGGCAGTAGATCGCCTTCAAGGTTGAGAGCGGTATTCCGATGCACGCGCGCCCATAACGTAGTGTTCGCAGGGTCCTCGCAGACCATGGTGTAGTGGCCGATGAACTGGATCGTCAGCGCGTTGTCATGCACCAGGAGCTCGGGCGGAATATTCAGCTCAGCTTCGGCATCTTCGCTGGACGAGCCGCCCAACTGCCCCGGCGTAGGCTGGACCGTGGCGAACAACGTCCCATTCAGGATCAGCTTGATGTGGCTCAACTGCGGAAGCAGACTCGGCGAAAATGAATAGTAGATGTGGATCTTGGCGGAGCGAACTACGTGCGTCTGCGGGAGCGTGAAGTAAATGGTGTGGCTGCTGTCGATGCCATGCAGCTCAATCTGCGGCGATCCCGCGTCGTTCAGCGTAAACGCATCACGGAAATGACCGGGAAGCGGCGCGGGCAACGGGCCGCTGGCCGGAGTAACGGATGGCAGGTTCCCCGGATTAAGGCGTGCCTCACCTTGCACTCCTGTTTGCACGGTGGACGGGACCGCAGACAGCGCTTGTCCCTTGGCGATGTGCGCAGCGCCGATTAACAGGCCGCCCACGGCAAGGATGATCGCGGAGCGAACCACGGACAGTGTTTTCGCCTTTCTGACTTCGCTGTCTTCCCGATCGGAAAAGCTCATGAAAGTCGCGGCCAATCCATGCATCGAAATCATGAAGATGCTGCCCAAGCTCCGCATTACGTTATCGTTCTTGCGCGACTCGCCCCAGCCCAGCCATGAATCCGCTCGCGAGTATAGCACCATGGTCAACACTTCCTGCTCGGCAATGGTCAATGGCCCGAAGCGCACACGCAGTTTTGATCCCTCCGAGGAGACCACAAAAGCAGGGATTTCAGTGGGTGGGGCCGGACGTGGAAAGGTGAGCCGCACCGGTGTCTGAGGCGCCAGATCCACGTGTTCAGGGAAACGTATGCTGGTGCCGCCGGAGGAAAGATCGATGGTTTCTCCAGCGATTGGTTGCGTGCCGGGAAGCTTCTGCTTCGACGGCGTCACGATGTTGATTGTCTCTCCGGCGATCGGTCGTCCGTCAGGCGTTCTGGCCACCACTGAGGTCGCGATGTTGATACGGACTGTGGTCCGCGACTGCTTCATCTCACGCGCCACCGCAATGCACACGCCGAGGATAACCACATTAAAGCAGCACCATAGCGTGTTCATCAGCACCGTGCCCGGCCTGTCCCGGTCCCAGATAAAGAATCGTGGAACCGCCCAGACGAGCCCGGCGACGTTGAAGAAAAGCATGACAAGAAATGGCTGCGCGATCCGGGAGTCGAAGAATGTCCGCTTCACCACGCCACCCTTGGCCGTCACGTTGAATTTGCCCAGCTTCGGGTTGATGAGCGCCATGACGGTGGGCAGCAAAATATAGGGTGAGAGCACCGTCTCGTAAAT
>PLKU01000149.1 GCA_003140705.1 Acidobacteriaceae bacterium
CCGCCCGCCTCCACGCCGATCAGCCTGACCTGCCGCTCCGGAATGAACTCATAGAACGCGCCGATGGCGTTTGAACCGCCGCCCACGCACGCAATTACCGCCGTCGGCAGCCGGCCTTCCTTTTCCAGAATCTGCTCCCTCATCTCCATGCTGATGCAGCGATTAAAGTCCCGCACCATCGTCGGATAAGGATGCGCCCCCAGCGCGCTGCCCAACAGATAATAGGTCGTCCTGACGTTTGTAACCCAGTCCCGCATCGCCTCGCTGATGGCGTCCTTCAGTGTCTTCGACCCCGCACTGACCCCGCGGACTTCCGCGCCAAGAAGGCGCATACGCAGCACGTTCAGCTCCTGGCGCTCCATGTCCACATCGCCCATGTAGATCACGCACTCCAGGTCCAGCAGCGCGCACACAGTTGCGGTAGCCACCCCATGCTGCCCCGCGCCGGTCTCCGCGATAATGCGCTTCTTGCCCATGCGCTTGGCAAGCAATCCCTGGCCCAGCGCGTTGTTGATCTTGTGCGCCCCGGTATGCAGAAGGTCTTCGCGCTTCAGATAGATCTTGGCCCCGCCCAGCTGTTCCGTCAGCCGCTTGGCAAAATACAGCGGCGTCGGACGCCCCGCATAGTTTTTCAGCAGCCCCACCAGCTCTGCCTGAAACGCGGCATCATTTTTCGCCACTTCATACTCGCGCTCCAGCTCAACCAGCGCCGCCATCAGCGTCTCTGGCACGTAGCGCCCGCCATACACGCCAAACCGCCCCGCCCGCGACTCCGACGGTACCGCTGGAAGAATCACCGATGTCATTTTTGGGGCCTCCGCTCAACTGCCAAGGAATAGTGGAACTTTTCAGTGTACTAGGACCGGGAAACCGAAGTCCCAGACAGTGAGTACGCGGTATAGTAGCTCCAAGAATTTAAAAGCTATCGGAGAATTTAAAAGCTATCGAAAGGGCCCTTCAGGGTCAAATGTCTCGAGGAGGCGCGCGAATGTTCCAGAACGCTTCCGTTTACTCAGGTGTCACGTCTTAGACGTTGGAATCCTCACGCTGGAGACTTCCCTCGATGTTGTTTTGTCTTCACCGCCGATTCAGCTCATTTTTTGCTGCCGCGGCCATCGCAACCGCCGCACTTTCAGCGGCACAAACATTGCAGCAGCGTCCTGCAGCAAAGGCTGCTCCCGCTGTCGAACCGATGCCGCTGCAGGTTGACGGAAAGCCTGAGCTCCCCGAGGGGACAAGTCTGCAGGTTGAGTTTCCGAGGTCCTATCCAGTCAAAGCGGGCGAGGCCATTGAGTGCAGGCTCCTCCATCCAATCTACGCCGATGGCAAGCTGGCCGTGCCTGAAAACACGATGCTTCACGGCAAGGTGGTAACTCTTGAAGCGGACACCAAGACCCGTTGGCATGCGCGTCTGCGCGGAGATTTCACACCGTTTCATACCGTCCGGATTCAATTCGATGAGTTGATGCTGCCATCCGGGCCGCTGCCGATTGTCGGTTCCACTGCAACCAATGGCGCACCGGTGCTACACCTTTCTATGCCCGGCGCCTCGCCAAAACGGTCGTTCATTGCACGCGAGTGGGTACAGGCAAAGAGTAAGTCTGCATGACCACATAGCCGTCTTCACGGCGCCCGGTAAGAAAGATCGGGCCATGCAAATGCTCTATCACCAACTGCCCTATCACCGGGAGCGGATCAAGGCGCATACCGCATGGTCATTTGAGTTACAGCAGCCTCTCTCACTCCCTGCCATGCCCGATCCGCCCCAGCCTGCAGCATCTGCCACGGCTGGCAATCAAGCATCGGCAGCCAATCTTGAAACGTGGTCGGTCCATGGATTGCTGACGGACGAACTGTCTTCAGCTCGCGCCAAATCGGGTGATTCGGTGCAGGCACTGGTTGTCGAGCCCGTCTACGACAGAGACAAGACAAACAGCTCGTCGTGCCGCAGGGCGCCACCCTTTTTGGAAAGGTTACCTCGGCGCGCGACGCGCGCGCTTGGCCGCAACGGCAAGCTCCGCTGCACGTTTCAGCAGGTCGAGTTCCCTGGGGATACAAGCGGCCTGTGGAGGGTTCATTGGCCGGCGCAGCGACTGAAAAGACACAGAATCTTTCGCTCGACGCAGAGGCACGATCACCCCCAGGAATCAGTCGAGTGCCATCGCGCCGATCTTGCTGACCATGCTGGCCGGGCGCGCTCTCGATTCTGACGGGAATCTTACAGCTGGCTCCGGTGTCGCCTACAGTGGCTTTGGGCTGCTAGGACGGATCGTCGGTATTACTGCGGCCAATCGCAATCTGGCAGCAGGATTGGCTACTATGCCGCAGCGCTCTCGCTTTATGAGAATTTCCTGCGGTCGGGTCGGGATGTCGTATTCCCCAAAGACACTCGCATCGAAATCGAAACTATGCCTATGCGGCAACCGTGTTGACACCCCTTGGACTGTAGACGGTTCGCTTTGTGCTTCCCTTTGCTTTTTTCAGAGGGCGCGTCTGCTACCGGTGACCAGGTTAAAGATCAGAATTATGACCGCCAAAACGATGAGAAGGTGGATTAGGGCGCCGCCGACATGGAGCGTGAAGCCGAGGAGCCACAACACCAGCAGAATTACAAAGATTGTCCAAAGCATTTTGTTCCCCTTTGTGCCGGAGGCGCCCGGGAATCGCAGTTTTTCCCGGGAGGCCTGCAAGCAATCACAATTTACTTACTAGTTGGAGGCAATTGATTGCGCCTTTGCATTCATGACAGCGTCGAGAAAGGAATGTGCCGAGTCCGGCACAGCGACTTCGCCGCGCAGAATTCTGCCTGTCGATATTTCTCGCCCATAAATCGCGTCTGTGGAATCATCATCGCGGCGAATTGCGGCACCGGTCAGCGTGAGGCCGGCAAAGATGCCCCTGGCGCGCGAATAGGTCAGCACTTCGGTTTCGAGCTTCCAATCAGTATCGGCAGAAGCATGGCGTCCGACTGGACCCGCTGCCGCTGAGGCGTCACCGCCGAGTTCGAACTTGCTGCCAATCAGGTCGCGCATGCCGCGATCATTCTGAATAATCATCACCAGGTCGACGCCTTCGACGCCGATTTGGGCGCCCCAGCTTCCGCCGGTAATCGTAAAGAACGCGGGAGCGCTCCAGCCATTAGCTGTGCGGCAAGTAGCAACACCCCTGCCATTCTCAGCGCCAAAGACGAATCCGCCCTTGAGCAGGTGGGGGACAACGGCAACGCACTTTGCGTGCTCCAAAACTTCTTCAGGAATGCCTCTGTCCGGCGCCGCCATGATCTCATGCAGCACTGCGCCTGCATGATCCATCCGGTCGATCGTTTGCGCGCGGTCGGATCCTGCCCACGCGATGCTGGTCATGCTAAGTAGTGCCACACACGTCATGATTTTCTTCACGAATCTCACCATTTTCTACCTATGCGTAGCGTCACTTGAATTCAGCCCAGTAAAGGCGCATCAGGTAGTTCCAACAGTAACGATGCGTAGCAGCAAGGTCTGAGCAAGAACGCTCAGAGTAATAATCGTGAGGCGCGCTGCATCACTCACAGGACATGTGGTCGAAACTGCTCAGACGGTCAGGAGCTGGGCACGTAGGTTCGAAGCTACAAGGATTGAACTTGCAGAGGAGAAATGATGGATCATGATCGCGTGAAGGGCACGGTTGATGAAGTTGTTGGCATTGCCAAGCAGAAGGCAGGCAAACTGACTGGCAACTCCCAACTCCGGGTTAAAGGGATTGCTCAGGAATTCAAGGGTAAGGCCGAGGGTGCGTGGGGTCAGGCAAAGGAAGCCGCCCGCGAATCCAATCAGAAGACTGTGAAGCCACCGGCCTCAGATGTTTAACCGGCAGGCTCTGCCCTGGGCAGCGGAGATGAAGATGAAGATTAGGCGTCTGTCGCCGTGGCACACTGTGGCTTGGCACGAACTTGAGGCGCTGGCCATTATGATGCTGCGATTTGCGCGCTGATCCCCAGGGAATCTGCATCTAACCCTTCGTTGCCGAAAGCCCCCCCATCCCGTTGGATTCGATCGCTCCTGAAGTCGCTCGGCCCAGGAATCATTACGGGTGCAGCAGACGACGACCCCTCAGGCATCGCCACGTATTCGGTGGCTGGTGCGCAGCTTGGGACCAAACTCCTCTGGACTGCACTCCTGACATGGCCGTTGATGGCTGCAGTGCAGATGATGTGCGCCCGCATCGGCAAAGTCACAGGACAAGGTCTTGCCGGAAACTTCAAACTGCGTTTTCCAAAGTGGCTGCTCTTAGCTTTCGTGATCGCCCTTCTGGCTGCGAACACCATCAACATTGCCGCGGATCTAGCGGGGATGGCCGATGCAGCCGCAATGCTCTCGGGTGTCAATTCCCACTGGTTTGTTGTGGCGTTCGCGATTCTCATTTCATGGGCGACAGTGCGGCTCCAGTACAAGCAGATTGCGAATGTGCTCAAGTGGCTTGTCCTTGTGCTCTTGGCCTATCCGATTACGGCGTTCGTGGTCGGGGCGAACTGGGGTGAAGTCCTGCGCGATACGCTGATTCCATCGGTTCCGCATAGCAGGGGGGAGTGGGCAACTCTTGTCGCAATTCTCGGCACCACTATCAGCCCTTACCTGTTTTTCTGGCAGACGAGTGAAGAAGTTGAGGAAGAGAAGGCGGGAGGTCAAAACACGATTGCACAACGCAGAGGAGCCTCGCTCGAGGAGCTTCAACTAAGGAATATTGACGTCGGGGTTGGCGCCTTCTTCTCGAACATTGTCATGTATTTCATCATTCTCACCACAGCCATCACTCTCAACAAGCACGGCATCGTGAACATTGAAACATCCCGCCAGGCAGCCGAAGCACTGCGGCCATTCGCTGGAAATTTGGCCGCGACCCTTTTCACAGCAGGCATTGTCGGCGTAGGGTTTCTGGCTATTCCCACGTTGGCCGGTTCTGCAGCATATGCATTCGCTGAGACATTGGGATGGCGCCAGGGCCTGAACAAGAAACTAAGGCAGGCTCGCTGGTTCTATGCATTGATTCTAGTTTCAACCGCGGTCGGCGTTGCGCTGGACTTCATCGGAATCAACCCAGTGAAAGCCCTCTATTGGACGGCGGTCATCAACGGACTGCTGGCGCCATTCCTGCTTGTAGCCATTCTGATTGTCGCTGCGGATAAGAAGCTCATGCAAGGACAACCGAGCTCTCGTTTCGGATGGATTGTGGTCGCAATCACCACAGTCGCGATGTTTGCCGCCGGCGTTGCGATGTTTGTGGTGTAGGAATGAAACGATCGGTCATTGAACTATTGCGCATTCACGGAATGCAATCCAAACCAGTAGTAGCGCCGCCAGCAAAACATGCAGCGAACCGGCCGCAGCGCGAACATGCTCAGGAGCCCATCAAACGACCGAAGTTCGGCCGGCTTGAACTTCAACGAATTACACTTGGGGCATTCGCGACGGATCCACAGCAAACGTGGTATCCAGGCGGGCCAGTTCCGGTTCGAGAAGTCCATCTCATGCGCTCCTAACGGCCGGAAATCAGGTCGCGTAATTGTTCAATTCCGTCAGACGCTGATGAGTTGTTGTCCAGCCAGCACAACAGTGACCGTATGCTTCCCGTTGCCATCGCAATGCACGAATCACCAGCTCCGTAATAAAGATAGATAGTATCCCCGTCCGCTCCAATGGTTTGGCCGCAGGGAAAAACAACATCCTTCACATCGCCGCCACGTTCATAGGGAGCCTCTGGGCCAAAGATCCAGGAATCGCCACGCTGCAGACAAATCTCCGGATGCTCGATATCGAATAGGGCCAGGCCAAGGCGATAAATGCTGCCCGACGCCGTCTGCCGCACACCGTGGTAGATTGTGAGCCACCCTTTGGCGGTCTCAATCGGTGGAGAGCAAAGGCCGATCTTGTTTGCATCCCACCATCCCCCACGCCGCGCCTCGAGAATCACCTTGTGGCTTCCCCAATGGCGCAGATCGGGCGAGTAGGAGATCCACATGTGCGCGCCGAGTGTGGTCACTGGCCGGTGAATGAGAGCCCAATTGCCGCCGATTCTCCGGGGCAGGAGCGCTGCATCCTTATCCTCAGGCTGCATGATGACACCATACCGATCAAAGCTCTTGAAGTCCTCGGTCAGAGCCAGGGATACGCCGGGACCACCTCGTGCAAAGGATGTGTACGCTACCGCATACTTGCCGAGTTCCGGCACGTAGGTGATACGTGAATCTTCGATTCCCCAAAGCTCCTCTGGATAGTCGCGCGGGTTTGCCGGCATCGTGGGCTGAGAGTCGATGCGCCAGTGATCAATTCCGTTTGTAGAACGAGCGGCACACAGATGAGACAAGCCGCGCCGGTCCTCAACGCGGCAAAGCAACAATGTCTCTCCGTCTGGCAACCTCACGGCAGCGGCATTGAAGACGCTGTTGATTGGATAGGGCCAATCCTCCCGGCTGAGAATTGGATTGCCGGGATGTCGGGTGAAGAGAGGAAGATCGCTACATCCTGTCGCCTGGGGCACCTCAGTGCTTTCAGACACAAGAAGCGCCGCTTGATCGATGGGTGAATTCAGGGGGTGACGCTCATTTCAGGTTGCGTTTGTTCTGCGTTTGTCGCTTTGGCCGCCTGCATTTCAAGCAGAGCCATCAGGAACGAAAGCGTCGATTCCGCTCCCTGATTCTCATTGATCCGGTCGGGATGAAGGCCGTCCTTACAGCCGCCGGTCGTATTGTCGTAAAGCGAAACCTGCAAGTCGTTCTTGCCAAGAAACCAGCGAAAGACGCGCTGAGCTTCCTCATACCATTGGGTTTCTTCGGTCAGTCTGTATACTTCGAGGCAGGCTGATACTGTGGCACATGCCTCCACCGGCTGCTGATCGAACCGCGCTTTCTCACTTCCTTCGATAAAGAAGCCATTTGACCCGATGGGGACGAAGACCTCAGGATCGTCGCGGTGCTGCTCGGCGACCAGCCATTTAAGGGAATCCATGCCCGTTTCGATCATACGCTGATTGTTGCTGCGCCACCCTGCCAGAATCAAAGCCTGCGAAAGCCTGGCATTCGAGTAGGAAAGGCTCTTTTCAAACCAGTGCCAGGTCGTGGAGTGGCAGCGCTCATAGATATCGAGGAGCTGGTTCGCAAGCGCATTACGGGCGACCTGGACGGCCCTGTCGCCAGGAAACCAATCGAGATAGGCCTGCATTCCCAGAATGCTGAACGCCCAAGCTCGTGGGCTCGTAAAGGTCAGGGCAGCTGGAACAGCCGCTTCAAAGAGCCGCCCTGCCGCTCCCCTCAACCCTGCATTACGCGAGTGGCCCAGCACGTTGCCAAGAGCCCAGAGTGCTCGACCATGACTGTCTTCAGAGCCAACGTCTTCAAGCCAGCGGCGATCGTAGCCGAGAAAATTCCTGAATCTCCCTTTATCGGAATCAAAAGCTAACCAGAGAAATGACAAGTAGCGGTTGCTGTGATTCGAATTCTTTCTGGTGGAATCATGCAATGGATCTTCATCCAGAAGCATGGATACGATCAGCGCCCGTGCATTGTCGTCGGTCGTATATCCTTCGCTCGAATTTGGTAGGGAGAAAATGGCGTGCTGCAAGATCCCGGTGTCGTCTGTCATATTCAACATGTGGGCGATGTCGAGCACGGGCAATTCGTTGGGAGCGTTTGCAGGAATATCGTCTTTCTGGGCTGCCTTCGGCTGCAGGGTCCTCTCGAACCGCGCGCGCTGAAAGCTCGCCATATACTTTCTCGCCGTCTTGGGCCAAATTGTCTCGCGCGAGTGCAGGTAGGCGCGCTTGCGCATGGCGTGACGCTCGCCATCGTCATTCAGCAGTCGAAGTACCGCTTCTGCAATGGCGTCGGGGCTCTCAAAGGGCACAAGCACGCCGCGGTTATCCGCCAGTAACTCTTTCGCGTGCCAGTACGGCGTAGAGATGATAGCTTTTCCTGCGCCAAGCGCAATGGCCAGCGTGCCGGAGACGATCTGGGCCTCCTGGCGATAAGGCGTAATGTAAATATCCGCTGCGCCAACGTGCTCAACCAGTTCTTCCGCGCTGACAAACCGATTGACGAGGAGTAGGTTTGCGGATACCCCGAGTTGTTCTGCCAAAGCCTGGAGTTCTTCGCGGTAGCGCTCGCCCTCGCGTCGCCGAATATGCGGATGCGTCACACCGGAGACGATATACACCACATTTGGATGCTTCGCCAGAATCGCCGGTAGCGCGCGGATCACGTTTTCAATGCCCTTGTTTGGAGAAAGCAATCCGAACGTCAGCAAGACAGACTTGCCTTCGGCGCCGAAGCGGTCTTTGAAATAGTTCGGGTCCATGAATTGGAAATCGGGAACGCCATGTGGGATGACGTCGATCTTTGCGCTTGAGACCGCATAGACGTCGCGCAGGAACTGAGCCGCCTGCTCGCTCATGACAATCAGGCGATCGGAAAGGCGTGCAATTTCTTCAAGCACACGACGCTGCTCCGGGTCGGGGTCACGAAGAACCGTATGAAGCGTGGTCACTACCGGCATCTTCAATTTTCGAAGCAATGTAAGAATGTGGCGGCCCGCAACCCCGCCATAGATGCCATATTCATGCTGGAGACAGACAAGATCATTGCCATTGAAATTGAGAAATTCCGCGGCACGTTCGTAAGAAGCTAGATCATCCTGTTCGAGTTCAAGGCGCACCTGCTCCGGATACTCGTACTTCGACTCCGGGTCGTTTACCGGGATTGCAAATAATCGGCCGATGCCAAATTCAGCCGCGACCGCGGTGCAAAGGTCTGTCGTAAAGGTAGCAATACCGCATTGGCGGGGAAGATAGTTTCCTACAAATGCAATGCGCGTCGGCAAGGGGAGGCTGGAGATTTTTGCTCCTGGTGCAGGAAAGAGTGCAGGCGGAGGCCCACCCGACAATTCTGAATCATGATTTGTATCTATGAGAGCCATATTGCCTGCTTTCGCATCTTACTGGTGGGTGGAAGCGCGCAGCCGGGAAGAACCATGGACCAGGGCGGCCTGGGTTGAGACCGCCCTGCCACTTCGAATCCGTTAGCGCAAACTGCCTGTTGTTACGTTCACCGGGCTGCCAATTGCCTCGCCGGAAACGACGAGTTCGACCCTGCGGTTTTCCTGGCGGCCACTGGCGTTGTCATTTGAGGCTACCGGCAGCGTATTGCCGAAGCCTTTGGCACTTACCGATCCGGTCAATACGCCCTGTTCGACGAGATAGCTGCGCACGGATCCTGCGCGATTTTCCGACAGTTTCTGATTCATCTCATCGCCGCCCACATTGTCTGTGTAGCCGCCGACTTCGATGTTCAGCCCAGGATAGGCAAGCAGGATTCCGGCAACCTTAGCCAGTTTCTCGCGCGCTCCAGGCTTCAACGTGTATTGCCCGGTGTCAAACAACACATCGGACATACTGACGATCAGTCCCCTGGCGCTGTCGCGCGTCTCCAGGATCTTGTTCAACTGAATTGACAACTGGACACGCATCGCAGCCTTTTCACTGTCGGCCTGATGTGCGTGTTGCCGTGCCTGCTCGGCAACTAGTCGGGACTGGTCTGCTTCAGACTGTGCTGAAGTCAGCGCCGCGGACGAAGCAGCCTGGTTCGCGGCCATATCGGCCTGCGCCTTTGCTGCGTCAGATTGGGCTGCCGAGATTGCCGCTGATGAGGCTGCCCTGTTATTCACCATATCAGCTTGGGCCTGTGCCGCGTCAGACTGTGCGGCCGAAACTGCAACTGTGGATGCAACCTGGTTGGCCGCCAAGTCGGCTTGAGCCCTCGTTGTGGCGGCCTCGGCATTGGCCGCATCCGCTTGGGCTCTGTCATTCATTCGGTTGGCAGCATCGGCTTCAGCTTGCGCCTTCGCTTGTGCATCAAGCGCCACCTGGCGCTGCTCGGCGGTGCGTCCCTCTTCCATCTTCTTCACCGCGATCTCTCGCGCGTCCTCCGCGGTCTGCACCGTTTCGCGCGCTGCCGCAATCAGTGGCTTTCTATCCAAATGTCTGCTGATCGCGTAGTCGTCGGCGCTCTTCATCAACTGGACCGCGTGCTTGTAGCTTTCAGCTGCATAGGTCTCCGCCCCTTCGGATTCAGCAATGCGCATCGAGTTGCGCGCCTCATAGAACTCGAGGGGAAGGTTGGCATTCAACACAATCGGGTCGAATTTGTAGCCCGTTGGCAGGTAGCCCCCGCGCTCCATCAGCTCATATTTTGCATTGACCGCTTCGGTGGTTCCCTTGGTGGACTCGCGAACCACATTCTCAAGCACCACCGCGTTGCTCGGCTGCCGCACAGCATAGTAAGGTTCCGCAGTAACGATGAGAGCGAAGGCTTGAAGGTCGGTGGTNNATATTTTGCATTGACCGCTTCGCTCGTGCCCTTGGTGTCTTCGCGGACGACATTCTCAAGCACAACAACGTTGCTTGGTTGACGTACGGCATAGTAGGGCTCCGCCGTCACGATCAAGGCGAACGCCTGAAGGTCTGTAGTTGCGGTCAGCTTGCTGCGGTCATTGCCGCCTACGAGCACTTCGCCAAGGTTCACCGCCCGGCCTTCAGGAGAAATTGCCCACATCACGTACGTGAGGTACTCGCCGCCAAAGCTCGTTGGGGTTTGCAGGTTGCCGAAAGTTGCTTCCACTTCCATGGTTCCCCGCTTGCTGCGCACCTTCACTTTGCCGTCGGCCGAAGGCAGCAAAGCTGTGCCGAGAAGATCCACATCGGTGGCGACTCTACGATTTCGGTAATTGATTGCCCGGACCGTCCGGCTAATCTCGATGACGTTGAATATGGAACCAGAGCCTGGCGCCCCGGCGACTATTGTTTCCTGTGCGTTGGCTTGAGCCAATGCGCTCAAGCCGAGGGTGCTACCGATTACTCNNTCCAGCGGGCAGCACTCTGCCATTTGCGGTGTGATTGCCTTGCGGGGGCAGGTTCGTCTGTTGCGGTTTCGATGGGCAGGTTGATCAATGGCCCACGCGGAACTGGGTAATATAGTCCAGAAGTCCGAAAGCCTTCAAAAGCCAAATGACTACCGCAATCACGACAACGCCATTCAGGATGCTCTTGATCTGACCCTGCATGGGAATGAAGCGGTTTACCAGCCAAAGCAAGACGCCGACGACGCCGAGTGTGATAACAAGAGTGACGAGTGGCATGTG
>PLKU01000394.1 GCA_003140705.1 Acidobacteriaceae bacterium
AATGACCGCGCCGTTGAAGCCGCGCGCAATTTTTACCTGCGCGTGTGTGCAGAGACAACCCCAGAAGGAGAAATACCCTACCAATGGCAAAGATTGCGAAAACAGGTGATCGTAAGAAGGAAATGGACACGACGAAGTCGACTGACTGTCCAAAATGCAAGAAGCCGACGCGCATCGTCAAGCGAGTGAAGGACCGTGAGCGCGGCGTTCCCGGCGGAGTGTACATCTCGTGCTCTGTCTGCGAGTTCTACGAGAAGCTTTAAGCGACAGGTCAGTTTTGAGAGTTGAAGGAAGCCCGGCAAATCGCCGGGCTTTTTCAGGTTCATCGCACTGGAACAACTCTTCAAGTGTTCACAAGCGCCTCTGCCATCTCCATGAGGATCGCTTCGGCAGCTTGTCGAGGATCGGGAGCCTGGGTAATGGGACGGCCTACAACCAGGTAGCTGGCGCCCTGGCGTAGGGCCTCAGCGGGTGTGGAAATGCGCTTCTGATCGCCTATCTCCGAGCCTGCGGGGCGAATTCCGGGCGTGACCAGGACGCCTTCAGGGCCGGTGAGTGCGCGCAGCGTAGCCACTTCCTGGGGGGAGCAAACGAAGCCCCGAATTCCAGCGCCAAGAGTCATGCGGGCAAGTAACTCAACCTGTTCGGACGGGGACCGCTCAAGGCCAACCGCGCCGACCTGGGCTGAGTCCATACTGGTGAGCACGCTGACGGCGAGCAACTCGGGCGGATCCGGCAGACCTTCGAGTGCGGCCTTCGCGGCGGCCAGCATGGAAGGACCCCCACCGGCGTGGACATTCAGCATATGGACACCCAAGCCTGCGGCCGAGCGCACAGCNNTGGGGATGTCGTGAAACTTGAGATCCAGGAAGACGGAATGTCCGCGTTTGAGAATCGGTCTCAGGACGGAGGGACCAGCTGCGACAAAAAGCTCCAGGCCAACTTTGAACCATGTGCATTGGCCATCAAGCTGGGCAACGAGGGCAGTGGCAGAAGCTGCGTCCGGGAAGTCAAGAGCCACAATGAGACGGTTACGAGCCTCTTCCAGCGGATCTGCCTGGAGCGGCGCTTGCTGCCTGGCCGCAGCGAAGGTTGGATTCAGCCTTTCTGGGATTGGCATACTTGCATCCTAAAGCATGTAGGTTTCCAGGTGAAGTGGAGAAGAGCTCATGCCTGAACTGCCGACGGACCGTTTTCGACTGAGCGAACCCTGGCCTGATCGTGCGCGGGCAAGAAACGTGCGAGGTAATCGATGGGATCCTCAGCAGCCGCCATCTGGCGCAGGTGGTACTTCCAGACATCGGGCTTGATGGTCCGCCGCGTAAAGGGCTTGCGGGTTACCTGGACTACGTTGCCCTGGGCGTTGATGCGGGGATAGGTGATGGAGGGAACCATGAAGCTGATGTGTGCGCCCGTCCGCCAGAAGCAGCGGGCAAAGTCGTGCGAGAACAGAAGCGTGTAATGACGGCCTTCTCGCGCCAGAAGTGTGAGCGCCGGCTCGGCCCCCGGCCAGACTGGTTGTACATGTGTCGTGAACCACTGGCGGAACTCGAATCCGTTAAACTGAGCCTGGTTGAGCAGCAATTGCAATATTTCTTTCCGATTCATTTCATCGATCCTTCAAGTAGTCGAAGTATTGGGTTATGCAGAGCGGGCTGCATGTTGATGACAAGGGCCCGGGAAGCGAAGCATCTTGCAGCGTCTTCTGAGTTTGTTTAACGTGAAGCAGGCAGGAGTTTCCTTTTTCAGCGGTTTATGACATCGGGTCGGGTTGCAGGGTCGCGATTCCACGGTTCGACGAAGAGACGCTTAGATTCGGGCAAGTGCGGATCAAGCGCCATGTAAGAAGGAGATTTCAGGTTGAGGATGGGATCAGTTTCGGCTCGTGCACTGATTTGCGGAGTTTTATTGCTCGCCAAGACGGGCTGGTGTTGGGCATCCGATGTGCATAGCAATCCCTTGAACCGCGATCCATTGGTCCGCGAAGGGTACGAGCACTTCTACAATCTGGACTATCCGGGCGCCATAGAGCGCTTTGAGCGCTTTCATGCCGCGCATCCGGGCGATCCGCAGGCAACGGTCATATTGCTTGAAGCGGTACTGTTTCAGGAGTTGTACCGGCAAGATCTGCTGGACACCACCTTTTACGCGAACGACGGCTTTCTGACAGGCCGCCACGCCACTGAGGAGAACCCGAAGACCCGTGATCGGATTCTGGCTTTGGCCGACGAGACGGTGAGCGAGGCCACGTGGCGGTTGGACCAGAATCCTAACGACGTGGACGCGCTGTTTGCCCGTGGCTGGGCACGGGCACTGAAATGCGCTTACCTGTCGATGGTACAGCGGGGCTATGGCGGCGGATTCCGGCTGGCGATGAAGGCCAAGGACGATTGTGCTCGCGCTCTGCAACTGGACCCCGATTATGTTGACGCCAAGCTTGTGGTTGGCGTGTACGAATACGTTGTGGGAGCGTTGCCGTTGCCGTTCAAGCTGCTGATCGGCTTTGTGGGCATTACCGGGTCAAAGTCGCATGGGCTGGAGATGCTGACCGACGACGGTAAACGGGGGCCGATAACGAACATCGAGGCGCGGACGGCAATTGCCTTATTTCTGCGGCGGGAGTCTCGCTACAAAGAGGCGATCCAGGTGGTGCGCGGGCTGAAGAACGAATATCCGCACGATTACCTTTTTTGCCTTGAGGAGGCTAATTTACGCAAGGATGCTGGCGAAGGCATGGGTGCCGTGGATGCGTACCGCGAAATTATTGCCGCAAACGAGAAGCCTGGATACTTTTTTCAAGCGCGCATGGAACTGGCCTATTTTGGGCTCGGCGATGCGCTGCGGGGACAGCGGCATTATAGCGAGGCGGCTCTGGCTTATGAGCAAGCCGCGGGGGCGCCAAACGTCGGGCCGGAACTAAAGATCCGCTCTTTTCTCGATGCGGGGGAATGCCACGACCTGAACGGTGAGCGTCAGCTTGCCATCAAGGACTACCAGGCTGCCATCGCGAGCGGACCGGAAACATCCCGCGCCGACACCGCAAGAAAGCATTTGCGCAACGCCTATGCGGGCAATTGAGGCGTGAAAGATGGAACTGAATGGTGGTTGTCTCCGTATGCTCACATCAGTTAGGTTTTCCTGAGGAGGATTGGCCATGCCTGTATATTGCACCCAATGCGGCACCGGGCTGCCTGGAAGCGCGCGGTTCTGCTCGAATTGCGGCGCGGTCATTTCTGCGGGTCAGCCAATCCCGGGCAGGGCTCCGGGGAGTCCACTTGTCCGCCCGCACGCCGGCCGCCAAATTGCCGGGGTCTGCCTCGCACTCGCGCAGGCCAACGGCTGGGATGTGGCGGTGATCAGAATTCTGGCTGTGCTCGGATTCTTCTTCTCCGGTGGATTTGTGGGCGTCGCCTATGTCGCAGGGTGGATTGGGATTCCTGAGGAGCTGATCGACATGCCGGGAGCGTATCCTCCTGGTATATGAGTTCCTCGTATGTGTCGGACGGGACAAGGCTGAACTTCAGGGATAGCGGTTCAGGAATCCCGGTGGTCTTTCTGCATCCCACACCACTCGATCAGGAATATTGGCGTCCCATGACTGAGGACCTGGCCGGGGTACGCGCCATTGTCCCGGACTTGCGCGGGCATGGGAAGTCGGAGCTCGGCCAGGACCTTCCCATTGGTGGCTTTGCCGCCGTTCCCGATGCTCCGGTGCTGACCATGGCGCAACTTGCCAGCGATATTCTTGCACTTCTCGATCATCTCAAGGTTTCAAAGACTGTGTTTGCGGGCTGCTCGATAGGCGGCTACGTGCTGCTGGAGTTGTGGCGGAAGGCCCCGGAGCGAATGCTGGCGCTGGCGTTTGTCTGCTCCAAGGCGCAGCCGGATGCCGCCGCCAACCTCGAAAAGCGCGCCGCCAATATTGCTCAGGCGCGTGCGGATGGGACAGGAGCGTTGTTCGACGGCATGGTTCAAGCCTCGACAGGAACAACTGCCCGCCAACGGCGACCTGAGATCGTGGCCGAGTTGAGGGCAAGGATGACTCTGACGGCAGAGGGAGCAGTTGCCGTACAGGCAGGGTTGGCAACGCGGCCTGATTCGCTGCCGACAGTCGCAACGATCGGTGTGCCAGTGCTGGCAATCGCGGGCGGCGAGGATTCAGCAGTGACGCCGGCCGAGATGGAGGCCTTCAACGAAGCGCCGGGCGGATGTGAGTTCCACCTCTTGCCCGACGCTGGGCATTTTGCAGCTTATGAACAGCCGCGCAAAGTGGCTGCACTGATGGCCGAATGGCTGCGGCAACTCGACGTCTGAGAAACGCCGCATGGGCGATTGCGTTCGGCATCCAATGATTTACATTCCTTGAGGAGTAAATCAAAGGGGGGAAATTCGCAATGAAGAATCTCAGTCGGCGTAAATTTATGGGCGTAGCTCCAGTGGCCGCGGCGGCGGGTCTTACACTGGCCAACACTTCGGTGCTCTCAGCATTTGGGGCAGACCACGAGGCACCGCCTGTGCTCCCGGCTGGAATCCAGCTGTTCACGGCACAGACTGTTCAAGATGACATCAGGGCGCTGGAGGCAAAGCCAGGCAGCACCAACCTGGTGGACGGCAAGACCTTGCCGTTTGTGGTTCTGTTGCAAGTCGAAAAAGCAACGAGTGCCAAGGAGTTCGAATGGCACGAGGGGCGCGACCACGTTTTTCACGTACTCGAAGGTTCGACTGTTTATGAGCTTGGCGGGACACCAACAGGCGGGCACAGCAAAGGGCTGGGGGAATGGCTTGCGCCTTCGTCTGAGGGAGCGACCACGCTCACACTGAAGAAGGGCGACATGCTGGTGATTCCGAGAGGAACGCCGCATCGGCGGAGCACGGCGGAGAGCGTGACGCTGCTATTGGTTTCGCCGATGGGAACTGTTAAATCATGAGCCAGGTTCGCTGGTTGATGGTGTTATTGCTGTTTGGATTGCCGGCTCAAGCTCGTACTCAGGCGGCAACCGTCCCAGGTGCAGAGTGGAGGCAGTTCAAGTCGCCAAACGAGGCAGGGTGGTCGCCGGAAAAGCTTGGGAAAATCCAGGAGTATATCGAAGAGATTGGTTCCACGTCGGCGATGGTCGTCCAGCATGGAGTTGTGGTTGCCGCGTGGGGCGACGTGGAGCACAAGTCGAACCTGCACTCGTGCCGAAAGAGCCTGTTGAATTCGTTGATTGGCATCGCGATAGCCGAGGGGAAGATCAACCCAGACGAAACGCTTGATAACCTCGGCATTGATGACAACAAGCCGTCGCTGACGAAAGAGGAGAAGCAGGCCACAGTTCGAGATCTGCTGGAAGCACGCTCCGGCGTCTACCATCCAACCGTTTACGAGACCAAGGGCATGGAGGAGGAGAAGCCGGCGCGCGGTTCCCACGCTCCAGGCACTTTCTGGTACTACAACAACTGGAACTTCAACACCTTGGGCTTCCTCTACGAGAAGGCGACGGGAGAAAGAATATTCAACGCATTTTACCGCAGAATTGCGCAGCCAATTGGAATGCAGGAATTCAAACCAAGCGACGGCGAATACATCAGCAGCAGGGATTCGCGGTTTCCTGCGTATGTATTTGATATGAGCGCCAGGGATTTTGCGCGGTTTGGTCTGCTCTTCCTTCATGGGGGCAGTTGGAACGGGGTGCAGGTGGTTCCGGCGGACTGGGTGAGGGCGAGTACGCGCCCCTATTCCGATACAGAGTCTGGAGGCTATGGATATCTGTGGTGGACCGGCGACTCGGCCAGCGGCCAGGAGCAACATATTGCCTTTCCGAAGGGCAGCTTCTGGGCCGAAGGCCATTTAGGGCAGTATGCGGTGGTTGTGCCGGCACTGGATCTGATCGTTATCAATCGAGTGGATGAGCGAATGACGAAGCGAATCGTTCACAAAAGAGAAATGGCACAACTGGCCCGCATGGTTGTGGACGCAGCTCCCAGGAATTAGGTCGGATTCAATCCAGGACCGGCAATTCGCAGGTGGCCTGGTAGCGAGAGGCTGTGGCCATCAGTTCATTGATTGCCTTGATTGATTGAATACCGCCTCGGGCTCCTGCGGCCATGCAATTCATTGCGGCGGCTGCGCAGGAGAAATCGAGCTGCTGGTCAAGAGGCCAGCCCTGCAGCAGTGCATAGATGAATCCTGCGTGGAAGATGTCTCCGGCTCCGGTTGTATCGACCACGGGGACGCGATAGGCAGAGCTATGGTGGAACCGGTTCCCGTCCCAGGCGAGCACGCCGTCAGTGCCGAGCGTTGCGGCGGTGAGCTTCGAACCATAGCGGATCTGCATGTTCTGCAGCGCTCTTTCGAGGTTTTCCTCTTCCATGAGGCGGCGAGGGAAATCCCGGCTTACGATGAGATAGTCAATGTTCTCGACGAGATCGTGAATCCCGGGATAGACTTCGTCCAGATCGCCGATCACCGGGACGCCGGCAGCGCGTGCCCATGTGGCTGCCAGTAATGCAGCGGCGGTATCGTGACCATCCACATGTAAAGCTCGCGCGTTGACGACCCACTCGCGGTCGATGTCTTCCGGCTGGAGGACGAGGCGCTCATCGCGGCGGCAAAGGACAGTTCGCTCGCCACCACCGTCGACAATAATGAGGGACTGCGGGCTCATGCTGCCGGAGACGGTAATGAGCTGGGCCTCAACGCCGACGCGGTCGAAGGCCTCGCGATGGAGCCGTGCGGCGTCATCGTCTCCGAGCTTGCCAACATAGCGGGTGCGGAGTCCCCAGGTTTGACAGGCAATGACGGTGGTTGCCACCTGGCCCCCGGGTAAGATGGTTGCGCCGCCGTATTCAACTTTCGAGCCACGGACCGGATAATCCGGGAGAAGGATGAGCGTGTCAGTGGCATTGAGCCCCACGCCTACAAGGTCAACTTTAGACGACACGGTCATTCGGTTATTGTAATCGGCTCGATGAAAGGAGACAGACCGCCCCGCTCTGACTGCCTTACCCGCCAAGACTCCCGCCTCACGGTATTGCGACCGAAAAGTCCGTGACGTCCCACGTGTCAAGGCTGGTGTTCGCGTTGGAGACAGAGAAGCCCACAGCGCCTCCTCCGGGCGGTGGAGTGCCCGTAAATGTCCCCACCTGCTGACTTTTGATTACGTTTCCCCTTGTTTCGACCTGCAGCGTGTTGGGCGCCCCCATGGTCTTCACGATGGCGGCGCTGGCTGTCGCGGCAAGCGGCACAGTCCGCCATGTTCCCGGAACCATCTGGTAAACAGCGAATTGGCGGGTACCTGGAAGGATCTCGAAAGTATAGAAGGCAGTGTAATCCACCGCCCAAAGAAGGATTCCCGCGGGCTGGGTTTCCGCCTTATCGGTCTTCGCTGTGGCAAATGTTGCGCACACATTTGCATCGCCATACTTTTTGCCAACGTATTCCTCATTCCGGCTTCCGGATTGCAGAAAGGTGACCTCGGCCTTGCCGCCCTGTATCGTGATCTTGCTTTCATTGACAGTCAGGTCCAAAGCAGGATTGGGCGTCGTAAACGAATCCTGCAACACGACGGTTCCAGGGCAGGGAGCTGCCGCGGCGGGCAACGCGAAAGGCAGGCTGAGCAGGGCCGCTGCTGCGAGCATCGTGCGCACAGGGAGCTTTTCCCTTTCTGCGCAATCGGCACGGGCCAGTCATTGCGCGTTGGACGTGGAGCGGCTGATTCATTCACGGCAGCAACCATTCACGGCAGCAACCAGGGGTGCAGCCGCGACGACGAGGCGCTGTTTCGGGGAACCTCATTCCTCAAGTCAGCAGGAAGGCCTGGGGGAGGCCGGCATCAAGCAACTTCACGATACCCGGAAAATGTCCGTCTTTCAATGAATTTGTGGTTGAGCCTCGACCGAGCAAGCGTGGGAAGCCGCGCCACCGTTGCCGGGTGCCACATCCTCGCAACTTCCATCTTCCGCGAGGATTCAGAATCAAGACTCAAACTTGAAATATGGATGAATGAGAATTCTCAAAACTGGCTGCGGAAGACGGCTTTGATGTGATCGAGACGCTCAGACAGGGCCAACGCCTGGTCATCAAGACCCAGTTCACGAGCAAGACCAATCGCCTCGCCGAAGAAGTCTTTGGCGTCGCTGTAATGCCCGGCAGGATTTATGTGGGTTCGAGGCTCGTACATTTGGTCGTAGGCTTCTTCACCCAGCCTCATGCATTCACTCAGACGAGCAAGCCGGTCGCTGCGTTCCTGATCGGTCAAGAAATCTCCTTTGCGGGGCTTGCGCTGTTCTCAGAGTAAGCGGTGCGGACCGGTCCTATTCTAATTCTCCAGTTGGATTTGACGCCCAATTCGCGCTGTCGAATGGTGTAGCCTCAAGACAACGCCAACCCTTGGGAAACTCATCTTGAATCTATCTTCGGCTTCATCGTCACGCCCCTTTCACCACTCTCATCGGAATGGCTCGCTGCATTGCGGGAAGGTCTCGATTGAGACCCTGGCCAAGCGGTTTGGCANNACACCGCTCTACGTGTACTCTGCCGACCAGATTGTGGAGCGGCTCGGCTTATTTCAGCAGGCGCTCAAAGAGAGGGAGCACCTGGTCTGTTACGCGGTCAAGGCCAATTCTGCGCTGGCGATTCTCAAGTTGTTGGCGGCTCGGGGTGCGGGATTCGACATCGTGTCCGGCGGTGAACTGGAGCGGGTGCGGTCCGCCGCTCCCCAAGCTTTGAACCGGGTGGTCTTCTCTGGTGTGGGCAAGACGACGTCGGAGATTGACCTGGCGCTGAACGCGGGAATCCTCCAGTTCAACGTGGAGAGCGAGGCGGAGCTGGGGATTCTGGCGAATCGTGCGGCTAGACTCAAGAAAAAGGCGCGGTTTGCGCTGCGCGTGAACCCTGACGTGTTTGCCGAGACTCATCCTTACATTTCGACGGGCTTGAGGGAGCACAAGTTCGGCATCGATATCCGGCAGGCGGTACGAATCTACAAGTCAGTGGCCGGCCGCAAGTGGCTTGAGGCCTATGGAGTCAGCGTTCATATCGGCTCGCAGATTCGCTCGGCGGAGCCATTTGGCGCGGCGATGCAGCGGGTGAGCAAGCTGGTGGGTGAGCTGCGGCGCGAGGGCATTGTGCTGAAGGCGATCGATGCAGGCGGAGGGCTGGGGATCGATTACCACGGCGGCGTATTCGATGCGGCGGCCAAGGTGACGGAATACGCAGGGGCTGTTGAACGGGCTCTGAATGGATTCGAAGGACTGCTTCTTCTGGAGCCGGGGCGATTCCTGGTAGGGCAGGCAGGTGCGCTGGTGGCCCGCGTACTGCAGGTGAAGAGCAACGGGAAGAAGACATTTGTGATTACTGACGCGGCCATGAACGACTTGATTCGGCCTGCGCTTTATCAGGCTCATCATGAGATTGTCCCGGTGAGGCCTCGTGCGGGAAGAGTGCGTGCGGTGGATGTGGTGGGGCCGGTGTGNNGACTTCTTTGCACGAGATCGGAAGCTAAAGCCGATAGAGCCAGGCGACCTGGTGGCGTTGTTGGATGCAGGGGCCTACGGGATGGCGCAAAGCTCGAATTACAACACGCGCATGCGTCCGGCGGAGGTGCTGGTCGAGGGCGCAAAGGCCAGGCTCATTCGCCGCCGCGAGACGATGGCGGATCTNNGTAAGTCATAGAAAACTGAAACGGGTCCTCCCGGCAGCCCGTCCTGATATGGTGCTGCGCGGAGGATTTTTTGATGCAAATAGGAATGAAAGTGACGTGTGCGCTGGCGGTCGCCGGACTGGTTCTGGGACTGGCAACGGCGCTTCACGCGGACTCGCTCACGGTAAAGACCGAACAAGGCAAAGTACAAGGCAAAACAATTAATGACGGCAAGGTAAAGGCGTTTCTTGGATTGCCCTACGCAGCGGCGCCTGTCGGCGATATGCGCTGGAAGGCTCCTGAGCCGCCGGCCAAATGGAAAGACGTACGCGATGCAACCAAATTCGGCGCACACTGCGCACAGGGTCCGGTTTTCGCTGACATGATCTTTCAGGATGCCGGGCAGAGCGAAGACTGTCTGTTTCTAAACGTCTATACGCCAGCAAGTTCCAGCGAAAAGAGCAAGCTCCCCGTGATGTTCTGGATTCACGGAGGAGGCTACTCGGGCGGGGCCAGCTCTGAGCCGCGGCACAACGGCGACTTCCTGCCTTTGAAGGGCGTGGTCCTGGTGACCATCAACTACCGGCTGGGTGTGTTTGGCTTTCTCGCTACGTCGGACTTGGCCAAGGAAGCCAATGGCACGGCAGGGAACTACGGCCTGCTCGACATGGTTTCGGCACTGCAGTGGGTCAAGGCCAACATCAAGAAGTTCGGCGGCGATCCTGAAAACGTAACGATCTTTGGCGAGAGTGCGGGGTCGTTCGCCGTGAGCACACTGATTGCGTCTCCGATGGCGCGTGGGCTTTTCGCGAAGGGTATCGGCGAGAGCGGTGCGGCATTCAGCGATGTGCTTCCGACCGACACCCTCGATGTGCGCGAGAAAAAGGATGACGACTGGGTTGCTTCGATTGGGGTGAAGTCGCTGCCGGAACTGCGCGCAATGTCGACGGACAAGATGCTGGCGGCGGTCAAGGGCAAGCAGGGCGGTTTCCCGCCGACGATCGATGGCAAGGTACTGGTGGAGCAGGTGGCCGACACGTACGCAGCGGGCAAGCAGGCTCATGTGCCGCTGATAGCAGGCTGGAACCGCGACGAGGGCAGCTTCATCGCGATGCGCGGAATGACTTCGGAGCAATGGAAAGCAATGGCTGCTGGGTTGTTCATGGATCGCGCACCAGAGTTTCTTACGCTCTATCCAGGAGACACCGATGCGCAGGCACTTCGTTCAGCCATTGATTATCGAAGTGACTCCTTTATCGCCTTAGGTACCTGGAAGTGGCTTGAGGCACATCGGAAGACTGGCGATTCGCCGGTTTACCGCTACCACTTCGAGCTGGCCGCGCCGCCGAGCAAGTTCCATCCGGGGTCGTACGCCTTCCATTCCGATGACATCGAGTATGTCTTCGGGACACTTGATACACGGCCCGGTTCGGATTGGCGGCCCGAGGATCGCCAGTTGAGCGAGCAGTTCATGAACTACTGGACCAACTTTGCCAAGACGGGCGATCCCAACGGACCGGGACTTCCGGAGTGGCCGAAGTACAGGCAGGGCGATGAGCTGATCCACCTGGATAGCACGATCACGTCAGGTCCGGACACGTTGCGGCCGCGTTATGAGTTCCTGGTGAAGGGAATTCCGGCGTTCCATTTCTAAAGCATCGCGCAAAGGTAACTTCACGAGAAAGGCCGCCCAACTCTAACTCGGGGCGGCCTTTCTTATTGGAATCAGAAACGACGGAAGGAGCGGTCCAAGCTCAATGGGTGGGATTGCGCCTCAATCAATGAACTAGTGGCTGACCCCGGATGCATCAGCGAAGCCGGCGGACTGGACGGGGGGGATGGTGCTGGCGGGGGGCGGTTCGCCAAAGGAAGAGTTGCTGGCGTTGA
>PLKU01000200.1 GCA_003140705.1 Acidobacteriaceae bacterium
TCCAATGGAGCGTCGGCCTCGATCTCCTGGCCACCTTCCGTTGAATCTCCAGTCCAGAAGTCATACCACTTTGGCGATGGTGGTAGATACACGCTGCGATGAGTGGCGTCGGCTTTCAGAACTGGATTGACCAGCATTGCGGGTCCAAACATGAATTCATCGCTGATATTCCACGTCTTCTCGTCCGTCCGCCAATCCATGACCAGTGGACGCTGGATGGTGTAATCCTCATTTGTGACCTTCCAGGCAAGCGAGTAAATGTACGGCATGAGGCGATACCGGAGCTTGTCGTAGCGGATAAGCACGGGCTCGACCTTGTCGTAAGTCCAAACCTCGTTGTTTGGGCGATGGCCGTGTGTCCGGAAGATCGGACAGAATGTTCCGAACTCGAACCAGCGCGCGTAAAGTTCCTGGTAGGCAGGCTGCTCGACGGCGCCGGGGAACGCGGGCCAGTAGCCCCCGATGTCGGTTGTCCAATATGGATAACCGCTAAGAGCGAAATTCAGGCCGGCAGGTACCTGATGTGAGAGCGCCCAATAGCTGGTGTACACATCGCCAGACCAAACGGCCGCGCCGACACGCTGTTGGCCGAGAAACGCCGATCGGGTGAGCAAAAAGACGCGTTTGCGGTCGGTGGTCTGCTTCCAATGATCTTGCACTCCGAGCGTATGCAGCAACGGAAACACATTTGTATATTCAGCGCCGTTACCGATTGCAAGCTGCTTGTTGCGCAAGATGGCATCTCCCATATGTGGCCAAAACTCTTCCGGCTCGGCGCTATCCAGCCAGAACGCGTCCCATCCCTGCGCTAGCAGTTTTCCTGGCAGTCGATTCCAATAGATATCGCGCGCTGTTGGGCTGCTGGGATCGTAAACATGCGCACCGGCAATCAGGAGCCCTTGCGCATCAAGTGTCTTGAACGTTTCAGAGGAAGGATCGAGCAGGCCCCACACCGAGATCATGGTGTGCACATTCTCTTTGTGCAGAGTGTCCAGGTCCTTTGACACGTCGTGGTAGTTCTTGTTGAACTCCGGATCTCCCTCGACCTTCCACCAAAACCAGTCCTGCACGATCGCATCCAGTGGAATGTGCTCTTCGCGGTAGCGTTGTGCGATACCCAAGATCTGGTCGAGCGATTCATACCGGTCCTTCGATTGAAAGAAGCCGTAGGCCCATTTTGGCAGCATCGGCGTCCGTCCAGTCATACTTCGGTATTCGTGGATGATCGTATCCATCTCCGGGCCATACATGAAGTAGTAGTCAACCGAATGGCCGCCGACGGCACTGAAAGTAAGTTCAGACGGAAAGCGATTGTCGACATAGGTGAGGGCCGCGGTGTTCCACATCAGCGCGTAGCCTCGGCTTGACACCAATAGAGGAATTGCGACGTCCGTGTTGTTCTGGCCCAATTCGATGGTCGAGCCGCGGTAATTGAACATTCCGCTCTGGTGCTGCCCAAGCCCATAGAGCGCCTCTATTGGCGATGGGGAGAACCGATCGGTGACCCGGTACGTGCTCTCACCATTCAATTGCACCGGCTCGTATGTTCGAGGCAGACTATTCCCTTCGCGCAGCAACGCATCTCCATTAGCCGCACGGAAAGAAAGATTGCCCCGCTCAAGTCCAAAGGCTATTTCGAGCTTTTCCGTCTTGAGCGTAGCTGACTTCGCATCTTGTGCGAATTGAAACGGAGCACCCGCACAGGATTGGCTTGCGTCGAGCATCCAGGGTTGCTGACCACTCTGTGCCGCCGCATCGGGCTTCGCCAGCACATGAATCACGGAATCGCCACAAACCGTGATATCGAGCGTCTCAGAGCCCACTGTCGCGTGAAATCCGTGCTCGGATGGTTGCACCGCAACGGGCGCCAAAACAGGTCTTTCCTGCCCCGGCATCTGAGCGACGGCGCCGCGGGCGACTAACAATAGAAACAAGATTGGCATGAGTTGGATAGCGATTTCGGGCAAAGACCGCGAAGAACTTAGGGTGGAGGACCGAAGCATCATTAATTTGCTCCTCTTGCTCACTTTCCTTTTGTTTTCTGGCACGCTACGTGATCATGCAAAACTTCGACGCGCGCACCCGTTCAAGCAGTGGATGTTTCAGCGGAACGCAATCTTGTATGATGCTCCGTGCTTCATGCGGAATGCTCCGTCCGTTCCTGCGGCTACGATCCCTCCTGCCGAGTTGTGAACCGCGGAAATAGCTTGTCCCTGCGGTGGAATCATCCGAATCGCACCGTCACTCTTAGCGCGGAGTTCCATGGAATCGATCTTTCCAGCCTTCCATCGCATATCGAGAACCGCGCCTCCCCGGACGCGCACTCCTTTGACCGATCCTTCTGACCATTGCTCGGGCAAGGCTGGAAGGAGCTCGACCTCAGCCGCATCTGGCATCCAGCGTGACTGGACGATAGCCTCCAGCATTCCGTTTGCGGCTCCCAGGTTGCCGTCAATCTGGAACAGGCCAGGAGGATGCGTATCCATGAGGTTCGGAAATGTGGATTGACGAAACATCACCTGCAAGCTTTCGTAAGCCTGCTTCGNNTTCGCATCGTGCAGATGATCCCAATAATTCACGACCCACGCGCGCGACCATCCCGTCTGTCCGCCTCCGAAGGAGAGCCGTCTCACCAGCGACACGCGCGCTGCATTGGCCAGGTCCGGTGTGTGTTCAAGGGATATTTGGTTACCGGGGAAAAGCGCCCACAGATGCGAGATGTGCCGATGTCCCGGTTCATTCTCGTCATAGTCCCGCTGCCATTCCTGCAATTGACCCAGCTTCCCGATCGCAAACGGAGGCAGCTTGCCGCGCGCATCTTCCACCTGCTTCAGGAACCCGGAGTCCTCGCCGAGTATGTGTCCCGCATCGAGCGTGCGCGTGAACAACTCGCGCAGAATCTCGATATCCATCGTTGGAGCCATGGTCAGCGAGTGATGGGTCCCGTCCGCGAGGCGATAGCTGTTCTCCGGCGAGATCGACGGCCCTGTAACTAGATGGCCTGAGCCATCGTCCACCAGATAATCGAGGAAGAACTGAGAAGCATCGTGCAGAATCGGCCATGCGCGGTCATGCAGGAATCTCTTATCGAGCGTATAGGCGTAGTGATCCCACGCGTCGAGGGAGAGCCACGCGCCCCCCATGGGCCAAATCCCCCACTGATAGCCATCGATCGGCTCGGCGTCCCCCCACAGGTCTGTGTTGTGATGAATGACAAAGCCGCGAGCACCATAATAGTCTTGTGCGACTTGGGTACCGGTGCCGCTCGCTGGCCTGCGGACCATGTCGATGAGGTTGATGAGGGGCAACACGGTTTCCCCGAGACCGGCTGGCTCGGCAAGCCAGTAGTTCATCTCGGCATTGATGTTGATGGTCCACTTCGAGCCCCACGGATTGCTGATGCCGCCGGCCCAGATTCCCTGGAGATTTGCCGGCAGACCCTCAGAGCGCGAGGATGCGATCAGCATATAGCGCGCAAACTGAAAATACAGCTCCTGTAGGCCGAGGTCGTCTGCACCCCCGCTGACGCGCTTCATCCTCTCATCGGTGGGCAGTTCGTCGTTTGCACCGTGCGCGACGCCAAGATGAAGAGCCATGTTCCGGTACATCGGCTGGTAGACGGCCAATTGGCGGCCGAGGATTTGTTCGGCGCTGTGTGTTCTGGCCCGCGCCAGCGCCTGCTGGCACTTCGCCTCCGGGTCTCCACCGGTGAATGGTCCGCCTTTGAAGTCCGTGGCCGCAGCGATCAGGATCGTGACAGAGTCGGCATCGGCGACGACAAGCTCGGAGCCTTCCGCATGGACACTGCCGCCGATGGGCACAACGAGGGTCTCGCCGGCAAATCGAATCTGGTCCTTATGTTCGGGCCCCTGGCGCAACACGAGGGTGTCCCGTCCGCGCGCATTGACAGCAAAGTCCGCAGGCCGGTCCATGCTTGCTCGGAAACCAATTGCACCCTTCCTGTCCGCGCTGAGCCGCACGACAATGACTTCGTCGGGCACGGATGCGAAGTTCTCGCGGGTGTAATGCACGCCATCGATGGCGTAGGTGACGCGCGCAACGCCCGTCTCAAGGTCAAGCTGGCGGCGATAGTCGGCGATGGCTCCTTTGTTCGACGAGCGCAAGTAGAGATCGCCCAGCGTACTGTAACCGGGCATGCCGGCAGGGATGCCAATCATGTCTTCTTGCGCGAGCTTTTCGGCGGCGGTGATCTTGGCGCCGTCGATCCCCTGCGACTCGAGCAGAAGCTTGCGCACCTGCGGAACTGCGTCGTGCGCCGCCGGATTGAGGCGGTTCGCTCGGCTGCCCTCCCACAGCGACGACTCATTCAACTGCAGGTGCTCGTCAGCGCCTGAAGTCTGCGAGCCATCCAGCAGCGTCGCATTCTGCCGCGAAAACTGCTCGTCACCATTGTTCTTGCCAGCGTTGGCTCCGCCGAATACCATCGCGCCCAAACGGCCGTTTCCAACTGGAAGGGCACGATCCCAGATCGGCGCAGGAGACCGGTACCAGAGCACCGCGTGCGAGCCTTGCGCAGGCGTCTGGCCCGATAGACCGACGTGTGCGATCAGGAATGCGATACCGGCCGGCACGCTTAGTTTTGCGATTCGATTCATTCTCGCCTTATCCACCAGTTAGTATGGTCTATGGGTATCAGTCATGCCGGGCCAAGCATCGGTCCGAAAAGGGACGGCAGGCAGCCCTGCGCCGTTATACAAAGTCGCCGCCGGGTTGGACTGCCAGGCATAACGCACCTCCTGCGGATCGGGAACCTCGGTTGAGGAGACGACGACCGAGTCACCCTCGATGCGGGCATCAGCCCAGTGCCACGTGCGGTCCTGGCCAGCGACAGAGAACTCTTCCAACTTTGTGCCCTTCACCACAAGGCCGCCGTCGGTATGAGTGAAGTGGATCTTGATCGAGCCCGGGAGCTTCTCGGCCGAGACGAATGTCGGCCCTGCATACACGACCTTCTTCCCATATTGATTTGCCAACGCGCAGAGGGCAAGCCGCTCGCCCACAGGCTGCTTATCCTGCGCATGAATGTTGTTCGGGTCGCCTGTATCGATGGTTTCGGCAAGACAGGAGTTGGGAATCGTTGTGGCGGCAATGGCCTGCGATTCGCGTGTTTCGGTCCATTCGTCCCCAGCAACCGGTATGGAGCTGCGCGTCTTGAAGGCCGGCAGCCCGACGATGTAGAACGGGAAGTCCCCCTGTCCAAAAAGCTTGCGCCAATCGGCGACCATCGCCGGCAGAAGCTTCCGATACTGGTAGCCACGCGGCGAGTTCTGTTCGCCCTGGTACCAGAGAGCGCCGGTGATGGCCAATGGTGCAACCGGCCTAAGCATGCCCTCGTAGAGGACCGTCGGCATCACGGGCCAGTTCTCGTATGCGATGGGCAGTTGAATCGGCGGACGCGCGTCCACGCTAACTTTGGCCTTCCATTCGCCCGCCATTGGAATCGTACTCTTGTCGCCCAACGTAAGATGCAGTTCTTCGGGTTTGCCCAGAAATCCGCCGTCGGGCCTGGTCTTGAGGACGCGGATGGCGATTGTGTTGCGTCCCGGCTTGAGCGCACTGTTCAAAAAGTAGACGCGCGGATTCTCCACCCAGGAACTGCCTCCAACCTCTTTCCCGTTGACGAAGACTGTGTCCATGCGCTCAATAGAGCCGAGGAAGAGCATCATTCTTCCGGCCGGCAGCGGATCGGGCAGCACAAATTCCTTGCGGAACCAGACCACGGCGGGTTCAGTTGGTACGCCCAACTCTGCGAAACCACCAGGAATCGTGACTGTCTTCCAGTCTGAATCGTCGAACTCCGGACTTCCCCATTTGTTCTTGATGCCGATGTCGTACTCGTCGTACCAGTGCATGACGAAGTTGCCGTATTGGGGAGCGTCGGATGCCGAGAGCCTTTCCACCTCGGCGAGAGGGATATCGAAGTCATGGAGAGGGCGTAGGGCCTCAGCGCTGGTCCAGGCCTCTGCAGGCGTGCCTCCAACGCTATCGACGACCATGCCGAGCGGCACATGCGTTTCCAGCTCCACCTTGCGCGCAAAGTAAAAGCCAACCGCCGAGACCCAGTCNNACAAAACTGACCACTTGCCGCCGACGAGATCTGTGTGCCGGTAGGCGGGATTCCCTACGACTGAGAAGAATCGGATCTCCGGGTAGTTGGCCGTCTTCGCATCTTCTGCTCCGGTGCGTGCGAAGCGCAGAGGCAGGCCCATATTCGACTGACCGCCGCAGAGCCACACGTCGCCCATCAGCACATTGTTCAGTTCAACCGTCTGGCGGCCGCTGATTTTGATGGTGTATGGGCCACCCATCGGCGGCGGATTGATCTTTACTTCCCAGCGACGATTCGCGCCAGCAACGCCGGATGCTGTCGTATCGCCGATCTGGACCTGGATCTTGTCGCCTGGCTCCGACCAGCCCCAAATCGTATTGGTCTTGCCGCGCTGCAGAACCATGTTGTCGCCGAAGAGCTGGCTGACGAAGGGCTGAGTCGTGGCCACCTGCGGTGGCATCGGCGGCATGCCAGGCGTGTTCTGGGCAGAAGCGCTCAGGTGGAGAGGAAGCAGAATGCTGGTTGCAACAATAAGACGTATGAATTTGATCATCATGGTTCTGAGTCTCTTTTCATTTAATAATTGCCCTCTGTGATCCGGTGAGTTTCTCTTGTAACGGGCCAGGTGGCTTTGGTTCGTCGTATACAACAGGGCGGCGAAGCCTTTCCGAAAAAGAGCGATCAATCATCAATCAATTGCACGCATCGCCTACTGCGCCTTCTTGTAAGTATCCCTTTGCGGTCCGGCGGTTTTACTCAGGGAGCGTCTTCGTGCCCAGCACTTGGAAAGATCCAGCCACTGCTGGCGCCCCCGAATTCGGTTGACCTCCACCGATCGATAGAGTATAGGCGCCTTCCGCAACGATCGGTTCGCCCGCTTCGCTCACCATGCTCAGGTCGCGATCTTTCAGTTCGAAGGTGATGTTCTGCGACTCACCTGGCTTCAAGTGAACGCGCTTGAAGCTGCGAAGGGCCCTAAGGGGGGCCCCGGGCACATTTGGAAAACTGAGGTAGAGCTGCGCAACTTCATCACCCTCGCGCATTCCAGTATTTGTAACCGTCACCTCTGCGGTGAGTGGATCACCGGCGCCAATCGCGTTTTTAGGCAGCGATAATCCGCTGTAGGAGAAAGTTGTATAGCTCAAGCCATAGCCAAACGGATAGAGCGGCTTACCGTGAAAGTAGCGATAGGTGCGGTTCTGCATCCCATAGTCTTCAAAGGGGGGTAACTGTTCCAGGCCCGTGTAGAACGTCACCGGCAACCGACCGGCAGGATTGTTCTTTCCCGAGAGAGTTTCGGCGATTGCCGAGCCACCTTCTTCGCCGGCATACCATGACTCGAGAATCGCGTTCACATGTTCGTTAGCCCAGTTCACCGCGAGCGCACTCCCATTCGCCAGCACTAGCACCACGGGCTTCCCTGTCGCCGTCACGGCTTGCAACAGCGCCTCCTCGGGTTTTGGAAGATCGATGTTGGTGCGGTCGCCGCCTTTGAA
>PLKU01000250.1 GCA_003140705.1 Acidobacteriaceae bacterium
GCGGCGCCATCGCCTGCACCGGAACGGAGTTTTGCAAACTTGCCATCACTGAGACCAAGGGCTTTACCAAGTGGCTGGTGGACGAACTCGAAGACCGCCTGCCCGGGTTCGACCAGGAGTTGAAGCTCAATGTAACCGGCTGCCCAAACGGCTGCGGCCAGCATTGGGTTGCCGACATCGGCATTGAGGGCAAGAAGATAAAGCATGAGGGAAAGCTGACCGATGCGTTCTACTTCTGCCTTGGCGGAGCAGTAGGACAACACGCGGCGATCGCACGCCCCGTGGGCTATCGTTGCCCGGCGCCGCTTATCCCCGACGCGATTGAACGCTTGCTTCGCCAATACCTTGCCGACAGGCAACCCGCTGAGAACCTTCGCGCGTGGTTCAGCCGCCATACCAACGACGAGCTTCGCGCCCATCTCGCAGGCGAAGTTCTGGAGCCGGTTGAACGCGACCTGCCCGCCGGCCGGATGCCGCAAGGAGTGACTGATTGAGGGTAGTTCCATGAGCATGTTGCCGATTTTCTTGAAACTCGACGGCCGCTGCTGCCTCCTTGTTGGCGGGGGGAATGTCGCGTTGGATAAGATCGGCAGTCTGCTGACGACAGGATTAAAGCTTCGTGTGGTTGCACCGGAAGCGCGGCCTGAAATTCAACAGCTCGCTCTCGAAGGCAAGCTTGAATTGATCCTCCGGCCTTTTGAAAATGCCGACCTTGACGGCAACTTTGTGGTGGTCACGGCCACTGACTCCGCCGAAGTGAATGCCCAAGTCTATCGGGAGTCAGTTGAGCGGGGGATTCTCTGCAACAGCGTTGACGACATTCCGAACTGTGATTTTTATTTTGGATCCATCGTCAGCCGCGGCGACCTGCAGATTGCAATATCGACTGCGGGACANNCAACACCTGCGGCAGGAGATCGACGAACAGCTGCCCGCAGATCTTGGGCCGTGGCTTGCAAGCCTTGGCCAGCTCCGCCGCGAGGTTCTCGAGATTCATCCCTCTGGTGAACCGCGCAAGCAGCTGCTGCATCAACTAGCGCAACGGCAGGTCTGCGAATCTGAAGCGTGCCCGGCGCGCCTGTTGGCTCAAGCGCCGCTTGAACCAGAGCAAGGGGACGACGATTCATCCGGCATCGTCGATGAGAGTATGGATTTCTCTGAGCCGCTCTCACCGGAGTTTGAAGACGAATCCAATGCCGTGCCTGAAACAGTGCATCTGGTGGGCGCCGGACCGGGCGACCCCGATCTGCTGACGGTCAAGGCACTGCGCACGATTCAGACTGCCGATGTGGTGCTTCACGACGACCTTGTTCCTGAAGCAATTCTTGACCTCGCTTCTCCGTCCGCGGAGGTCCTGAATGTCGGCAAGCGATGCGGCGCCAAGACCATTACGCAAGCTGAAATCAACTCCATCATGATCGACTATGCGCGCGCCCATCTGAGCGTGGTGCGCCTCAAGAGCGGCGACCCGTTGATCTTTGGCCGTGCGGCGGAGGAGTTGAAGGCGCTGACCGATGCGGGCGTTCCGTTCGAGATCGTCCCTGGAATTACGGCCGCATTTGCTGCTGCCGCTGCGATCGGCTGCTCGCTCACCAGCCGCAATAGTGCATCGAACCTGATCTTTTCGACCGGGCACCACGCGCAATCGCACAATCGGTCGCCGCTGCCGGAGATTGAAGACGCCACGCGCGTGGTCTACATGCCGGGCCGCGACCTGGGTCTGCTTGCGCAGGAATGGCTTCAGCAAGGCCTGCCACCGGACTTCCCCTGCGCCGTGATCTCTCGCGTCGCGCAGCCCGGCCAGCAAATTCGAAGTACCACACTCGCCGCCCTCGGCGACGCCGAACCCACTCTCGCCCCCAGCTTGTTGATTGCAGGCTGGGCCATTCGAGAGATTGCCGCAGTGAACCTGCTGGCAGCGAGCGGCGTTTCAGCTACAGCCTGAAATTCAAAAACAGTTCATTTGGAGAGACAGTATGCCCGAATCTACCCCCGCGCCTCGGCGCGGAATCTCACTTGACGTCTATGCCGTTGCGCTTGCGCTGGTTCTGACCCTGCTTGTCCGCTTCAACCTTATCCCGCCAGTGAATTGGTAAAACTTGCGATTTCCGCATCTCGGAAGGAGAACCCAATGGCCACTGCTGCCATCGCACCGAGTAGTTCGACCGGCCTCGCCCACCGCATCGCCGCGCTCATCCCCGGTCTGCTGCTGTTAGCCGCCGTGGGTTACGGCGGAAAGTTGATCGAACAATCGATCGCCATTTACACCAAGACCAACCACATCACGTTTCCGAACATTGAATACGTTTTATGGGCCATCGTGATTGGCCTGATCATTGCTAATACCACCGGCATCCCGCGCATCTTCCAGCCGGGAGTTGCCACGTACGAGTTCTGGCTCAAGGCCGGCATTGTGCTCCTTGGCTCGCGATTCCTCCTCGGAGACGTCNNTGCTGGTCGCCTTCGCGCTCACCTTGTCGTTGACCTTCATGCACCTTCTTGGCCGCACATTCAAGCTCAAGCCAAAGCTTACTTCGCTGCTGGCCATAGGCTCGGCCATCTGCGGCGTCTCGGCCATTATTGCTGCCAAGCCCTCCATCGATGCGGACGATGAAGATGCCTCGTATGCCATCGCCGCCATCCTTGCCCTCGGAGCAATCTCGCTGTTTACCTTTCCGCTGATCGGCCATTCGCTTCACCTTAGCGACAAGGCATACGGCCTGTGGGCCGGCCTCGCTGTAGACAACACCGCCGAGGCCACTGCCGCCGGAGCTCTCTACTCCGACGCCGCCGGCAAGGTCGCAGTCCTCGCCAAGACCACACGCAACGCTCTCATCGGCTTTGTTGTCCTCGCCTACGCCATCTACTGGGCTTCCCGCGGCGAGGCTCATGCAGTCGGTAACAAGGCTGCGTTTCTATGGAATAAATTTCCAAAGTTTGTGCTTGGGTTTCTGCTGATCTCGCTTCTTGCCACAATTGGCTTCTTCACGAAAGGCCAACTCACCAGCCTTGCCAATCTATCGCGGTGGGCATTCCTGCTAACCCAAGTTCGTCACGAAC
>PLKU01000484.1 GCA_003140705.1 Acidobacteriaceae bacterium
CGTTTCGTGAGGAGGCCTTGTTTCGTGGAGTAGCCCTCAGTGGCGATGGACGGCAGATGGGCGGCATGGGCGTGGCCGTAGGGGACTACAACGTCGACGGACACACCGACCTGGTGAAGACACACTTCTACAATCAGCCCACAGGACTCTATCGCAACGACGGCAAAGGCAACTTTGATGACGTGACAATCCAGGCCGGCTTGAGCAAAGAGACTCGGTTTGTATGTTTTGGCGCAGGGATCGTTGACTTCGACAACGATGGCTTCCCGGATATTCTGCTCACCAGTGGCACGGTATATCCGGAAGTTGCGCGCGTGAGTCCCAGATTTCCAGCGAAGAGTCCATGCATTCTATTTCGCAATCAGGGCGATGGCACCTTTGTGCAGATGGGCGAGGAAGCGGGGCCGGGCGTTAGTGCACTGCACTGCAGCCGTGGCGCAGCATTTGGCGACTTCGACAACGATGNNGGCAATCGCTGGATCAAGATTCGTCTGGAGGGCACAAAGAGCAATCGCAGCGCAATCGGCGCGCGCGTGCTGATGCGCTACGGAGGCAAGGTGCAGGTTCAAGAGGTGTTGAGCCAATCGAGCTTTTTGTCGTCGAATGATCCGCGACTGCATTTCGGGCTTGGCTCATCAACTACAGCCGACGTTGAAGTCCATTGGCCTTCGGGGCTTGTGGAATCATTGAAATCTGTTGCAGCGAACCAACTGCTCACATTGAAGGAAGGATCAGGCCAGGTGAAGGGGCGAGCTTTCCGGTAAGCAAAACGCCTGGTTCATTTTCTTTTTGCCGAGATTCGAAGCTGCTCACTGCTCATTGAGGTCGACGCTGTATAGGTTGACGGTGGAAGTGCGGGCGCTGACCATNNTGGCAACCTGTTCCGGCTGTCCGGCAGGCATGTCAATTCGGTAGACAGGTTTACCCACCTCAAGAAAATCCTGGAAGTAAAGAGAACGGCCGTCGTGGGACCAGATTGGGTCTCCGACGCCGTGCGTGGTGAGGGTGGTCCAATGTTGTTCCGCCCGATCGTACAAAAGCAGCGCCTTCTGATCGAGTCGGATGGCGGCGATGTAGCGGCCATCGGGCGATAGCCGCGGACTGAAGAGTCCGGTGGAGCCGGGAATCTCAGTCACATTATGGGTTTGCAGATTCAAGAGGTAGATGGCTTTGGGCCGCCCGTTGTCCATTCGGTCAGGCAGACGGCCAAAGACGATCGACTGTCCGTCAGCCGACCAGTCGGGATCGGCCTCGTTGCGGTCTTCGAGGTGCGCGGGTGTCAGCTTTCCACCCTCCGCGTCGATCAGGTAAACCTTCCAGGGCTTACCTGGCTCCTCTGCCATGAGGGCGAGGCGCTTATCGTCCGGGGACCATTTCATGCCGAAGATTCGCAGTGGAGGAGTGGTCAACTCGATGCGGTCACTGCCATCCACCCGGCTGCGCCAAAGGGACCCGTCGGAAGCATTGAGCCACGCCACCCATTGCCCATCCGGTGAGTATTCGGCCAGGTCTGCCGCGCTCAAATCCTCATCCAGGGCAGTGAAGACCGAGGACTTGGGGAGCGCATGGAGCAATTCGATCTGTGAGTTGACACCAATAAAGTAAATGCGATGGCTTCCCGGCGATGTGCTGGGAGCCTCATTGTCGAGCGGGCCATTGGTAATTTGCCGGGGCTCTCTATCTTTGAGAAACCAGGGATGTTCCTGCATGGCCCAGATTTCGCTGTGGTGGATCTCGTTATGCCAGGACTGGAAGACGAAGATTTTGCCATCCGAGGTCCAGCTCCCACAGCACTCCGATGCTGGCTGGCTCCAACCCGGGAGCAAAGGATGCGGGTTGCTTCCATCCGCTGCAACTTCCCACAACTCCGTGGTTTGGCGTTTGGCGTCGCGAAGTGTGAAGCGCAAGCGCTGTCCGTCGGGCGACCAGCGCAGCCAGAACGCCAGCCCGCCCGTAGTGACTAACTTGTGGGGATCACTGCCATCGGCACCAACAATCGTGAGGTCGTTGCCGCTGGCGATGAGCAGGCGACGCCCGTCGGGCATCCAGGTTGCGTCGTGAGCCAGCACATTGGGCACCCGTCGCGCATCGCCGTTCAGGGTGGGGACAATCCACAACGGCTGCTCCGGATCCGCCTGCAAATGACTGTGAATAATCAAACGGGAGCCGTCGGGTGAGAGAGAGCCAATCAATGGAGCTCCAATCTCCGGGGGAAGGTTGAAGTGGCTGATTTCACCATTGGCCGCCAATGCGACAGCCAGCACGGGATTTCCCTTGTCCATGTGCGAGAAGTAGAGGCGTGTGCCGTCGCTCACGGAACTGGAGAAGGTCTCGACTTCGAGATCGTTCAGATTATTGGTGAGAACCTGCCCGGAATAGGTGACCTGAACAACGCGATATGGCTTGCGAGGGGGCTGGCGAAGAAGCAGGGCAAGGGCCAGCACCACGCAAATACACGCCAACGATCCAGCAATCCAATGCCAGCGGGCAATTCCGGGGCTATGCGGCTTGGCAGTTGCAGCGGCCGTCGCGATTTCCATACTGGTTTGGGATTGGTGAGGGTCAAGCGTCTTGACCGGGGCAATGAAGCGGTAGCCCCTTTTGGCAAGCGTTTCGACAAAGCGCGGATTCTCGGCATGGTCGCCCAGAGCTTCGCGCAGCTTGTTCACCGCGATGCCCAGGCTGTGATCGAAGTCAACGGTCGTGTCAGGATCCCAAAGCCGCTGTTGAAGAGCTTCGCGAGATACAACTTCGCCTGGTTGTTCAAGCAGGGCCGCCAGCAGTTTGAAGGGCTGGCTCTGAAGCCGGACGCGGACGCCGGAACGACGCAGCTCTCCGGTCTGCAGATCGGCATCAAAGATTCCGAACTGTACCCTCTTGGCTGCGCTGCTAATCGGATCTGTTGCCATGTACGCCTGGCGCACCCTGCCCCGCAGTATACCGGAAAGAGATGAGGCCCCGCACGGGCCAGATGATGGCGTAAAAAATCGCCTCTTTTTCAGGAGAAGTGCTTGTTTAATTATAGGCAATGACTTGATTTATCTGGAGAGTATCAATTGACGGCAAATTGGCGCGTCGTGAATTGACCATTGCTGATGTCACAGTGTGTTGTCGGATGGAGTTACGCGGGGAAGCACTGAAGCAGGTCGAAACCCCGGAGGGAATTGTGAACCTCACCTTGGAGGAATCTGTGATGTACAAGCAAAGCAACTTACTAGCCAACAGGCAGCACTGTTCGCGCATGATGTTCCTAGCGTTTGCGGTTCTGCTCACCTGCCTGATAGCGCCAAGTCTGTTTGCGCAGACAGACACCGGCAGTATCGTAGGAACGGCAACAGACGCAACAGGCGCAGTCATCCAGGGCGCGGCCGTAGCTGCCACGAGTACGGAAAATGGAGTCAAGCTTACGGCCACGACGAACGGCTCAGGCGAGTTCAAGATTCTTGCCGTACCTCGCGGAGACTATAACGTCGTCATTACGGCAAAGGGATTTCAGTCGCAATCCACAGCAGTGACCATCACCGTGACAACCACGCAGAATGTGATCTTCCAGCTGCAGCCCGCCGGGGGAGCTACAACCGTGCAGGTCACGGCCGCAGCCCCGCTGGTGAATACCTCCGATTCAACCATCGGAGCGACGATTGAGGGCAACCAGGTGGCGGAACTTCCGCTGAATGGCCGCAACTTCAGCAGCCTTGCGCTGCTGACCCCCGGCGTGACACGTGGAGCCTACGGCGACGTTGCCACCGGTGGCGGCAGCAGCAACAACACTGAAACGATTCGCAACAACGAGAGCGACAGCGCCGGCCTTTCAGTGAACGGCCTTCGCCCCCAGGCCAACAACTACATTCTTGACGGAGTGGACAACAACGACGGCCTGGTAAACACGATCCTGTTCTTCCCTTCGGTCGACGCAACGCAGGAATTCAAGGTGAATACCAGCGTTGCTCCGGCTGAATATGGCCGTGCGGGCGGCGCCATCGTGGTCAGTTCAATCAAATCCGGGACCAACCAATATCACGGTGCGGTCTTTGAGTTCTATCGCGATGGCAACTTTGATGCCAACCAAAGTTACCGGTTCAACGGTGCTCCGGCATCGGCGAAGCCTGGCTTCATCCGCAACCAGCCCGGCTTTGCAGTGGGCGGGCCGCTTATCAAAAACCGTTTGTTTGCGTTCGGCGACTACCAGGCGCTGCGCGAGCAGCTTGGAGTGTCAGCACACTACCTGACGGTGCCGTCCGCGCTGATGCGTTCAGGAAACTTTACCGAGCTTCTGACTGCCGGGCTGTCCGGCGGGAATGGCTTCCAGACTCAGTATCCGCGCTGCTATCCCGGGGGCCTGGCGAGCCAGACCAGTCCCGGTTTGATCTTCGATCCATCCACCTGCGATCCCAATGGAGTCAACCCGCCCACTCAGTTTATTTACAACGGGACACCCAACGTGATCCCGCCGGGCCGATTGAATCCAGCGGCGCTCGCGTATCTCAACGCATTTCCAATGCCGACCCGTACCGATCGATACCTGAACAATTACCTTGACACGCAGACGGAAGCGAACAAGTACAACACCTTCGACGGCAGGATCGACTGGAATGCCACAGCCAAGGACCTTGCGTTCTTCCGCTACAGCTATGACAACTCAGTGAACACCAAGACTTCGGAGTTCGCCAACCTGCCGGCGGGCGGAGGAACAGGCATCAATCCCACTCATGCTCGCGGATATGATCTTGGCTACACACACATCTTCACGCCAACCATTGTGAATGAAGCGCACATTGCGTATAACCGCGACAACTACGGATATACGCCTCCGATGTATGGCGACTATGTTTCAAAGAATCTGGGCATCGTGAACGCCAATATCAACATGGAGACGACTGGCGGCGCGCTGATTGGCGGGTGGAAAGGCGATCTGGAATATACGGGTGATTACGGCCTGTATGCGGTTCCACAGAACACAATCGAGTTCACCGATTCCGTGAGCATGTCGCGCGGAACGCATTCCTTCAAATTCGGCGGTACCTTCCTTCGCCGCCAGGTGGAGTTCTTCAACCCGCAGGAGGGCAAGGGCTACTTCTGGATCGATGAAGGGACTGTTGACTTCACCGGCTACGAAGTGTCAGAACTGTTGGCGGGCGGCATGGATCAATACCAGATTGGCTCACAGGCCGGCTACTTTGCCAACATTGGCCAGGAAGACGGCATCTTCGGTCAGGACGACTGGCGAGTGAACCATCGCCTGACGCTGAACCTGGGTGTTCGTTGGGATTTGCTTACGCACCCCTATGAAGCTCACAACCAGCAGTCTTCATTTGACGTGAACAACGGTACGGTTCTCGAAGCAGGACAAAACGGCGTTTCGCGCAGCATCATTAATCAGGACTACCACGCATTTGGTCCGCGCATCGGCGCTGCCTATGACCTGTTTGGCGATGGAAAGACCGTAGTCCGCGGCGGATACGGGATCTTTTACTTCCTGGACTATGGCGGTATCGACAACCAACTCGGCGAACAGCCACCGTTTGGTGGCAGCAACGATTATCTGGCCACCAACGGTTACTGCGTCACGTTCACCGGCCAACTTTCGTCAGTAACACCCCATGCTGTGGATGGCGGCTACAATTGCAACGGCTACACCGGACCGTCCGCTGTAACCACAGCGTTGCCGGCTCGCGGCTATCCAAGCTTCAATCCCGCAAAGCCGCCCGCTGGGACAAGCATGATTGCCGTGAACCAGAACAATGAGAACAGCATGGTTCAAGAGTGGAACGTGCAAGTGGAAAGACAGTTTGGCTCCAACAATGTTCTCAATGTCGCTTACGTCGGGACCAAGGGCAGCAACCTCTCGACGTATTATCCTTACAACCTGAACCATTTTGGGACGGGCGCTCAGAACTTCCCAACTCTTGGTGGCATCAACTACAACAACTACAACGGCATTTCGAATTACGATGGCCTGCAGATTCACGCGGAACATCGCGCCGCAAACGGGTTGACAGCAACTGCATCCTACGCGTGGTCGCATACGCTTGACGACTCGCCGGGAGCATTTCAGGGGCAAAGTGCGGCTCTCTACTACCAGCCGTTGGCCGGCTATGGAAATTCGAGCCAGGATCAGCGGCAGGTTTTCAGCTCATCGATCCTCTATGTCATGCCGTTCGGTCGCGGTCAGCGCTTTGGGAGCAGTGCTTCGCGCCCAGTGGATTGGCTGATCGGCGGCTGGCAGACCAGCTTGATCGGGCTGGTTCAGTCTGGCGCACCAACTGACCTCTCAACAGGAACGGCAGCACCTGGAAACCGGCCTGACCTGATTGCGCCCATCAAATATCCAAAGAGCATTAGCGGACATTGGTTCGACCCAAGCTCGTTTGCTAATCCTCCGACGATTACAGGTAGTGTTTCAAACGCGGCTACGTATACGCGTCTGGGCACACTTGGCAGAAACCAGGTCTACGGGCCAGGTTACCGTGTGGTTGATCTCAGTGCCCAGAAGAACCTTCACTTGACGGAAAAGTACACGCTGGAACTGCACGGGGATGCTTTCAACCTGTTCAACACCGCGGAATTCACCAACCCAAATTCCAATCTGACGGGTGGAAACTTCGGCCAGATCGAAGGTGTTCAGGTATACAGCAACCGAGAGATTCAGTTGGCGGCTCGCTTCACCTTCTGATCCGGCCTTGTTCTCTACGCCGCGGCGGCTCTCAGGTTGCCGTGGCGTAGAGCTTCTTCACTCGCAATGCATGCCCGCCACAGGGCGGAGCCAGTATTCTTTTGCCCAAATGAAAGGAGAAGCAATGACGCTGCCCAGGCGCCCGCTCGTTTTCGCTGCCTTGATCCTTGCCTGCAGCGTTTTGGCCGGTTCGCAGACGCAGTTGTCCAACTCCGTTGCGCAAAGCTCTCCCACGATTGACAAGATTGATCCGCCGGGCTGGTTTGTCGGCCTTCCCGATCCCATGTTGCTGGTGCACGGCAAGGGCCTTGAACATGCGCAATTCAAGGTGGAAGGCGACAGCGTGAAACTGCTCCGGACGCAGGTTTCCGATAATGGCCATTGGGCGTTTTTGTGGATTGCAACCAGCGCGGCAACCGCGCAAACGCTACAGATTACTGCTGCAAGCAGTCAAGGCCAGGCGGAGAAATCGTTTGCGCTGGCGGAACGATCGAGCGATCCGGATGCACATCGCGGCTTCTCTTCAGCCGATACGATGTACCTGGTAATGACCGACCGATTTGCCGAGGGCGATCAATCGCACAATCCTAGCAGCGACAATCGCTCGGCACCGCGCGGCTGGCATGGCGGTAACTTCTCCGGCATTGAGCAGCATTTGGATTACTTGCAACACCTCGGTATTACAACGCTGTGGGCTACACCGGTTGTTTCCAATGGCGATATGCCCGAGTCCTATCATGGGTACGCGACGACCGATCTTTACGCGGTGGATCCGCACTTTGGCACTCTTAGTGACTACCGGCATCTTTCCGACTCGCTGCATGCAAAGGGCATGAAGCTGGTGATCGATCTGGTGCCCAATCATCTCGGCGTGCAGCATCCATGGGTGCTCGATCCGCCTGCCCCCGACTGGTTTCATGGCACGGTCCAGAATCATCGTGCGGCGACGCATGATTTTTATGAACTAGTTGATCCCCATTCCCCAACAAAGGTGTGGCATGACATTACCAATGGCTGGTTTACCGATGCCATGCCGGATCTGAACCAGCAAAATCCTCTGGTCTCACGCTACCTGATCCAGAATGCACTGTGGTGGGTGGAGACTGCGAATCTCGATGGCATTCGTCTGGATACGTTTCCGTATGTAGACCGCTTGTTCTGGCGTGACTTTCATGCCGCGCTGCACAACGCGTATCCGCACCTGACGACTGTGGGAGAGATTTTTCATCGCGACCCCGAGGTCACCTCGTTCTTTGCCGGAGGATTGGCGCACGAGAACATCGATACCGGTCTCGACACGCCGTTCGATTTTCCCATCTATTTCACTTTGCGCGACGTTCTTACTCATGGCCAGCCAATGACGGAGCTGGCCAAGGTTCTTCGCCAAGACTCGCTTTACCCGCATCCTGAGCGGCTGGTCACGTTCATTGGCAACCACGATACCGTGCGGTTCCTTACCGAGGCCCAGGGTTCAGTGCCCAAGCTTAAACTGGCGCTGGGACTGGAGATTACTTTACGCGGCCTGCCGCAAATCTATGCCGGAGACGAGATTGGAATGATCGGAGGCGAGGACCCGGACAACCGTCATGACTTTCCCGGCGGGTTTGCCGGCGACCCGCACAATGCTTTTACCAGGGCCGGCAGGACGCCTGCGGAGGAGGAGGTTTTTGAATGGACATCCGGCCTGCTGATGCTGCGCTCCATGCATCCTGTGCTCGAAACCGGTATGGAGCAGAATCTTTTTGCCGATCAGGACGCATTTGTGTTTGTCCGCTCGCAGGACGGCACAGGTTGCGCACCAGATCACTCAAAAGAAAGAATTCTGATTGCAGTGAACAAGGGCCAGGAAAGCAGAGTTCTTGACCTGCCAACGGACCAAACGGCGTTGGCGGGGTGTGCCACGTTCCTCACTGCGCAACCCACTGCGGGACCTGCTGCGTCGATTGGAAATGGTAAGCTGCATCTGGAAGAGCGGGCTGAGTCGATGGCACTGTATGAAGTGCGATAGGGCCGCATGGCGATCTACACTCGTCGCGGATGGTGAGCCGAGATGCATTCGGGTGACCGCAATTTCCAAGTGCAAGTGTGCAGCAAGAATCCTTCTCTTCATCGGCGCTGTCTTGTTGGCTCGATTTGCAAATTCGCAAGGTTCTGCAACCCGTCCAATTCTTCAAACGCAGCACCTGCGCAATGGCATCGAGATAACTGTCAATGGAGTCACACTCTGCGTGACGGCGTTGCGGGACGATGTGCTGCGCGTGCGTGCGAGCCAGGGCGGAGTCCTTCCCGAAGACGCGTCCTGGGCTGTGCTGACCGAGGCGCGCGGGGCAAGCGTTCCGGTAACGGCTGAGACTGCAGGCTTCACTACGAAGGCATTACGCGTGAGCTTCGACGACATTCTGCGGCTGACAGTGAGCGACCTCTCAGGTCACGTGCTGCAGCAGGACGAGCGCCCGATCGAGTTTCATGGCACCGCGTTCAGGATCTATAAGACGATGGCTCCGGCTGAGCACTTCTTCGGGCTCGGCGACAAAGTTGGCCCGCTCGACAGACGCAACCAGGCATTTACGGATTGGAATTCGGATTCATACGGATGGCAGGAATCGACAGACCCAATCTATAAAAGCATTCCGTTTTTTTTGTCCTGGAACCAGGGGCGCGTGCTTGGGGTGTTGTTCGATAACACCTGGCGGGCAAGCTTTGATTTCGGCAAGGAGTCTGCCGGCGCATACGCCTTCGGTGCACCAAACGGACCGGTTGATTACTATCTGATGTATGGGCCCAGCCCCAGGCAAGTGGTCGAGAACTACGCATGGTTGACTGGCCCGACGCCGCTGCCTCCGCTGTGGTCGCTTGGCTATCAGCAATCGCGCTACAGTTACTATCCTGAATCGAGGGTGCGTGAAATTGCTAATCGTCTGCGGGCAGACAGGATCCCGGCGGACTCGATCTATCTTGACATCGACTATCAGCAGGACAACAGACCATTCACGGTGAACCAGGAGAGATTTCCAACTTTCGAAAAGATGATCAAAGATCTTGCCAGCGAGCACTTTCACATCGTGGCAATCACCGATCTTCATATTGCAGAGTTGCCGGGTGCAGATTACGCTCCCTATGACTCGGGGCTAGCGGGGGATCACTTTGTAAAACGGCCAGACGGGTCAACCTACGTGGCGAAGGTGTGGCCAGGGGATTCTGTCTTTCCTGATTTCACACAGCAGCGGGCCCGCACATGGTGGGGCACGCTCTACAAGGGTTTCGTCGCCGATGGCATTGCGGGTTTCTGGAACGACATGAACGAGCCAGCGATCTTTGGCGTTCCAACCAAGACGATGCCTGACGATATTCAACATCGTATTGATGAACCGGGCTTCAGGAAGCGTTCAGCAAACCATCTCGAAATCCACAATGTGTATGGCATGGAGAACTCGCGCGCAACTTACGATGGCTTGATCAAGTTGGAACCCAATGTGCGCCCATTTGTGCTGACGCGTGCCAGTTATGCAGGCGGGCAGCGCTACGCAGCTACGTGGACGGGAGACAACAGCTCAACATGGAATCATCTGCGACTGACTACCCCAATGCTTGAGAATCTTGGCCTGAGCGGCTTCGCGCTGAGTGGTGCCGACGTGGGCGGATTCGCCGGGTCGCCGCAGCCGGATCTTCTGACAAAGTGGCTTGAGGTTGGAGCCTTTCAGCCCATCGACCGCGATCATACCGCGGTAGGAACCAACGATCAGGAGCCATGGGCGAATGGGCCGGAACAGGAGGCGATCAGCCGCCATTACATTGAGGAACGCTATAAGCTAATGCCCTATCTCTATACCACGACAGAAGAGATGTCGCGAACGGGTCTGCCCATTGTGCGACCTCTCTTCCTCGAATTTCCAGATGCGACTGCGGACCATCATCCCATCGATCTCGATGCGCCTGCGGAATTCCTCTTCGGCCCTGACATCCTGGTTGCGCCTCCTCCTTTTCCGGATGAGTTGGATAAGTACGAAGTTCAATTGCCGCCCGGCGTTTGGTACGACTATTGGACAGGGGAACGAATCGATCGCGGGGATGCGGTGGAGAGCCGCGACGCGGAGCAGAAGAAAGGTGTTCAGACACTGGCGCGGGAGGCTGTGTTCAAACCGATTATTGTTGAGCCGAGCGTTGCCGTGCTGCCAGTATTNNTTCGTAAGAGGCGGGTCCATCGTACCCATTGCGCCGCTGACTCAGAGCACGATGGAGACCCCAGCCGGACCTCTAACGCTGCGCGTCTACGTGGGTCAAGATTGCCGGGGCATGCTCTATGTGGATGACGGTGTTTCTTTCGATTTCAAACAGGGAAAGTTCCTGCGCATGGAGAGCAGTTGCTCTGTCGAAGACAACACGCTCCATGTCCGCGTAGGACCGCACCAGGGCAACTTCAGTGCGTGGTGGTCGCAGATAACAATCGAGGTGTACGGCTGGGCAGTCCCAGGCGCACATGCCAAACTGGCAGGTGAAGACGTAAAAGGAACGTGGAACAGCACAATCAACGCCTGGCAGACGACCATACCGGACAGCGGCAAGGGGCTGGATCTCACTCTCGAGCAATAACTGCGCCGAGAGTTATTCGGCATCAGGACAAACCTGCCTCAACCAAACCGGATCACGGCAAAATCCCCAAGAAAATGCGATTTCCTTGTGTCTGATCCACCGTGTTCCGCGATAATCGCTGGAGCACAAATGACAAGGAGGCGCAATGTCTGCAGGCAAGACAGTATTGATTACCGGCTCGTCAACAGGGATCGGACGGGCAACGGCAGAGCTCTTTCAAAGCAACGGGTGGCAAGTGGTGGCCACGATGCGGAATCCGGGTGCGGGCAAAGAACTAGCCGAGTTGGGTAACGTGCTGGTGCAGAGGCTGGATGTAACCGACGAGGGATCGATCCATTCAGCGGTGACTGCGGCGGTCCAGCGCTTTGGAAGCATCGACGTGCTGGTGAATAACGCCGGGTACGGTGCCTACGGCATTCTTGAGGCGACCTCGATTGATCGCATGCGGCAACAGTTTGAAACGAATGTGATCGGACTGTTAGCAATGACAAAGGCCGTTGTGCCTGGATTTCGTGCGCGGGGCAATGGCGTCATCGTGAATGTGTCGTCGATTGGTGGCCGGTTGACGCTGCCATTTGGCGGACTCTACAGCGGCAGTAAGTTCGCAGTGGAGGGAATTTCAGAGGCGATCGGCTACGAGATGCGCGAAATCGGTGTCAGAGTGAAGCTTGTCGAGCCCGGCATTATCAAGACGAATTTTGCGAATGCAATGGAGTTCAGCAACGACATTTCGCTCTGGGAATATCAGCGTCTCGTCGACAAACTATGGGAGGTTGCCGGGTCAATGAGGGCCAATGGGGCGGAGGCTGCGGTGGCCGCTGAGGTAATCTACACAGCGGCTACCGATAGCACCGACCAACTGCGCTACACCGTCGGTGAAGATGCGAAACATTTGGCTGCCCAGCGTGATTCTCAGGACGATTCAACGTTTTTCGCTGGGTTGCGTACGCTCTTCGGCCAGTAAGTCGCGCAAGGGGAAAGTGGCAACATTCTGATTTAGAAATCGGTCCAAAGAGATACCGTTGAGTCTGAGAATGATGACGATTCCCGGTCGGAGCCGGGATCCGAGATGCCTCGGGAGGGCTTCGGACTCAACTGTGGGGGAACCAGCTCAAGCCCGGACCTCGCGAGGGAAGCCTTCGAGTCTGAATTTGGAACCACTGTCAGTAAAGTGGATTGACGACTTAAACCCGGTCGCCCTTGAGAGAAACGATCCAGTGGCTCGGGCAGGGTCTACCAAAAGTAGGCGGCTTCCATCTTGGGAGAACCGGGTTTCCCGTCGATAATCTGCGTGCTCAAGACGATTTCCATATTCTTCTTGTCGCCGGCAGCCTGTGCAGCGCGCTGCAACTGGTCAAGATCTCCGGCGTCGGTGAGAAACTCTCCGGCAACAATTGTTCCACCGCGACCGATGCCAGCGATGACGACGGTTGGTTTTCCGGTATCTGTATCTGTGAAACGGGCCACAATCGCATAGTCGCGATAGTCGTGGTTGGCCATTTGCACGGTTCGGTCGACGACCCAGGTCGTCTGAGCGGGGTTTGTGCTGTCGACAATCTCGTGCCTCGACATGTCGGCATTGTTGGCGAAATGGAAACGCAAGGTGTTGGTCAGCCTCAAGGTCCATGCATTATCGAAAGCGCCGATAAAGATGGTTGGCCCAATCCGCAGGTCATCAAGATTGGTTGTGCCTTCGCCTTTGATGGAGTACTGCGTGCGGTTCGACTGAAGGACACCGGCAACCTTGACGATTGCATATACATCGTCCATGACAATGGCGGTAAGATTGTCGGTCAACACCACCTGATGGGTCGGCTGGGCTGCGTCGCGCAGAGCGATGCTTGAATACTGGAGTTGATCGGCGATGCAAAGCAAGACTGGATCTTTTCCCGTGAGTACCGGACGCCAAAAGAAGTCCAGTGCGGAACGATGCATGGTTTGCCACAACAGAACGGAGCCAACCGAGAGGAGGCCGGCGACGACGCAAGCAATCGCGAACGCGAGGGGATAATGGCGGCGGGCGTGGGCCGGGTGTGATTCAGGTTGCGATTCAGAGGTCGCCAGATCTTCCACGGCTTCCGGTTCAGCTTCCTTAAAAACCTGATCATTGGCAGTTTTAGGCCAGTGAAATTGGGGAATGTAGGAACCGGATGGCAGACTAATGCGTAGCTCGTGCTCGTGGGCCGCATCCTGGTAGTACTGGGCCATCCGCTTGCGAATCTCCGCCGCCGTAACACGAACGATGGGATCGGAGGCGGTGTCGTAGTTGGCGTGTCTGCCGAAGATCTCAATCCCCAGCGTGCGCTCCTTGATGTTGTCTGCTTCTCCCGCCAGGGTTTGTTCGGTGACAAACTGCAGGAAGGTTGGGAATCGCTTGCTGTGGCTGAAATAAGGGTTGGCCAGAAGCCGGCTCAACTGTTCGCGAACTTCTTCCCCATGCGGCTGGCGTTGCGTTGTTGAACCCTGCTCGGGCAATTCTGCCAACATGGGATGCTTACTTTGATTCAAGCGATTATACAGCCAAGTGACAAGGCGAGCGGTGACGGTATTACAGGGTTGACAAACGATTGATAATAAGGAGCTTCCTTAGATTATTTACCTGAAAGCTTTTCGTCTTTGCAGTAAAGACCCTCCCAATCATGCCGTAAGGACCTTAACAGCCTCTTCTGGACAAGCCTACAAAGAGCCTGCTTTCAAACTCCGATCACTATGGATTTTCGCAAGCTAGCTTTGTACATGCGCAATTTCAAAGAGACGGGGGGAAGGACCTGAGGGAGGCTGCAAATTGAAAACAAACAGGAGCCGGACACAACGGTCTCTATGGAACTGGTGTGGAATCGCAATGCTGCTTGCACTGATAGCAGTCAGCACCCCATGGATCAACGCACAAATCGCAACCACAACGGCAACCCTCTCCGGAGTTGTCACGGATCCTTCGGGCGCAGCGCTGACTAAGGCTACGCTGACCCTTACGAGTTCGGAGAAAGGCATCACTCGAACCATCACCACGGACGACGGAGGCCGGTACTCCTTCAATCAACTTCCGCCTGCCGCCTATAGTCTGGTGATCAAAGCGAAAGGTTTCGAGACGTATCAACAGAACGGAATTGTCCTCAACGCCGGTGAAACCGCCACGCAGAATGTGACGCTGACGATCGGGGCCGAAACCGTATCGGTAACCGTAACCTCGGATGTCTCCCTGTTGAATACGGATAACGCCAACGTCGCGGCGGAACTCGACGCAAAGCAGATCGTAGAGTTGCCGCTGAACGTGCGCAACGTCTATGGCCTGGTCACGCTCAACTCTTCCGTGCAAAACACGTCGGAAAGTCAGATCCTCCTGGGTGGGGGCGGCAACACAACCGACACTGCGGATCAGGACATCTCGTTCTTGAACTTCGCAGGCGGCTTCTTTGGAACGAC
>PLKU01000039.1 GCA_003140705.1 Acidobacteriaceae bacterium
ATGAGCGTCCCTACCGGGTCCGCAACATGTCTGTAGAATGCGATGAATCGGATTTAATCACTGTGGGGCCTTTTATGCTGCGGAACTCCCGGTAAAAAAGACCGCTCCGAAGAGGAGACAAGCAATGAAAAGATCATTCGTTCTATCTATCCTTTTTCTGTGCTCGATAGCATCGGCCCAAGGAAAGTACCGACTCGGACAGCCTCCTGCGGACCAAAATCCAAACGACTACACCATCAAGGTCCATGTTTCCGCAACTCATTTTCGACAATGCGCTACTGTTGGGTACCACTCCGAATGCGGCGAAGGGATCTATTTAGATGCAATCCTGAATGGGAAGAAAGTCGAGCTGTTCGGCGCCGTCGATAAGCACCAATCGGCTCTAATCGTCCCCGGCGACTATCGGGCGATGCTCCCGAAAAAGCCTCGCGTAGGCGGCAGCGAGGTTCTCTTCCAAAACTATTACGTGCTTCTACCGGACAAATCCGCATGGCCTTGTGAGATCACCGGATTCTCCGAATAACACGGCCGTTCAATGCTTCCGCGCACAAACAGAGCAAATGGGCAATTCAGGTTGTGTTACCGGCTATCCGGACAGAACTCGAAAATGGGGATAATGTCCGGATAGCCGACAATCCGCCCGGAGCATCAAGAGCACCATCCACAACCTATTGCAGGGATACCAACAATGCATAGAATAATCAGCAAAGCGCATCGACCTGGAAGAGTGTCGCAATGGTAGGGGTGGCGAATCGACGTCAAGGCAGGAGAAAAGATGATGTCCTCTCACAGGCACGGCTCTTGCCCGGTTTACGCCAACTTCGACCCACTGGCCAAATCATTTCTCGATGATCCGTTCGCGGTATTGGCTTCGCTACCGCGCGAGACTCCAGTGTTTTACGCTCCCTCGATTGACTACTACGTCGTTACACGCTATGCGGACATCAAGTCGGTTTTCCTTGATCCTGAAACCTACTCTGCCGCGCCTACCCAACTACCCCTTGTGGAACTAGTGCCCGAAGCGGCGCAAATATTGCTAGGAGGCGGTCACAAGCCTCAGCCATCCATGGTGAGCGTTGATCCCCCGGCCCATACGCGCCTGCGTTCACCCACCGCGCGCGCGTTTACTCCCGAACGCGTGATGCAGATGGAGCCGAGGATCCGGCGCACGATCAACCAACTCCTGAACGACATCGACCCGTCCTCACCGTTCGATCTCGTTTCCCGGCTCACCTTTCCACTGCCGGCGACAATGATCTTCAGCTTTTTGGGCATCCCCGAGCGTGACTGGTCACAGCTTAAGGAGTGGTGCGGCCACCGAGCTGTGCTCGGCTTTGGACGCCCTACGCCTGAAGAACAAGTGCTGCGCGCCACGCAGGTGGCCGCCTACCGACGCTATCTGGCCACCTTCGTCGCCAGCAAGGCCACCGTTCGCGACGATGATTTGACGAGTGCCCTGCTCGCGATCCACGACGAGAACCCCGGCGCGCTCACGCACGAGGAAATCAGCTCGATCGTGTACGGCCTGACATTCGCTGGTCATGAAACCACAAACTACTTGATTGGCAATCTGGTTTATCGACTGCTTGAGAAGCCCGAGCGCTGGGACGCGGTGGTGGCAGATCCAAAATTAATTCCCTCAGCGGTGGACGAGACGCTGCGATACGATCCCCCCATCCCAGGGTGGCGGCGCGTGACCAGGCGGCCCGTGACCCTCGGAGGAGTGGACTTGCCCGAAGGCGCCAAGCTGTTCCTTTGGCTCGCCGCGTCCGGGCGCGATGCCTCGGTCTTTCCGGCACCCGAAACGTTCAATCTATACCGCTCAGATACGTCTAAGTCCCTCGCCTTCGGCCTCGGCATTCACTATTGCCTTGGCGCCGCGCTAGGCAAACTGGAGGCGCGTCTTGCGCTCGAAGCTCTAACGGGCCGCTTTCCCGATCTGCGACTTGTTGCCGGCCAGAAGTTCTCATTTCCCCCGAACATTTCCTTTCGAGGGCCGCAATCACTGTGGGTCCAGGCGCCGCAAGACTCTCAGATGCGATGATACTGAGCGATCAAACTGCGCCCTTCGAAAGCCGCCGACTTCCACTTTCATCGGCGCAACCCAACCGGGTCGGACTTTGGGCACCCTGTCAGAGCAGTGAGAGCACACAGATTTGGCCTTTTGCCGAATGTCCTCTAATGATTTCTGTCGGATGACCGGCAAACCGGAGATTGCCCCAAAACCGGGGTTCTGTACGGTTGGCAGACGATACATACGTGATCTTGAAACTCCACCTCGACGGTTCGCGCTATGCGGTGGCTGGTATAGGTTTGCACTGGCTGTGGCCATGGACTCCGATGCATTTCAGGAGATCGTTTTTAAGTGAGTTCCCGACTCTCCAAGATGACTTTGAGGAGTGGGCGGGTGTTCTTCATCTGCAGATTTCCGAATTCCTGGCTTTCACTCAAGCTGCAATCGAGGCGGGGTCGTTTGGCGTCGTTTCAAGATGTTTTGGAATCGCGAACGCGGCACTTATCGAAGGCAACGACAGTTTGCGAAATGCAATCTACGTGTCCTACTTGGAACACCTGGACTTTCGCACTGAGGGAGGCAAGCAGGCCAAGCAATTGATGCCAACTGAGCTTATGCAAGGGCGCAACGACATACTCGACTATAACGAGCAGCTGCTCGGGCGAAAATGGCCCACAGACGACCGCTGATACCTGCACGGCGGATTCTGAGAGGATGACCGGCATTTCGGAAGTTCAGTAGACACCCCACAGAGCTCAAAGGCTCGCAACGATCCTTAAGATTGATCCTCGCCTGGCGAGAACAATCCTTTGCACCTGTTGAGGTCAGAACAGCTTCGCTCTTAGCGGAGTATCCACCAATCAACCACCATCATTCGCGAATTGATGAGCTATTGCGCGAAGCCATCCCATGGCGGCCTGCCCTCGAAACACGCATTGGCCTGTTAACCGTCAGTTGAGATCCCCGCCCTCGGCCACTCTGCTGCACACTGGCCGACTTCTTTGGACCGATCTTACGACGCTGAAGGTCCTTGCCAGCATGGGCCGGGGCGCACGCCGCGAGAGTTTGATTGATATACGGTACCTTGCATTGGCTGGTACTGTAGGGCCAGGTCTGCAGGGGACAACCGATGAAATACCGCAATCGCGTGCTGGGGCTGGTTTCACTGCTCATCGTCATTACCTATCTCGATCGCGTGTGTATCTCCGTCGCCGGTCCGCGCATTCAGGACTCGCTCCACATTGGCCCAGTGGCCTGGGGCTGGATAAGCGGGATCTTCACATTCGCGTACGCCGCGTTTGAGATTCCCAGCGGCGTCCTCGGGGACAGAATCGGCCCGCGCCGGGTGCTCACCCGCATCGTGCTCTGGTGGTCGGCTTTCACCTCCATCACCGGCCTGGCTACCGGCTACTTTTCCTTGCTGGTGACGCGGCTTCTCTTCGGAGTGGGCGAGGCTGGCGCATTTCCCAACACTTCGATCGTCGTTTCCCGCTGGTTCCCTGAGCCCGAGCGGGGCCGAGCCTTCGGCATCATCCTCGCGGCCGCTCAGATGGGCGGAGCCATCTCTCCGCTGCTGGTCGTCCCCATTCAGATCCGCTACGGCTGGCGCGCTTCCTTCTACCTTTTTGGCACCCTAGGCGTGGTATGGGCC
>PLKU01000338.1 GCA_003140705.1 Acidobacteriaceae bacterium
GCCTGCTGGATTACCTGAAGACGCACGATACCGATCGCTATCGCGACGTGATCGGCAAACTCGGAATCCGCAAGTAATCAGAAAGCAAACATTGACCCGGAAGCGCCCAGACCGGACATTGGTCACGGTCCCCGTTCCACCCAGAACCTGGGGCCATGGTGTACCTGGCGAACTGAACCCGCTGCCAGGGCCTGCGCACAGCTATCGGCTGAGCGCGACCCCCGCATGCCGATCGGAATACAGGCCGGGAGAATCCGCTCCCTCGCGTACATCCCACTCTTTCGCGCGCAGCCTGCCTCTGGTTAACTCACTCGTCAAATTCCCCTTACCCTCCTGGCGCACTCCCCATACAAGTTTCCCAAGCGAAAAAATGAAACGAGGACACTATGTCTACCAAGCATGAAGTAGCCGTCGAGCTTGCCGGCGGCAAGCGGTTGGTCTTTGAGACCGGCCGCATGGCTAAGCAAGCATCCGGCGCAGCGCTGGTCACCACTGGAGAAACCGTTGTTCTCGCAACCGCGGTGGCGTCTCCCGACCCCAGGGAAGGCATTGACTTCTTCCCCCTCACCGTGGACTACCGCGAATACACCTACGCGGGCGGACGCATTCCAGGCGGATTCATCAAGCGCGAAGGCCGTCCCAGCGAAAAAGAAGTCCTGACCTGCCGCCAGATCGACCGCCCCATCCGTCCTTTGTTTCCTGACGGTTTCCGCAATGAGACTCAGGTAATTGCCCTGGTCTTTTCCGCGGACAAGGAGAACGACCCGGACGTGGTAGGCATCAATGCCGCAGCTTGCGCTCTGGCTCTTTCTGACATTCCATTCAGCGCCACCGTTGGCGCTGTGCGCGTCGGCCGTGCGGACGGTCAGTTTGTAATCAATCCCACCTATTCTGAGCGCGCCTCCACAACCGTCAACATCATGGTCGTCGGCCACAAAGACGGCATCGTCATGATTGAGTCGGGCGCCAAGGAAGAGACCGAAGAGGTCATCCTGGCCGCAATCGAGTTTGCCCATACAGAGATTAAGAAGATCGTGGCGGCAATCGATGAGCTCGTGGCCCTGGCCGGCAAGCCCAAGCGGGCATTCACCGCGCCGGAGTTAGACGAAGCTTATTATCAGGAGCTCAAGGCCAAGATCGGCGATCGCCTCAAGGACGCCCTTGACACCAAGATTCACGGCAAGTCTGAAAGCCAGGCGCTCATCAAGGACATCAAGGCAGAGCTTGCAGCCGATTTGACTGCTGATGATCCAGCGGCCAAGAAGAAGCTGGCCACTTACTACGAGCTCCTCCGCGAGCGAACCTTCCGGGAGCAGGTGACGAAGGACCGGATTCGCCCGGATCGTCGCGCATTTGACGAGATTCGCCAAATCACCATCGAAACCAGCGTTCTGCCCCGCGTGCATGGCTCGGCACTGTTTACGCGCGGCGAGACTCAGGCATTGGTCACAGCCACACTGGGAACCACCGACGACGGCCAGCGGCTTGAGAGCTATGAAGGCGAAAAGAAGAAGCCTTTCATGCTCCATTACAATTTCCCGCCGTTCTGCGTTGGCGAGACAGGCCGCATGACTGGCACAGGCCGCCGCGAGATTGGCCACGGAGCACTTGCAGAGCGCGCAATCGCCTCGGTCCTGCCTAGCCCCGAAGAATCGCCTTACACCATCCGCATCGTTTCAGACATTCTTGAATCCAACGGCTCTTCGTCGATGGCCTCTGTCTGCGGTGCAAGTCTGGCGCTGTTTGATTCTGGTATCGCACTCAAGGGCGCAGTTGCCGGCGTAGCGATGGGCCTAGTCAAAGAAGGCGACGACTATGCCATCCTGACTGATATTGCCGGAGCGGAAGACCACTACGGCGATATGGACTTCAAGGTGGCGGGCANNCGCTGCAGATGGACATCAAGATCGGCGGCCTGACCCGCGAGATTCTCCAGCAAGCCATGGAACAGGCGCGCCGCGGCCGTCTCTTCCTGCTCGACAAGATGGATGCCGTGCTTGACGGACCGCGGACAGAGCGCTCGGCTTATGCGCCACGCATTGAAACCGTGATGATCCCGACCGACAAGATTCGCGATCTGATCGGAAAGGGTGGTGCAACAATCCGCGGCATCATCGAGCAGACCGGCGCCAAGATTGACGTCGACGACACTGGCCGCGTCAATGTCGCCTCTTGCGATGCTGAGGGCTTGAAGAAGGCGCTCGAAATGATCGGAAACATCACTGCCGTCCCCGAGATTGGCAAGGTTTATCTGGGCAAGGTAGTGCGGCTAGCAGAATTCGGCGCGTTTGTCGAACTCTTCCCCGGAACCGACGGCTTGCTGCACATTTCCGAGATTGCAGAGCACAGGGTCAAGGAGGTGAAGGATGAGCTTCGCGAAGGCGATCAGGTCATGGTCAAGGTTCTGGCCATCGAAGGCAATCGCATCAAGCTCAGCCGCAAGGCATTGATCAAGGAGCAAAAAGCCAAGCTCGCTCCGTCGGCTTCGGTCGATAGCGACGAGGGTGAGGGCAGCGAGCCAGTTTTCTCAGCCCCTCCCGCGCAAGTTTCACGACCACGAAACGAGTTTGACGAACGGCAGCCAAAGTCGAATCAGAGCACGATCCTGATTGAGGGTGGGGACGACTTCGAGGAAGAAGTCGGCGAGGAGTTCGACGAGGAAAGCGAACCGAACTTCAACCGCGTCGAGGGCGCGCCTGTTCCAGTCGTTCAAGCGGTTGGCACAGGCCGTCCACAAGCCAACAACAACAATCGGCGCCGTCGGCGGCGTCGCCCCGGTGGCCCAGGCGGTGGCCGCGGACCGGGTAGCGGCGGTGGTCAGGGATAGAAAGCAGCCATATCTAAGGCAAAAAGAAAGGCCCGGACAAACTGTCCGGGCCTTTCATGCTTTTGCTCGAAAGGCTCAAGCTCGATTGAGTTTCTCAAACCGCTCGCTAAAGTCTCTCAATCCGCCACGCGCGAGGCTGTTTCAGTCTGAAGGTGAGGCAGCAGGTAGGGCACCGCATGCGGTGGTTTTGCGGCTGAGCTGTCAGAATCATTCTTGGCATCGTACATCCGCAAATCAGCAGCGATGCACAATGACTCCACGTCATTTGCGTCATCTGGAAAAATGGCAATGCCAACGCTGGCGCCGACATGTACTTTATGGTCGCCAATTTGCATAGGATCGTTGAGAATCAGCTTTAATGATTCGCCAACATGAATTGCATCTTCTAGACTGGTTGGCTCTTCCAAAATGATCGAGAACTCGTCGCCGCCCGTTCGAGCGACCGTGTCCGACCGGCGAACTCGGGTCGAGAACATCGTTGCCACATGCTGTAATACCTGGTCGCCCATGTGATGGCCCATGGCATCGTTGACCTGTTTAAAGCGGTCCAGGTCCACAACCAGCAAAGCAGCCTTTGCACCGGCGCGGCGGGCGCGCTCCAAAGCGATAGCCAACCGATCCTGGTACAGACGGCGATTCGGGAGCCCAGTTAAATAGTCGTGCAAAGCCAAGTGCCGGTTGTGCTCAATCTGGTCTTCCAGCAAGATCAGGATCATGCCGATAGCTACAACATATTTGGGCAGGTTCCATACTTCGCTCTCGACGTGTGCCATGGGTAGATAGACCGCAAGGCCCGGGGCAACGACGAAAACCGAAGCCCATGCGAAGAATCCTGCAATGGTGATGAATGCCCCTGCCGTTGCCCGGCGGTAGGCGTACCAGGCATGTATACAGCAACCAAAGTAAACCGTGAACAGTTCGGCATTCTGCGCCAAGTCGGTCCCATCATTGGGCCGATATTGCACCGATAGAAGAAAAATGGAGAGAGTGCCATACAAGCTGACCACAACCCATCGCAATGGGCTGTTGAATCTTCTTACCGCGACCAATGCGACCGTCAGAGGCAATGCGCCAACCAAAATCGCCGCCGGAGTCAAGGCCCACTTGAGACTCTGTCCGGCACAAGTAACGGCGAGGTAGAGCGTGTTCACGCCCACCAATGCCGCAAACATCCAACGGCTGGAGTTCTCTTGCCGATAGGGAACAGACGCCCACATGAAGAGCATGCCGGCCCAGATTAATGCGGACAGACCGACAAGCTCTGCGAAGCCTCCCCAGAAGCCTGGAATGAGCAAGAAAAGGAACGCAGAAAAATGGATGGCGATCATGATCCAACCGGTCAACCAGACCCCAGAGACACGGGTCGGGTTTCGACGGGATACGGATGCAAAAGCGGCCGTCAAAAGTGCAATGGCTGCCAGATCCGGGATCTCACTCCAATTCACCAGATACACCTCAAAGCCGGGAATTCGCCTTCTAATAGAATCGGCGGTTTTGACCGCGTTGCCATCACTCTTTTGTAGTACTGTAACGACTTCTTGGTCAACCATCGGTAATGAGTACCTGCAAAAACAGCAGGAATCATCGGCTTTCCATGCCTGTGAAGAAACACCGAGCACGAACCTCGCGCGTGGTCGAACGTCAGGCCAAACAGCGGTCGACAGTGTGGCTAAATCAGAAACAATTAACTGGAAAAGGGGGAACTACAACAATGGTACAACGTCATCCAGCAACAAGTTCTTCTTCTTTTGGTGTGAATATGTTTCCCATGCGCCGGATCTGTGCACCAACCCCGCGCAGCTTTTCCTCAATACGCTCGTAGCCGCGATCCATGTGATAAACGCGATCCAGGATTGACTCTCCGTCCGCCACAAGCGCGGCCAACACCAGGGAAGCCGAGGCTCGCAAATCCGAACACATCACTGCAGCTGCTGAAAGTCTTGCGGGGCCGCGCACGATTGCGGTACTCCCATCTACCTTGATATTGGCTCCCATCCGCACCAGTTCCTGTACATGCATAAAACGATTTTCGAAGATGTTTTCCTTCACCGCGCTCACACCTTCTGAAAGCGTGGCCAGGGCCATGTACTGTGCTTGCATGTCGGTGGGGAAGCCTGGGTATTCCTCTGTGGAAATGTCCGCCGCGCGAAGTCGTCCGTCCGCACGAACGCGCACTGTATCAGGCCCGAGAATATCGACGCGTACACCGGTCTCCTGCAATTTAGCGATCACGGCCCCCAAGTGAGCTGGGTTGCAATTGGCTACCATCAGATCACCGCCCGTGATTGCGCCCGCTATTAGAAAAGTCCCTGCTTCGATTCGATCGGGGTTGATACGGTGGCGAGCTCCATGCAGCCGCTGAACCCCTTGCACACGGATAGTGGAGGTGCCCGCCCCTTTAATCTTCGCTCCCATGGCCGTTAACAACGCCGCAAGATCCTGAACCTCAGGCTCGCGGGCGCAATTCTCCATCAGCGTTTCGCCTTCTGCAAGCACGGCAGCCATGAGCAGATCTTCGGTGCCGGTCACGGTAATCCGTTCGAATACCAGGTGAGCGCCTTTCAGCCGTTCAGCGCGCGCTTCTAGGTAGCCATGTTCCTGTGTGATGGTGGCGCCCATCTTTTCCAAACCCTTGATGTGAAGATCGATCGGTCTGCCGCCAATGGCGCATCCTCCGGGCATGGCCACGCGCGCTATTCCTGCGCGGGCGATCAGCGGGCCCAGCACCAGGGAACTAGCCCGCATGGTCTTGACGATCTCATACTTTGCCACAGGGTCCGACAGCGAATGGCAACTGATTGTGGTGCGATGCTGCGCGCGGCCGTATCCAAGTTCCACTTCGGCGCCCATCGAGACAAGTAGCCGTCGCTCGGTCTCGATGTCCCGAACCTGGGGAACATTCTCGAGCGTGACCTCGTCTTCGGTCAGAATCGCCGCGGCCATGCACGGCAGCGCCGAGTTCTTTGCGCCGGAGATGCGCACAGTGCCCAGAAGTGGGTTGCCGCCCCGGATGACAAACTTATCCATGAAAGATTGGAACTCCTGACCTTTAAGTGTAAATCCAGGGCAGCAGGGAACCGGAATACTCACCGGATCTAGAATCGCGATCAGATCGACGCCGGCTTGAATCTGAAGTCATTTGAAATCGTTCAGCCAAAGTTGCGTCTGACCACGTTCTGAACGAACTGTAGCCAGCAGCACCAGTCTCTACAGTTCCAGGACAGTGTCCTCAATAGCCAGTCGCACATTGCCGTCTGATTTTGCCAGGCGTCGGACAGCTTCAGGCTTGTCGACTTTTGCCTTCAGCATCACCAACGCCACTGGAACGCTGCGCCCTGCGCTCTTGATCGTCTGGACCGCGGTTTCGCGGTCGATCTTGCATGCCTTCATCAGAATCCGAATGCCGCGCTCGACAAGCTTCGAGTTCTGCATGTGCACGTTCACCATCANNACATAGCCCAGCCGAGTCATGGCGCCCGTCGTAATCATGTTCAGGATCATCTTTTGGGCGGAACCGGCCTTCATACGGGTGGAACCGGAGACAACCTCGGGGCCTACGTCGGCAATGATTGCGATATCGGCGGCAGCAGCTAGCGGAGTGTCATGGTTGCATGTAA
>PLKU01000228.1 GCA_003140705.1 Acidobacteriaceae bacterium
CCAACGACGTGGCGAAGTACTTTGCCATCATTCCGGCAATGTTTGCCGGCGTCTTTCCCGTGCTGGGCGCGCTGAACATCATGTATCTGCATTCTCCGCAGTCGGCCATCCTCTCTGCTGTCATCTTTAACGCTGTCATCATTGTGGCCCTTATTCCGCTAGCTCTTAAAGGCGTCAAGTATGAGCCCAAGGCCGCCGATATTCTGCTGCGCAACAATCTTCTCGTTTATGGCGTCGGTGGGATCGTGGTGCCCTTCGTTGGAATCAAGGCCATCGACATGTTCCTGGTAGCTGTACACCTGGCGTGAACAATGGGGCGGCGCCGCGCCCCGCAAGGAGATTCACCGTGCATTCAGTCTGGACAACTTCTATTCGCTTTACCCTTGTGACGACGATCTTGCTCGGTCTCGGCTACCCGCTTGTTGTCACCGGAATCGCTACTGCGATGTTCCCGCACAAAGCTGGCGGAAGCCTCATCCTCAAGAATGGCCAGGTGATTGGCTCCGAACTGTTGGCACAAAGCTTTACGTCCGACCGGTACTTTCATCCTCGCCCATCTGCCGCCGGCAACGGATATGACGCAACCGCCTCGGGCGGGAGCAACCTGGCCCAATCGTCGAAAGCTCTTGTCGACCGTTTGCAAGGCTCCATCGACAAGCTTGCCGCCGAGAACCCAGGGCACCCTGTCCCTATCGACTTGGTCACGACTTCGGGCTCCGGCCTCGATCCGGATATCACGCCGGACGCCGCTTTTTTTCAGGCACCGCGGGTAGCTAAGTCGCGTGGCATTTCCGAGGACCAGATCCGCCAGCTCATCCAGCAGCACGTGACCTCGCGTCAGTTAGGCTTCCTCGGGGAACCGCGCGTCAACGTCCTTGAGCTCAATCTTGAACTCGACAAATTGACCAAATAAACCGTGAGATCTTTGGTTCTGCATCTTTCAGGTTTGAGATACGGGCAATTTCCACGCAGAGGGATCTTCTGTTCCCGGCCAGGGCCCCAGAGCACCCCTGCTTGAGGGGCCCTGATAGGCATTGTCCCTGATCTTGGGTGTNNAGGCGTGGGTCCTGGGTTCGAGCCCCAGCGAGCTCACCACACCCTTCCGGCCGCCTTGCCTCCTGTTTCTGAATACCGGAACAGGACCTGCTTCAGACGATTTCTCTCAACCTCTGGGCCAGAAATGCTCCTCTGAGCAATCTCGGAGACGTTCAGCTGCGCCTTCAGGAGCGATGTCTCGCTGCGGCATACCCAACATCTCAAACCCCACCATGAACTTGCGGACCGTAGCCGAGCGCAGCAACGGCGGATAAAAGTGCGCGTGGAAATGCCACTCCGGATGCGCGCCGCCGTCCGTAGGCGACTGGTGGAAGCCCATTGTGTACGGAAAGCTGGTCTCGAAGAGGTTGTCGTAGCGGGTGGTCAGACGTTTGAGGGCATCGGCCAGCCCGTCCCGTTCCTCGTTCCTCAATTCCGGCAGAGCGCCAAGATGGCGGCGCGAGACCAGGAGCGCCTCGAACGGCCAGACTGCCCACCACGGCACAAGGGCGATAAAATGCTGATTCTCAAAAATGATGCGCTTAGCGGCTGCTTGTTCAGCGGCAACGTATTCGCACAGGAGGCAGCGACCGGTGAGCGCAAGATGGTGACGCTGAGCCTCTGTCTCAGCGGCCGGTTCGTCGGGCACAAAACTGGTTGACCAAATTTGGCCGTGGGGGTGAGGGTTGCTGGCTCCCATCATGGCCCCGCGATTCTCAAATATCTGCACGTATTTGATCCACGCCATGCTTGCAAGTTCAACATACTCTTCCGTCCAGGCGTCGACGACGGGGCGAATCTCCTCACTGGTCATGCGTGCCAAGGTGAGACTGTGGTCCGGGTGGTAGCAAAGCACCTTGCACAAGCCGCGAGCGGGTTCGGATTTCAGCAAAGGCGAACCGGGCACTTCGTTCGCCACGACCGGCTCCGGAAGCAGCGCCGCGTAATCGTTTACAAACAAAAACACGCCTTCATACGAAGGATTCACCGCTCCGCCCGCACGCTTGTTCCCAGGGCACAGATAACACTGGGGATCGTGCGATATCTCCAGCGGCGCAGCCTTCTGCCCCACCTCTCCTTGCCAGGGGCGGTCGGTCCGATGCGGCGAAACCAAGACCCATGACTGCCGCAGGGGATTCCATCGCCGATGCACCTGCTGATCCCGGTTCTCCATGCCTGCTCCCAGAGGCCATTCTACTGCGATGGGTCCGAGATACCGGGATCCGAGATGCCATCTGTGCCCTGTGCCTCCAAATCAAGAGCGAAAACTCTTGCCTCGTTCCTTCAGAGCCACCCGGAGAATTCCCAGCGCTTTCGACCCCATCCCATGGAGCGCCATAATCTCGCTTTCCCTTGCTTTATCAAGCTGGTCAAGATGACGGTACCCGGCGCTTTCAAGCGCACGAATCGCCGGCTTCGCAACTCCGGGTGGAAAAGGCAGGATTGCCGATAAGGCCGGGACCCCGGCAACCTTCTTCTTCGGCTTGGCTGTCGCCATTTTGTTTTCTCCTCGGCTCAGGTTGAATGAGCATTCACTGCGAGCGCCTTGAACCGGGCCGCGCGGTTCCTCCGTCTCGGGCGATCAGGGCTGCAGATCGAACGCAGGCCGAAGCGCGCCATCCATATAAAACGGAACCGACACGTGCTCATGGACGATGTGCCAACCGCTTCCGTGCCGCTCAAAGCACACAGTCGAACGCATCCAGAAGTCAGCCTTCCCTTCCGCGCCTTTTTTTGTCCCACTCAGCCGAAGGAATCCGTGGCTAAATGCAAAATCGCCACTGACAGTGAGCTTGAAAGCCCGCGACTCCAGATCGACCGGCGTAGCCCAGCTGTCGAGCCAGGCCTGTTTTTCTTTGGGGTCGACCCCATGGTGAGTGAGCGGCGGTGCCAGGCTGAAAACAGCTGCATCCGATGCATACGTTGCGGCGATGGCTGCACCATCCTTGTCATGATGCGCCCGGTGACGAGCTTCAAGGAGATTCAGAATATCTGTCTCGTCCTTAGTCGCTGGAACTTGCAGAGTTGCTGTTGACATGGCGAAACCTCCTTAGGGGTTTTGTGAAGCGTGCGAGCCACGGAACGCCTCATCGAGTTGTTCGGCAAACGCCGCCGGGTTGTGGCTGTAGCCGCCGTGGCCGCCGGGGAACGACACTGCGGCAGTTCCAAGATGTTCTGCCAACGCAACGGCAGAGCGATGAGGCAGACTTCCTACCGTGTTTTCACCGACGCCCACAATGATTCTTGCCGGACCGGTCTTCAGGGTGCTCACATCGGGAGTGTAGCGGCTGATTGGCTTGAATCCGTGCGCGAGGAAGTAGTTGACGTTGCCTTGCATGCGGCCAAATGCTTCAAGCACTTCCGGCGCTGGCGGCGGCGTCCTTTGCGCTGGCGGGCCGCCTGCAAGGCCGGCGCCCACCATGAATTTCTGCATCGCAGGACCTGCGCCTTCGTTTTGGTATGTTTCCTAGACTTCTTCGACGAAGGCGCGGTGCTGCGCGACTTCAGGCAACAACTCCATGCAAGGCGGTTCATGTGCAACGAGCGTGCGCACCCGCTCAGCATGGCGAGCAGCTGAGCTGCGTCGTCGCCGTGGAGGTCCATACGCTGATCCTCTGGTGGACCATCGAGGACGCTGCGCGAGTTGCCGCGCGGGTCGTAACGCACCACCGTATATCGGTCGCTCAGCAGTCCAGCCAACGGTGCAAAGATGCCAGCATCGGTCGGGCCGCCGGGGATCATCAGCAGCACCGGGCCGGTACCTTGAACCTCGTAGTAGATCTGTGCGCCCTGGACCTTGAGCAGCGAAGATTGGATATTCGTTGTCGCCGTGGTCATGATGAGATCTCCTTGAGATGAGAACCCTTGAGTTTGAAGACGACTTGCGGGGCGATACGAGGGTCTTCGTGTGCGCAAGCCGATCGCTATGCGGTTGGAACAAGGATTTCAGTAATCAACTTGTCTTCCGGCGTCGTTCTTGGATCGTTCGCATAGTTCTCAATGCAGAAGTTGCTGCGCAGCATCATATCGATCTTTGAGACGATTTCAAAGACGCGGCCGGGGGCTTGGGGCAGATTGGAGTAAGGTCCGGTCAGCACAAATCGGCTGTACTTGCCACCGCTGAACCTCTCATATTGCAGGCCGTCCGGCAGCTTGGTCGGCTCGCCTGACAAGGCAAAGCCGGCGCGATATACATTCGGCGACACCTTGTAGAGGCTCATATATCCGATGATCTTGTTCTGCTCTGACAGCTGCGGCACAAGACCGTGCGCGATTTGCCAGGCCTCGGAGCGATATTCGGGAACGGCCCAGTTTTTTCGACAAATGCGTAATGGGTCTCAGGCCATGAAACAACTTCGGGGGTTTCAGTGAGGTTCATAACGTCTCCTGTTGTGGTTGTTTGAAGAGCAATTCAATGTACCGGCGCAAATGATCGATACATGCGGCGGCAACTTCGGGCCCGTGTTTGGCCTTGGCCAAAATGAATGCACCCTGAATCGTGGCTTGCGTGTAGAGGGCCAGGCTTTCTGCTGTCCATTCAGACTGCAGGCCATGCTCCTTCATCGCCGCTTCGATATCGGGTACGAGAGTCGCGGCGTGATCACTGATGCTCTTGTTGCAGGCCTCGCGAATTGCCGGGTGCGTGTCGTAGGCCTCCTGGACCATGGTTCCAACCAGGCAGGTGAAATTCGGCAACTCGCCTTGAAGAATCGCCTTGCGGAAGTCGACATAGGCAAGAAATCTTTCCAGAGGATCAGGCAGGGTGCGATAGTCCGCTGAGGCGAAGAATCCACCCGTCATCTCCCCCCAATACTGCGCGGCTGCCAAGGCCATGTCTTCCTTGCTTTTGAAGTGGTGGAAGAAGCTACCTTTGGTGAGTCCTGCCGTTTCGCAGATGTCCTCGATCCGTGTCGCTTCGTAGCCCTTTGCGCGAATCAGATGCAGCGCGGCGTTCAGCAGTTTGGTCTTGGATTCGTGTCTTTGATCGGTTGAATTCATCGATTTCTCGCCTGATGGCAAGAAACATACCAACTAGTTGGTATGTTGTCAAGTAGCTCTTCTAAAAATTCAACATGTCGTCCGTGGGTACAGCTTTCGCGCTTCAGTTACTTCGATTAATCCTGGAGAATCAGCCCTTAAGTGGCTCTAACGAAGAGGCTTGCTCTCCTATGCTAAAAGAGGGAGCAGAGTGCGACGAGCTCGAATGCGCATCGCATACGACTCGTCGCCTCGGGCTCGCTCGATCAGCAGCAAGGCCTCTTTGCGAAGTTTCGGCACGGCGGCGGCCAGGATGGCGAAAGCCTCGAGGGACATGGCGCGCATCGCAATACGCTCGCTCTCGATAAGGATGGGGAGCAGCGAGGCAAGCCGAATTCGCTGTTCGTGCATTGAGGCATTCAAGGCCGCCGTTAACAGGACGTAGCACCGGGCCTGCCACTGATCCGCCGGGATTTCTGCAATGAGTTCGATCAGAACGTGAGCGTAATTGCTGAGGATCCCAGGTTCCCATGCGCTTACGCGCCGAGCCAGGTCTGCAGCGCAGCGCCTTGTGAACGAATCCGATGAGAGCAGTTCAGCCATCAGGTCGCGAATTGCAGCGCGCCTTGGCGGCGGCTCGCGCAGGAAATCGCGCATGGCCGACACTGCATCTGCATCTTTCCAACTGCACCGGGCGCCCATTGAGGCATCTCCCGATGCAAGTATCGATCTGGATCCCCCGGAGGAACCGAAACTCAAGCAGGCGTCAGCCCCTCCATGGGAGGCATGGTTGCCAGGAATCTCCGCCGAAACTCCCCGCTGTAATGTTCCAGCAACTGGCGGACCCGCACCGGGTCATCGGAACGCACGATCATTCCTGCGTGGTGGTGCTTTTGAATGCGCACCACAATCTCCGGGTCGTCAAATGCCGACGTGTCCGGATCCGCTGTCTGGGCCAGGCACAGAACACTTCCTGCATAGGCCTCAGAGGACCCTGGTGGAGCGTAGGTCTCACCGCGAAGGCTCTGCACTTCAAGGCGGGCCCACTCCCTCCAAAGGTTCACGCCGGTCGAGACCTCAACGAGATCGGCAATGAAGGCTCCGCCCACTCGGGCTGCAATCTCAAGAAAGTAGTACCGCCCATCGGCATGGGAGCGGATGTATTCCGCGTGGGTTACACCGCGCACCATGCCAAGAGACGGAGCCAAGGCATCGTTCAGGGAGGTCAGTTCCTCCCAATCGCGGCTGTGGCGATCCACGGTTCGGGTGGTGAAGACGCCGCCCTCGTGCATCACTTGCATGGGCGGACGGCCGTATTGATGTACGACGGAGAAAACGACCTTGTGCTCGCTCACAATCGAATCCACATGGAAGATCTCGCCGGGCACGAACTGCTCCATCAAGAAGAAGCTTTGCCTGTCTCCAAACTCATCAAGAGCGCGCCAAAGCTGTTCCGCCTCTTTGATCTTCCGAATTCCCAGTGACGAGGCTTCAGACCGGGGCTTGAGCAACCATGGAGCAGGCACGCGGTCCATGTAGTCGCGCAGTTGATCGTAGGTAAGAACCCTGCAAAACTCCGGGACCAGGAAGCCTGTGTTTTGAGCTACGGTACGCATGGCCAGCTTATCCCGGTAATTGGCCGACGTGGTGATTCCCATGCCCGGAATGCGCATGTGTTCGCGAATCTCGGCCGCTGTCGCCAGGTCAAACTCATCCAGGGCAATGATCCGGTCGAATCGGCGTGATCTTGCCTTCCAGGAAACGGTATTCAGAATTTGCTCGCGGGTCAACCCTGAGGGCATCACGATCATCTCTTCAAGTGCATCGTGAGGCCAGGGGATATCGCGAAGCTTCTCCAAGGTGAGGAGCGTGGGCCTTACGCCCATCTCAGCACACTGGCGCAGAAAATCATGCCCCTTCTCGTAGCTGGCAATGCACAGAAACCGCTCAGTACTGTCAGCCATCGACCCTCCGCTTGCTTGAAGCCCCAGATCGGAATTGACGCGGCACTTCCTTCCCGATTCAACAGATTGGAGCACCCCAGCTACCACGCCATGTGAGGATAGTTCTAACATAGACCTTGCAATCGCAGCGGGCCGCTCACATGAAGGCCAAGCGAAAAGGAACGCAGAGAATGCTTTCGGCAGACAGAATCGTGGAGCTGCACGACCAATTGACACGCACCTGGCACGTAGACGAGCAGCCAGAGCCACGCGATTTGAATAGGACCGCAACGGAGAATAGAGACATGGAACCAGGTTGGCTGCATTCCCTCACCCGTCATCACAGGGCCAACTTCGATCTCTGGCACATTGAGGATGAGGCCCGCACACCGGGCGCGACCGACGCCGAGCTCGCTGATGTAAAGCGTCGGGTTGATCAGACGAATCAGCAGCGCAACGACCTGGCAGAGCAGTTGGACCGCTCGCTGCTGGGCTGGCTGGAATCCCGCAAGTTGCCCAACCCGGTTGCGCCGCTCCACTCCGAGTCTCCGGGGCTGATGATCGACCGGCTGTCCATTCTTGCTTTGAAGATCTTCCACACCCGCGAAGAAGCCGAGCGCGAAGGCGCCCCCGTGGGCCACGCCGTTCGTAATCGCGAGCGGTCGGGAATCCTCAAAGAACAGCGCAACGACCTGGCCGGATGCCTCAAGGCGCTTTGGGAGGAAACCCTGGCCGGCACACGTCGATTTAAGCTCTACCGCCAATTGAAGATGTACAACGACCCAACCCTCAATCCAGCCATTTACCTGAAAAACCTACAGTATCCAAACAGTTAGCCCCCTGGTTCATGGCTGCCCATTGACGTAGGTCGGGGTTCTGCGTATAAAGAGGGCCAAGCACCCCGATTTTCTGGTGCACGTTTCCTGCGGTCAATCGTTCGCTCAACGGTGTATTTGGGAAAGCGCGCTGTAGACAAACTCATGACGCAAGACGCCCGATCAGCGGCTCCCAGCCGCAAAAAATCTCCTCCTCCACCTGCCAAGCCCGGCGGTCGCAGCACCTCGGGTACAGGGCCGGCCTTCCAGCATTTTCAGGCTGCCGTTCAACTTCTGCAGCAAGGCAAGTTCGAGAAGGCGCAAGCTGGCTTTGAGAAACTTCTCCCTGTCGCGCCGATTGAGATCAAGGAACGCTGCCGGATGTATATCCAGACCTGCCAGCGCCAGTTGGAGCAGTCACGGCTGACCTTTCTCACCCCTGAAGAGCACTACGACTACGCCATCTCTCTGTTGAACACCGGATTCTACAATGACGCACAGGAGCAATTCGGAAGCATTCTGGCCTCGCATCCCGAGGCCGACTACGCCCTCTATGGGCTGGCGCTGCTTGATTCGATTACTGGACGCGCACAGGACTGTCTCAGAAATCTAGCCAGGGCCATTGAACTGAATCCAAGAAATCGCCTCCAGGCCCGGGCCGACAACGACTTCCAGAGCATGGTGGACGATCCCCGCTTCACGGAGCTCCTTTATCCCGAGGTCCCGTAAGGGATATCAGCCCCTGCAGCCTGGCTGCGAATAAAGATAAAAAAGGTCCCAAGTGATGATTTTTAGCCGGGATTCGTTGACGCAGCTCGACCCAGCCAACGGCGAGCCATTGCGCGTGGTCGCCATTGGCGGGGGCACTGGGCTCTCAACGCTGCTGCACGGTTTGCGGGCACACGTAACCACGTCCAATCCATCGGCCGCCTCGCAGGGCCTCATTGCAGACCTCGCCGCCGTCGTTACTGTAACCGATGATGGAGGCTCTTCAGGTCGCCTGCGCAAGGGATTTAATATGCTGCCTCCCGGCGACCTGCGAAACTGCATGGTTGCGCTCAGTGAGGATGAGGACCTGCTTGCCCAACTATTCGCCCATCGTTTTCGCGGGGGAGATGCGCTGAAGGGTCACAACTTCGGCAATCTATTTGTAGCAGCGCTCACTGAGATCACTGGCGACTTTGGCCACGCTATTCAATTAGCGTCGAAGATTTTGGCCACCCGCGGACGCATTTATCCGGTGACAACGGCCAACACCACACTGGTAGCGCGGATGGACGACGGTTCCGAAGTACGTGGCGAAACCAACATCACAGCCAGCAAGAAGCGGATCGCCGAGCTGATGCTGGACCCACCGAACGCCTCGCCGTTGCCGGAGACTCTTGACGCAATTCAGCGCGCCGACCTGATCACGGTCGGACCCGGTTCGCTCTATACCTCACTCATTACCAATCTGCTGGTACGGGACATCCCTTCGGCATTGGCCAATGCGCGCGGGGTGCGGGTTTACATTTGCAACCTGATGTCTCAGGCGAATGAGAGCCTGGACCTTACCGCATCCGAGCACATCAAGCGCATCTATGAGCACACACGTGCTCCCATCTTTGACTATGCGTTGGTGAACACCGCTCCGTTCTCAGCTGAAACAATCGCCCGCTATGCGGCTGAAGGTGCTGCGCCTGTGGTGCCGGATATTGAAGGCATCGAGGCATTGGGTGTGCGCTGTATCGCTGGCGATTTTGCCAGCGAAGAGACGACAGTCCGTCACGCCGCAGGCCGGGTAACTGGAGCCCTGCTGGCGCTTGGACGCACAGCCTTCGCAGGAAACTTACGTCCGAATTGAAGTTGACTAATTTTCCTTTTCCCCCTCTCTCGCATTCAAGTAAAGTTAGACGACGCAGTCAGGTGCCTGCGCGATCAAGAATGGAGGAATCATGCGTAAGACTCGAGTTTGGATGATGTTGGGTTGTTGCTTGTTGGCACTGACTGTCCTTGCCTGGGCTCAGTCCAACAGGAAGCCCGGCCTTTGGGAAGTAACCTCAACCATGACATGGCAACAGTCTCCCATGCCCCCTGGAATGCAAGCACCTCCCGGGTCACCTTTCGGCGGCCGCCCCCGCACCACACAGGTTTGCGTCACGCAGGCACAAATCGACAAATTCGGCGGCCCGGCCCCGCAAACGCGCGGTGACTGCCAAGTAACAGGTGTCCAAATGAAGCCCGATGGCATGACGGCGGCAATCGCGTGCACAGGAAGAGTGGTCGGCAATGGCACCGTTGAAGGCTCATGGACCGACGATGGTCATGCAAAGACCAAGGTTCACTTCACTGGAACCATGACGATGGGCCAAAACAGCCGGCCAATCGAATGGACAATGGAATCTCACTCAGAGTTCAAGAGTGCTGACTGTGGGAGCGTTCAACCAGTCGGTGCGCCGGGCAACTGAACCTTCCGAAGACCCTCGAAGAATAATGTTTGACTAAACTTTGCGCATCCCATTCTCTTGGTTGTTTCGGCAAAGAGAATGGGATGCTGCACGAGTGGTGAGCCTTAGCCCTCCACCGTCCTCTTGAGTTGCCCACACGCCGCATAAATGTCTCGCCCGCGCGCGCGCCGCACATAGGTAGGAATCCCCTCACCGGCCAGCGTACCGCGAAATTTCTCCACATCCTCGTGCAGCGGCATCGAATACGCGATTCCCGGTCCGGGATTCCAGGCGATCAGGTTAACCTTTGCGGGAAGTCCGGAACGCCGGACCAAACGGGCAACTTCAACGGCATGTTCCGCCTGATCGGTCACACCTCCCAACAGGACATATTCAAAGGTGATCCGCTCGCGGGAGCGAAGTTTGACACCACGCACGGCGTCGATGACTGCCGCAATGGGCCACTTGCGGTTGATGGGCATCAGCGCCTCGCGAATCTTGTCGTTCGGGGCGTTGAGGCTTATGGCCAGTTTCGGCCGAACCTCCGCAGGCTCAAGAGCAAAGCGCTCAATCCCTGGGACGATCCCAGAGGTAGACACCGTCATCCGCTGCGGGCTCAGTCCCACCTCTTCAACCAAAATACGGACCGCTCCCATGAAGCTGTCGTAATTGAGAAACGGTTCACCCATTCCCATGAAGACCAGGTTCACACGGTCGCGCCCGACTTCGATACCGTGACGATCGAGCACGGCAATCACCTGCCCTGCAATTTCGCCGTGAGTAAGATTGCGCTGCAGCCCCAGTTTCGCCGTGAGACAGAACTGGCAGTTGACCGCGCAGCCCACCTGGCTGGAAACGCAGATTGTAGCGCGGTCCCACTTTTTCTTTTCTCCGGCTTTCAGCTCCTGGTCAGGATCCACCGGTTCGGTCCCATCGCCTGATTCGCCTTCATCACCTTCGGGCATCCAGACAGTTTCCACTGTCTGTAGATCCAGGCCGTTGCCCGGGCTTTGGACCAGGTAGCGCTCAGTCCCATCTACTGACTGAAAGACCTGCGCAATGCGCGGCCTGCCCACCTCCCAACCTTGGTCAATTAGCTTCTGGCGGAGCAGTTTGGGCAATGTAGTAATGTCGTTTATTTCTGCAATTCGTTGACGATACAGTGCTTCTGCCAGCTGGGGACCACGCCATGCTGGCTCTCCAATTTCCAGCATGCGTGCTGCCAGCGAAACCGTATCCATGCCCAATAGGCGTTTTTCACTTACGATTTTGGAATCTCTGTTGCCTTCTCCAGAGTCTGAATCGTCTAACTGAACGAGTTGGCCGAAATCGTTTGCCATGGCTTGGGTCAGCATAGAGCATTTAGGCCCCTCATGCAGCCATCTTCATCCCTGGTTCCTTGGCGCCACTCATTGCCCTACAATCGAGCTTGAGCTATGACACTGACTACTGAGCGAAATCTCCGCCGCACCGTGCTGCCGAACGGCCTGATCGTCCTGACGGAGCGCATGGAGCACCTGCGCTCAGTCGCAATGGGAGTTTGGATCAAATCTGGCTCCCGTTGCGAGCCAGCTGAGACCAACGGGATCTCCCACTTCGTGGAACACATGCTGTTTAAAGGCACGCGTTCCCGAACCGCCCAGCATATCGCCCGCGAAATGGATTCCATTGGTGGGAACCTGGATGCTTTCACGGGCAAGGAGACTATATGCTTTAACGTCAAGTCGCTCGGTGACCACGTCCCGATTGCCCTTGACGTCCTTTCGGACCTGGTTTTGAATCCAATCTTTGCCGCGACAGATATTGAGCGTGAACGCGGCGTGATCCTTGAAGAAATCAAAATCGACGAAGACAATCCGGATGTGCTGGTGCACGAGCTCTTCACGCAAAGCTTCTGGAAGGACCATCCGCTGGGATGGCCCATCCTGGGCACCACGAAAACGGTAACTCGATTGGATCAGCAGACCCTGTTTGCCTATCACAGCGATCGGTTCCACGGCGGCAACATCATCTTCTCAGCAGCAGGCAACCTGGACCACGACCAGTTTGCGGCGGCAGTATCAGCCAAGTTTTCCGGGCTGACCGGGGGCCAGACGGCGCAGGAGCTCTCGGCGCCCGAGGCGAGCGCTCGTATCATCATGCGCAACAAAAAGTCCCTTGAACAAGTGCAGATCTGCCTCGGCGTTCCTGCCCCGCCGATTACTGACGAGAATCGCTACGCCACGTTGATTCTGAATACTGTGCTGGGCGGCGGCATGAGCTCCCGCCTCTTTCAGACGATTCGGGAAGAGCGGGGTATGGCCTATTCGATCTACTCTGACCTCAGCCCTTACCGTGATACTGGCACTTTGCTGGTTTATGCAGGAACCGCTGCGGGCAAGGCTCTCGACGTCGTGGATCTAATCATGGCTGAGTTTAGAAACTTGAAGGATCACTTGCTTCCTCCCGAGGAGTTGACTCGCGCCAAGGATCAGCTCAAGGGCAATATCCTGATGGGACTGGAAAGCTCCAACTCGCGCATGGCAAACCTTGCTCGCCAGGAGATGTATTTCCATAATTTCATGACCGTGGACGAGGTGATCGCCCGCATTGAAGAGGTTGAAGCAGCCCAGGTGCATTCTATGGCTCAGAGGCTTTTCGATCCCGATAAGGTCGCCGTCACCTTACTGGGCCGCCTTGACGGCATCAAGCTCAGCCGCGCCAGGCTGACGTGCTGACTTGCTGACTCGCTCTTTCTGAGCGTCCTATTTCCCTTCTGCGTCTGTTCGTTGTAGCATTTTGTCGAATGGGTCTGTGTATTTCGGCCCGTACCAAGAGGCCCTTAAATCCATGAATGGCAAGTTGTCGATCAGTCGACGTCTACATGATTCGCGCTCACGCAACGGCTTTACGCTAATGGAATTGCTGATCGTAATGGCCATCATCGCAATCCTGATGCTCATTGCGATCCCTACGGTCGGAGGTTTGAAGAAATATGCCAACGACCTTTCCGCCAGGCAGTCAGTGCGCGCCATTGGACAGGCAGAAATGCAATACGAGCAAACCTACCCCGCCAACGGTTACGCTTGCTCGCTGGCATCCCTGGGAGGAGACCCCTCCGCCGGTGCACCATCTGCAACTGCTGCTCAAATGTTGCAACCCGATCTTGCCTCAGGATACAAGTCCGGATACGTGTTCAACATCACCAATTGCACCAAGGTGACGATCAACGGTACGGATCGATTCACGGGCTATTCGGTTACCGCCGTTCCGCAATCCCTCGGCAAAACCGGCGATCGCGGCTACTGCAGTGACCAGTTTGGGTCAATCAAATTCGACCCGGCCGGCGGCGCCAACTGCTCCCAGCCGCTGCAATGAGCACTGGCACGCTGATGCGGCTCGGCACGTTGATCCTGGCCGCCGCCCCACTCGCAACGAGTCTCTGCGCACAACAACGTTCGCCCTCCGCGCAGGAGGCCCACGACCTTGCCCAAAAGGTCGACCACCACTACAACCAGTTGCACTCGCTCCGGGCCGTCTTCACAGAGAGCTATGAGGGCATGGGAGTCAAGCGAGCCGAGAGCGGCAACCTGCTCCTGCTCAAGCCTGGCCGGATGAAGTGGGACTACAGTGCGCCGGCCGGAAAGGTGTTCCTGCTTGACGGGCAATTTGCATGGTTTTATGCGCGTGGGGATTCTCAGGTCCAGCGCATTCCTGCAAAAGAACTCGACGACCTGCGTTCCCCGTTGCGGTTTCTGCTGGGGCACACCGAACTTGAAAAAGAAGTGAATAACATTACGTTAGCAAGCGCGCCGGGCGGGCGATTCACGCTCACCGGCCAGCCAAAAGGTCAGGAGAAGCGTGTAGCTCGGCTCACGATCACATTGACTGGGGACGGCACCATTACTGGGATTGAAATTGAGGAAGTCGACGGCGCATTGACTCAATTCACCTTCACCGGCGAACAGCCCAACGCACCCATCCCGGCGGAGGTCTTCCATTTCACGCCGCCGCCTGGGATACCGGTTGTGGATGCGCCACCGCCAGTATGAGTCGAAGGACCTGGTCCTATCCCCTGGTCCCTAAGTCCCTGCTTCATTCGTAGCGCAACGCCTCGATCGGATCCAGGTTAGCGGCCCGAATGGCTGGAATCATCCCGCTCACAAGCCCTGTAATGATCAGGATCACGGTAGCCACAAGTACGGATGTTGGCGAGATGATCAGGCGAATGTCGGCGCTCTCTGCATTCTTTGCCAACGCGCTATAGAACGTGATTCTCCCCACCAGCGCCGAGACAATGTAGGCCAACGCAATCCCTGCGACACCGCCAACGCCGGTAATTGCCAGTGCCTCAGCAAGGAATTGGATCAGGATGTGGCGCCGGCGAGCACCGAGCGCCTTTTCGATTCCAATCTCGCGGGTACGTTGCTGTACGGCTACAAGCATGATGTTCATCAGTCCGATTCCGGCAATCCCCAGGGTCAGCGCTCCCACCAGGGTCAGCAGAATCGAAAGCGCAATCGACAAAAGGCGGAAAACGATGACTTGAGACATCAGGTTGGCAACGCCCATCGCGTTGTGGTCCGAGGGCCGGAAGTGGTGAGCTGCACCCATGGTCTCGCGAAGGGCCTTCTCGACCATTTCGTGATCTCCGCGATAATCGAGCCAGATGCTATCCAGGTAAGTCGTGTCTACGAAGTCGCTGCTGGTATTGAAGGGGACATAGATAACCCGGTTGCTATCGTCGTTGTCGCCTTCCTGCATCTTTGGCTTCATCACGCCAATAACTGTGAATGCCTCGCCGTTCAGACGAATTGTTTCTCCCAGCGCCCATCCGCCGGAAAAGAGCTTGGTCTTGTTCTCAGACCCAATCACACANNCACAGACATGGGCGCGTTGCTGGTCTTCGGCACCATTGAAGAACCGGCCGTCTTCGAGATTAAGCTTCCAGATTTCCTGGTAAGGGGGACGGACTCCGTTGACGCTCCATGTGTAAGTGTGGAGGTCGTTTTGGACTGTAATGTTCTTGGATGCCATTGGGGAAATATGCAGGATTCCAGGAACACTGTTGGAAACGCGGTCAATGTCGTCCAAGGTAAAGCGGACCCGCGCTCCAGCCTTATCGCCGCCTGCCTGCTGGCTGGTGCGGCCGCCCCAGAATATGATGGTGTTCGTGCCAAACTTGGAGAAGATGTTTTCGATAGCGTTGCTGAAACCGGCGCCATAAGCCACCAGCAGTACAACAGTGGCGATGCCCCAGGCCATACCAACCATGGTGATGGCGGTACGGCGGCGGTTGAAGACCATCGCTTCCCAGGCCTGACCAAGAATATCTCTCAACATCGAAGCTGCTTCCCTTCCCTTGTCAACTTGCCGACCTGCTGCTACTCCCGCCGCAGAGCCTCAATAGGATCCATTGCGGCTGCCTTGCTGGCCGGATAAAGGCCGGCAACCACCCCGCACAGCACCAGGCAAACTAGTGCCATCGCCGCCGACCAGGGCACGAGGCGCGGCGGATCAAATCCCGGTACCTTGCCCGTCAGCAGTTCCTGGAGTATCCACATTAGTCCCGCAGAGACAGCTATGCCTATGAGGCCGCTAACCGCGGTCAGCAGCAGGCCTTCCCAAAAGAACTGGGCCAGAATGCTGCGCTTTGTTGCTCCAATGGCCTTGAGCAAACCGATCTCGCGTGTGCGCTCAGTTACCGAGACGAGCATGATGTTGATAATCCCCACTGCACCGAGCGCCAAGGTGACGATACCGACCCCGCCCAGGAAGACGTCCATGGCGTTAAAGATCGCTCCAATCATGTGCTCTTCCTGGATGGTGTCCCACTCCTGGAATGCATCTTTAAGAGATGGGTCAAAGCCGTGTCTCTCTGCGATAACCCTATGAACAGCAGGGACGGCCGCGGTGGTGTCGCCCTTGGTCGCAGGCTGGTATTGGATGGAGCTCAGCGCGTTCTGGGCTACGTTGTCGCCCTTCATGGCAAACAGTTCCTGCATGATGGTCAGCGGAATGTAGACCTTCTGATTGTCGCCATCGTTGTTGCCGCGACTGATGGACTGCACACTACCCACCACGGTGAAACGAACGTCGTTGATGGTGATGGTCTCTCCGAGCAAGGGCCGGCCCGGAAACAGCAAAGACGCACTTTTCGATCCGAGAACCACCACCCGGCGACGTTCGGTCATGTCCTTGTCGTCCAGAAATCTTCCTTCCGCAATGGGCACAAAGCGTACGGTCGAGTAATTCGGCTCAACGCCCATGACCTGGCCGGAACTGTTCGCGTAGGCACTCACTTCATACAGATCGTTGCGGCTCAGAAACGCGGTAACCGCACGCAGTTCCGGCAGTTTGCGCAGCGCGGCTTCATCGTCGGGGGTGAACTGGTACGGCCGCATGCCCGTATGCTGGTTGGCAAGCGCTGGAATGGTGCCGTTCCACATCATCACCACGTCATTTCCGAAGGTGGCCAACTGCTTGTGCTGCCCCGAGCGAAAGCCTTCGCCCAGCCCTACCAGCACCAGCAGTGATCCAACACCCCAGGCAATCCCGAACATCGTCAGGAAGCTGCGGAGTTTGTTGGCCATCATGGCGCGAAAAACCTGGCCGAGTGTGTCGACGAAGCTCTGCATATTCCTTAGCTGCCGGGGGAGGCTGCTCGCTGAATGATACGCGGAGAATGCAAGTTCAGTTCCATAAAGAGGCTAGCGACCTTTTCTATTCCGTGAAACGACGATTTTAGTGACGTGCTGAGTCTCCGGCCTGGCTCCCATATGAATAGAAGCCACGTCCTGACTTCCTCCCTAACGAACCAGCCTCCACCATCTCCACAAGCAGCGGGCAGGGACGGTACTTCGGGTCGCCAAACCCTTCCTGCAACACCTTGAGAATATCAACGCAAACATCCAGACCGATCAAGTCTGCCAAGGTCAGAGGACCCATGGGGTGGGCCATGCCCAACTTGAAAACCTGATCCACAGCCTCCGGGGTGGCCACGCCTTCCATCACAGCGTATGCGGCCTCATTAATGAGCGGCATCAGGACGCGGTTGGAGACGAAGCCTGGAGCGTCATTGACTGCTACGGGAGTTTTGCCCAACTTGAGCGCCAATGCCTTGACCAACTCAAAGGTCTTTTCGCTGGTCGCCGGGCTCCGTACAACTTCGACGAGCTCCATCTTCGGCACGGGGTTAAAGAAGTGCATCCCGATCACTTGAGCCGACCTGTGCGTTGTCGCGGCCAGCTTGGTGATCGAGATGGAAGATGTGTTAGTCGCCAGAACGGCGCCTTCCGGCAATATGCGGTCGAGCGCCCGGAAGATATCCGCCTTCACATCGAACCGCTCCGAGGCAGCCTCAATGGCAAAGTCCGCGCGGTTCAGTACCCTGCGGTCGACACTGGTAGAGATATGGCCCAGGATCGGCTCAATCTCAGAAGCGTTAAGCCTGCCCTTCGAGGCCTCCCGACCAAGATTGGCGCGAATCAGGCTGACTGCCCGATCCAGAATCTTCTGCTCCACGTCGCAAAGCAGGACATCAAATCCAGCACAGGCAAAAACATGGGCGATCCCAGAGCCCATGATCCCAGCCCCGAGTACTCCTACCGTTTGGACTGTGGTCCCGATTTCCGCCGCAACTTCCACCATGGCTAACTCCCATGCAACGGGAGTGTAGCAGTCAAGGTGCGGTGAACGCCCCTAGTTGCCGCTTGAAGCAGCCGGGACCATATCGAGGGGCTCCGTCAGCGTGAGCATCATGTTGGTGCCCGATTCGAGTGTGGCTTGGGGATGGCTGACCATCAGGTGCACCGTCACCACACCAGCTCCGATCAAGCCACCAGCTGCCGCTCCCGCAGGGCCGCCGAGCATTGCGCCGGCCACCAGGCCTCCACCCACCGCGCCCCCATACTCAATGCCGTCGCGCTTGAGCCGTGAACCCGGCGTAATGGTGCTCTCACCCCGGATCCGCGTTCTAGAGCCTGGGGTTGCCGTGACATCGGCATGGAGCTGGAATCGCCGGCCATCAGGCAGTGTCACTGTTTCCGGGGACAGGCGCATCGAACCGTGACCGCCGACATGGCCAGTGGACAACTGCATAATCCTGCCGTCAATCTCGGAGCCTGTGGGAATCACAACCTGGCCGCCCTGCAATACATCAGAGGCAACCATGGTATGGAAGGTGTCACCCTTTTCGCTCGATACGGTTGACAGACGCTGCAGCAATCTCACTCGAATCGTGGTCCCTTCCATGATTTCACCCGAACGCCGCGCATGCGGATGCACAATATCGCCGTCCGGATCATTCAGATACGAATGATCCATCGGGCGCTCGGGAGATGAGGCTACATGCACGATTCCGTCGTCGTTGCCGGTCTCCCATGTTTCCCCTGTTTTCATGGAGCGACCTGAATTCGCGAAGCTGCTCTGAGAATTGCCAACTCCAGGTTGCAGGTCGTCCAGGGGACGAGATTGCAAGGGGCTGCTGCGTGTTTCCGCTGGCTGACTATCCAACGGAACCCCAGCAGGCGGTTTCGCCTCCGGCGTAGTGCTGGTTGTGATCTGATCGTCCGCGGGAGGCCGCGAGGTGCCCTCGTAGGGGTTGGACCGGGCTGTCTGGCTCGCCGCTTGCATTCCCAGGACGGCAGTAGCTGCAACAAACAGGGCGCACACAATGATTGGCCGACTCATCCAAGACTCCTTTTCGCGGGTAAAGCTTTCCTCTGGTTCTTAAACCCCATCGGGAACGAACAGTTTCGTCGGCAGGCAATCTACCGATACGACCTCAATCTACCCCTCTGCATTACCCAACTCAAGGCTAAATTAACCCAACCCGAGAGATCGTTTCCACAAGGATGCAGGTTCCTTTGACGGTACGAATCAGCAAAGGCAACCCATTTGAGGACTCGAATCAGCTCCCGACTACGCAGCTCATTGATTGTAGGAATCGCTTTCCGCAGTGTGATCGCTGCCACACAGGGCGCTACCGCCTCGTTTGCTAGAATCGCTAAGGAAGACACGCATTCTTGAGTTCTGGAAGGCGAGGAGACCCGCTACGTGCACGAGTTTCTCGAAACAATTCAAAGCGCAGCCGGAGAGACTCTTCTCGTGGATCGCCCTCCCAAACTGAATGACCGGCTAATGCATCGCATTGTGAGGAATCATATGACTGAAATTGTTGCCATTCGCGCCCGCGAAGTCTTGGACTCGCGCGGCAATCCGACCGTTGAGGCGGACGTAATTCTGGAAAGCGGAGCTTTGGGCCGCGCCATAGTGCCTTCGGGCGCCTCCACCGGCGAACATGAGGCCGTGGAGCTGCGTGACGGCGACAAGACCCACTTCCTCGGCAAGGGCGTATTGCAGGCTGTCGAAAACGTGGAAACCGTGATCGCACCTGAGTTGGAAGGCCTGGATGCCGCCAACCAGCGTCTCATCGACCAGACCATGTGCGCGCTTGACGGCACGCCGAATAAGGCCAAACTGGGGGCCAACGCTATCCTCGCCGTTTCGATGGCGGCATGCCGCGCCGTGGCACAGACCCTGGAAATTCCTCTTTATCGCTATCTTGGTGGTGTCAATGCCTCCGTGTTGCCTACCCCCATGCTGAACGTGCTAAATGGCGGGGCCCACGCGGACAGCAACGTTGACTTTCAGGAATTTATGATCATGCCCGTCGGCGCCGAGCGCTTCTCCGATGCGCTGCGTTGGGCCGCTGAGACATTCCACACTCTCAAAGGTGTGCTCAAGAAGAAGGGATACAACACCGCGGTCGGTGATGAAGGCGGCTTTGCTCCGTCGCTCAAGTCCAACGACGAAGCCATCGAACTCATTCTCGAAGCCATCCAGTTGGCCGGCTACAAGCCAGGAGAACAAATCTCCATCGCGCTCGATCCTGCTTCAAGTGAGTTCTACGACAAGGAAAAGANNAAGAACAAGTATGTCTTCAAGAAGAGCGATAAGCGCGAGCTTTCAAGCGAAGAGATGGTTAGCTTCTACGATAATTGGACCCGCCAGTATCCGATCGTCTCGCTTGAAGACGGCTTGGCTGAAGACGACTGGGCCGGATGGCGTCTGCTGACCGAGAAGCTTGGGGGGCGCATCCAGTTGGTCGGCGACGATATTNNGCAATTCCATCCTCATCAAGGTAAACCAGATCGGCACAGTTACCGAGACGCTCGAAGCCATCGAACTGGGCCGCCGCTACGGCTACACTTCGGTGATCTCCCACCGCTCTGGCGAAACTGAAGACACCTTCATCGCCGATCTCTCAGTCGCCACCGGCGTGGGCCAGATCAAGACTGGTTCCGTGAGCCGCACTGACCGAATTGCAAAGTATAACCAGCTGCTTCGCATTGAAGAAGAACTCGGATCCGGCGCAGTCTACCTCGGGCTTGAGAGCCTGAATTACAGCGACTAGTCGGTTGTCCTTGTCATCAAATGTTCGGTGCCCAGGTCTTGAATCCGAGGCCTGGGTCCTCGAACCTCCGACCAGAATTCTATTGACTGTTCTTCTTCCTCAAACCAGGAAAATCAAGGAAGCTGCCCGTGCCCATCTCCAAGCGTCCTCTCGTTCTGACCATCCTCGACGGTTGGGGCTACAGCCCCCAGACCGCGAACAACGCGATTGCCCTAGCCCGCAAGCCAACCTACGACCAGCTGCTTCGCGAATACCCCAATACGCTGATCCGCGCCTCTGAGCATTTTGTCGGATTGCCGGATGGACAGATGGGCAANNAGATGGACATCACCCGCATCGACGCTTTGATTGCTGCTGACGAATTTCAAAAGAACGCTTCCATCGTGCGCGCCATGCAACGTGCACAGGAGGGCGGGCGCCAACTTCATCTCTTCGGCCTGGTCTCTGATGGCGGCGTTCACTCCCATCAGCAGCACCTCTACGCTCTGCTTCGCATCGCGCGCGATTACGGTCTGCAGCGCGTTTTCGTCCACGCCTTCATGGACGGTCGGGATACCGGTCCCAACTCCGGCGCTGGATTCATCGAACAGCTTGAACAAAAGATGCGCGAGTACGGAGTCGGCAAGATTGCCTCAATCAACGGCCGCTATTACGCAATGGACCGTGACAAGCGATGGGAACGCGAGCGCAAGGCATTCGACG